>JAAUSY010000022.1 GCA_012032475.1 Chloroflexaceae bacterium
CCCGCAGTGCAACCGCCCGCCCAGATACCCAATGCGGGTCAATCGGGCGCAGGTCAGCATCTGGCATCGCCAGAGAAACATCGGGGCTATGGGCAATCGTCATTTCTCTCATTCTGATGGGAAATGGAAGATTTCGCTATGGTTTCGGTAACTGTCAGGCTCCATCCCCGCCAGCACGGTGCGGCAGTCGCCCTGGTGCAGCAGGATGTGGTCGTCGGTCAGAGCTGATAGCCGAGCGCCGAGCGCCGATACCGCGTCGTCTTGCCCATCCTGGTCGGACACAGTCTCGGCAGTCTGTTCCCCTGTAGAGGCAGGGAACGCCTCCTGTTCAGGACTATCGGGTATGCCGATAGCCGATACTTCGCGGTCTTGCCCGTCCTGGTCACGACGGTGCCTGGTGGCTTGCTCTCCTGTGGGTGCAGGGAGCGCCTCACGTTCAGGACTATCGGCTATCGGCTATCGGCTATCGGCTATGGCCTCCCCCGCTCCCCGAACGGCCAGATTGACGACGGCAGCGGCATCGAGCGGGCCCAGGGTCTCATCGCCCCGCCAGACGAGCCAGGTGGCAGGGTCCTGGCGCAGGGCATCGTACCCCGCCGCCAGGAGCACCGTCAGTGCTGCCTGGGCCGCCTCTTCCAGCGTTGCATCCTGGTGCGTCATCTCCTGGGCCGCCTGCTCCAGGGTCAGCGCCCGCTGCGGCGCGTACCGCCCGTCGGCCAGCGCCTCCGCATAGGTCCCCAGGCGGGCCAGGTGGGACTGGAAGGTGTCCCGTGCCTGCTGCGCCGCCGTGAACGCCGCCTGCACCTCCTCCCAGGCCGCTTCATCGGGACACGGGAAGGCTCCCGTCTGGGCGACCAGGCTATCATTCGCCAGCCGCACCATCTTCGGGGTGTGGGCGCTCACGGCAGCCCGTACCAAGGGTCGCCACCGCTGGTCGCCCGGCAGCAGGAACAGGTCGTCGGGGTCGAAAAAGCCGTGCCAGTCGTCGGGGTGGTCGGCCAGCGCCACCGTCGGAGCCAGCGGGTTCGGAGCCTGCTTGAGGCCCCCCGCCTCCAGGAGCCGCGCCTGGTAGGGGCCCAGGTCGCGCAGGCGGTTGGCAAAGGCGTGCAGCGCCTCGCGCCAGGCCCCATAGGTCTCCTGCACCTCGCGCCAGTCCTGCTCGGTGGGCAGGCACCAGACCCGATGCTGCCGCACCGTGGCGGGCTGCTCCCCGTCCTGCACCCGCACGGTCGAGGTGGTGTGATAGCGCGTTGCGGCGCGGCGCAGGTCGGGCAGATCGTAGAGCGCCGGGCGTGGCGCGGCCAGCAGCACGTGGGGCACAAGGGGGTCGTGTCGGTCGGTCATTGCTCAGCCCTCCTTCGTTCGGTTCCTCATACCGCTTTTACCAGGTCAAAGCTCCGCCGCAGCCCCTCGCTGGCCGCCGCATAGCCTCCGAATAGCTGCCCGTGCCCGTGTGGTCGCTTCGCGGATATCGGGCAGTCGTGCGGATGCCACGACCTCCACGCTGGCGGCCAGCGCGTAGAGCGTCTGCGTCAGCCGTGACAGGTCCTCGTCGGGCATCGCGTGCAGCGCCGCCTCCTCATTCGGGAGCAGGAAGACCATCTCCGCGATGAGCCGCTCCCATTCGCTCAAATCGTCAAACAGGTCCGCATCCATTCTGCCCCTCCTGCCGTTCCTGCCAGCACTGCACCGCCGTGGCCTGGGCTTCCTCCAGACTGGCGAACGGCGCATTCCGAACCGACACCCCCGCCATCCCGATCAAATAGCGTTGGATGCTGGCAATCCAGGCCACCGACAGCCGACCATCCATCGCCGTCCAGTAGCTGTTGCCGCTTAATCCATCGTGTCTGGTCCACTCCATCACGCATTCCCCTTTCGCTATGCCGTCTTCGCCACCCGCTGCCGCTCCCGCACCTGGACGCGCATTGCCTCAAGGTCAAACACCTCCCCTGTCGCGCCGTCCCGCACGAGCAGGTGGCGGGCTGCCTCCCCAGGCACATTGCTGATGAGGCGCAGGATGGGTTCGTCGGCGGCGCAGTCGAACTCCATCAACTGGTCGGGATAACGCAGGCAGACCAGGCGCATCATCCCGACCATTGCCAGCAGGAAGAGCCGCTGCGCCTGGTCGGGCGTGTCCAGGTGGAACCCGATGGTGAAGGACGGGATGACCGCGGGTATCACCTGGAGCAGCACGACCAGGCGGCCTGCGACGAACTGTGCGGCCCACTGCCATTCCACCGTCGCCACCTGGATCATCCCTGTCAGCAGGGGGGCCAGGTCGGGCCGCGCCGTGGTGTCGAGGATGACCAGTGGCAGGCCAGTGACCACGCCCGCCTGCTGTGGTACCGCAATCTTGGCGACAGGCAGCGCCGTCTCCGCGTCGGGCAGGGCTGTGTGCTCCGATTTCCACCTTCTCATAGGGCCGCTCCCTCTACCATCCCTGGAGCAGGTCCAGCGCCTGCGACCCTGCACCCTGGCGCAGCAGCCGCACCGCCAGCGCCATCCCCTGGCGCTGAGAGGCGACCTGTCGCGCCAGGGCGTGACGTTCCTCCTCGCTCTGAAAAAGCATCCCCTGGAGCGAGTCTGGCTGCCCTCGCTGGATTGCCTGCATCTGCTGCCGCAGTCGCAGCAATTCCTGGTCGCGCCGATGGCCCTCCCGTATGCGCTGCCCGACCTCCCCCTGGGACTGCTGCATCGCGGCCTGGAGCGCGACCAGGTTGCGCTCCAACCTCGCAATCTGTTCGTTCAGCGCCACGGTTGAGGGGCTTTGCGGCGAACCATTGAGCCTCCTCCATTCCTGGGTATTCATCGCTCTCCCCCTTTCCTACGCCGCCCGCGCCAGGGTCGGGCGAGCGGGCACGATGCCGCCAAATTCCGTTCGGACGTGCGCCTCGGCCACTGCCCGCGGTATGCCCTGGGCAACCAGTGCCTCGGTGAGATCCTCCCGCCACTCCGACCGCGACCCGACCGCCAGCACCTCGGCGGCAACCTCAACGGGGCGGCGAGTCGGCGCAATCCGCGTCGCCAGGTCCCGTGACGGCGACGTGCGGTTCGCCAGCAGCGCCGCCAGGTCCATCACCCGCTGCGTTTCGATATCCCTATCCATCACATCCTCCGTTTCCTCATTGGTGCGGGGCCAGACGGTGTGGCATCGCCGCTCCAGGCCACTCGCGACCCCGTGCGTCACCAGCTTTGCGCCTCGCGCTCATACCAATTTGCGTTTTGATGTGGAGTACGAGGGTGGCTACAGAACGGGCTGAACGGTGGTGGAATACGCTACGCCATAATGCACATTGGTATCAGCCTGGCACCCGTCCAGAAACTTCGTATGCATCGCGTCGGCAATGGCCTCATCGAGCACTTCGAGGTCCAGGGGGATGGGCAGGTCCTTCCAGGGAAAAACCCGCTGCCAGACCGCTTGCAGGGCCTCGTTCCATCCCTGCTCGTACCGTTCATCCATCGCTTCCGTCCTCCCGCTCGGCCACCCGCTCCGCGCCTCGCCCCCCACGGGCAAACGCCGCGGCCCAGGTGGTGAGTTCCGTCCAGCGCTCCGCCACCACGGTCGCCACGACCTTTGGCCCCCAGACCTCGCGCAGGTAGGTGCGGTCTGGTTCCTTCGGGTGGGTGCAGATGATGGGGGAGATGCTCGTCGTCTGTTCGCGCCCTCGCACCACCTGGTGCCCTGCGGCTAGCGGGCAGGCGAACTCCCAGAACTCGAACTCGCGCTGGTTCCCGCGGGCCGCCACTGCACCTTTGCCGCGTCCAGGTAGTTCGTGGAGACGTAGAGGCACTGGTCGCCCGCCTGGACGGCCCACCGCTCGGTGTCGGTGCGCCCGAAGAGCGGGGCGTCGGTCGGGACGAGGGTGATTTTTGCTGCCTTTGCCATTGGGGGGCCTCCTGTCTGGGTGTACAATTAAAGTGTATTTTGAGTAAACTTGTAATGTACTACAAGTCATACTGATTGTCAAGCATCCGATCATCAAAACACCAGACTATACGTTTGACAAGCACAGCCAACCGTGATATATTCAATTCCAGGTATCGGGACTTAGGAAAGAGAGTGAACCGTGGGAAAATTCATTTCAGAAGCAAAGCGACTTCGCTTTGAATTACAGGTAAAACTGGGACGGACTGTACCCCAAGGGGAAATTGCAGAACGTATCCAGGTTGACCGACGAGTGATAATGAGGATCGAGAATAACAAATTTCAGGAGTTGGACAGACCAGTCATTGAACGACTGGCAGATCTGTACCATCAAGAGGGACTAGATGCATCGAAAATTTTGTACTACGTCCCAGGTGAAAATCAGAAGAAATCAGAGGATACTGTAATAAATAATAGTCGCCCCCTACGATTGGCCGCTTAGTCTGGCCTCAACCGTAGGGGCGACTGTTTGTCGTTTCACTGCAAGTTTACCACGCCGACAGTGAAACGACGATGTAACCACCTCCCAAGATAAAACTCAGGAAGCCCGAACTTGCGCCCTCAGTGTTGGCTGCACTGAAGACGCAGAAAAAAGGGCAGCAAAGCAAAACACGGCTCCCCCGCTGCCGCTGCACGGCGCGAAGCAGGGAAGCCGCGAGATACTTCAGTAACACGGGAAGATGTCTGTATTGTAGCACGCCCCGGGTCATCTGAAGGAGAAAGCTGAGTAATGCCCCGTGAGGGGGAGGAAGGATAACAATGCCCGACCTGAGCGACTACCGCCAGCCCGATGGCACCTACGACACGACCACCATCATCCGTGACGGCCTCTCGCCTGCGTACCGCGCTCTGCTGGAGATGGCGCAGCGGAGTAATGACGGGCACTGGGCACGGCTGCGGCGCACGGGTCCCCATCGTCCGCGGGAGGCGGGCGGGGGGATAGCGTCGCTCCCGCCATCGGCGGCCCTGCTGCTGCACACCTGGCGCGAGGGACTGCACCCCGACCGCGTGCTCGACCTGCTGGTGGCGGTCGGTGAGTCCCCGCGGACGGATGTGGCCCGTGCCCTGGACGCCGCGGTTGCGGTCCACCTCACCCACCTGCTGGAAGTCCCCACGCTGCGGGACCTGGGGGTGCGACGGCTGGCAGGTGCGGCATTGCGGGCGGACGAGCAGATGGTCTACGCGACCCTGCTGCGCGACCAGGTCTTCTGGTATCCCCCGCGGCTGCACCGCGATGCCGACCGCCGCGAGGCGGACTTTCTGGGGCGGGCCCGGTCGCTGCTGGACCCGTCGGGGGTGGGAATAATGAACGAGGGGGGATGAGCAATGGTTTGCACAGACCCGATACAGAAGAAGCATTGTCACTCCTGAAGAGGAGACTACCGTTAGTACCTTACCAACTGCATAGTTCACCGGGTTGCACGGGAACCAGGGAAACAAAAAATCTCTTGTTTTGGTGGGCGATAGTGGACTCGAACCACTGACCTCGTCGGTGTGAACGACGCGCTCTAACCAACTGAGCTAATCGCCCGCCACAGGATCTCCTGAAAGTATAGCACATCCTCTTCATATCCGCAAGCGTCCCGTTCTATGCTGTCTATGCGCCTATGAGATGAAATCACCCCCCATCAGAGCGTCCCACCCGCCTTCAGCGCCGCCACCAGGTCTTGCAACCCCTTTCGCGCATCAGCAAAAAACATCAACGTCTTATCGGCAGCAAACAGCGGGTTCGGAACCCCCGTAAAGCCGGGGCTGAGGCTGCGCTTGATAACCACCACGCTGCGGGCCTTGTCCACATCCAGAATCGGCATCCCGGCAATCGGACTGGCCGGGTCGGTGCGGGCAGAGGGGTTGACCACATCGTTGGCTCCAATGACGATAGCCACATCAGCCTGCTCAAAGGTCGGGTTGATCTCGTCCAGCGCCTTCACCTTGTCATAGGGGATGTCAGCCTCCGCCAGCAAGACATTCATATGCCCTGGCATCCGCCCGGCCACCGGGTGGATACCAAACTCCACCTGCGTGCCCCGTGCTTCGAGCAGGTTGGCGAGGTCGCGCACGGCGTGCTGCGCCTGAGCCACCGCCATCCCGAAGCCCGGCACCACTACCACGCGCCCGGCCCCTTCCAGCAGCATCGCCAGTTCATCCGCCGTGGTTGACTTGACCCGACCGGCATAGATATCGTCAACCCTGGCCGCCGCATCGGCGGGACTCTGCCTCCCAAACAGCACATTGGCGAGCGAGCGATTCATCGCCCGGCACATGATGCTGGTCAGAATCAACCCCGATGCTCCCACCAGCGCCCCGGTGATAATCAAAGCGTTGTTGTTGAGCACAAAGCCAGTGGCCGACGCCGCCAGACCAGAATACGAATTCAGCAACGCAATGACCACCGGCATATCGGCCCCGCCGATGCCGATGACCAGCAGCACCCCAAGCGCCGACGCCGGCAGCACCACCATCCAGTAGAGCCAGGTTTGTTCGGGCATCCCCACGAGCCACCCCCCGAAGAGCAGCGCCAGCACCAGTAGCACCGCATTGATTCGCTGACGATGGGCTATCGCCGGCGGGTCTTGAAGCAACCCCTGGAGCTTACCAAAGGCAACCAGGCTGCCCCAGAAGGCCACGCTCCCGATAAAACCAGACAGCACCGTGGCAACGTTCATCTGGACGAGCGCGATACCGGAAGCAGAAGCAGCGTAGATAGCATATCGGGTGGATTGCTCTTCTATCAGGGCAGCCCCGGCCACCATCACCGAAGCCAGGCCGCCAAAGCCATTCAGCAGCGCGACCATCTGGGGCATATCGGTCATTGGCACACGCAGCGCCAGCACGCTCCCGACCGCGGCTCCCACCACCAACCCTGCCAGAACCCATTCAAAGCTCAAAATACGCTCATTGAGCAGGGTTACTGCAACTGCCAGGAGCATACCAATCGCTCCGAGCAGATTGCCCCGCACCGCCGTGCGAGGGTGGGTCAGCCCCTTCAGCCCCAGAATAAACAACACCGCAGCAGCAATATAGGCAAAGTTGACCAGGATATCCATCATGTCCCCCTCCGCTCCTGCTCACCCTTCTTCTGGAACATCCCAAGCATCCGGTGGGTAACCAGAAACCCACCTACCACGTTGATAGTTGCGAATACCACCGCCAGAAAGCCAAGGATGGTCGAAACCAGCGTGGCCTGCGCCCCGGCCGAAACCACCGCCCCGATGAGCGTGATGCCCGATATGGCGTTGGAACCGGACATGAGCGGCGTGTGGAGCGTGGGTGGCACCTTGGTGATAACCTCAAACCCGACGAAGATTGCCAGCACAAAAATGGTCAGCGCCGAAATGAACGAATCCATAACACCGTTCCTTTCCTTGAACTCCATCCCAGATTCCATTACCTCGTGCCGGTCAGGGGACCTCAGCCATCCAGCAACGCCCGAACCTTCGCATGCACCACCTGCCCCTTGTGCGTCACCAGCGTTTCCCGAATAATCTCATCGTCCGGCGCAACCCGGAGCGCCCCATCCTGCACAACATAGCGCAGCAGCGTGGTGATAGTGCGGCTGTACATCTGGCTGGCGTGGTAGGGAACAGTGGCTGCCAGATTGGTAGGGCCGAGGATGGTCACCCCCTGCTCAACCACCGTTTCGTCGGGCCGGGTCAGCTCGCAGTTGCCGCCGCGCTCGGCGGCCAGGTCAACCACCACCGAGCCGGGGGGCATTCGCAGCACCGCTTCACGCGTCAGAATGCGCGGCGATGGCCGGCCAGGGATAGCCGCGGTGGTAATCACCACATCGCTGTGGGACAGCACCTCGGCCATCAGTTCGCCCTGACGACGGTAGAACTCCTCGTCCATCGCCCTGGCATAACCGCCCTCCCCCTCAGAATCGCGGGTTTCCAGGGGAAGTTCGACAAACCTGGCCCCCACACTTTCTACCTGCTCCTTGACGACCGGGCGAACATCGTAGGCTTCGACCTTTGCGCCCAACCGCTTTGCCGTCGCGATAGCCTGCAACCCGGCCACCCCCGCGCCGACCACGAAGACCCGCGCCGGGTGAATGGTCCCTGCTGCGGTCATCAGCATCGGTCCCATACGGGGGAGTACGTTCATTGCCAGCAGCACCGCCTTGTACCCGGCAATGTTCGCCATGGCCGACAGGGCGTCCATGCTCTGGGCGCGGCTGATGCGGGGAATCAGCTCCATCGAAAACGCTGTGACCCCCTGGCCCGCAAGGGCTTGCACCAGCGACGGGTGCCAGAGCGGTTCGAGAAATGCCAGGAGCACCTGCCCCGTTCGCATCTGCGCTATCTCCGCCTCCGTGGTCTGAGGCGCGGCCCCGGCGGCCCGCACCTGGAGGAGAACATCGGCCCGGTCCACCAGCGTTTCCCGCGAACCAACGACCTGGATGCCTTTTTGCTCATACAGGGCGTCCGGGTAGCCTGCTGCGGCTCCAGCGTGCGATTCGACCAGGACCTCCAGCCCGGACCGGGCCAGGGCGGGGCCATCTGCGGGAACGAGCGCCACCCGTTGTTCGCCTGGGCACTGCTCCTTTGGAATGCCAACAATCATAAGGAAGTGCTCCTTTTTTTTGACATCATCTTGACACCATCTGGTTGATAGCCATTCGCCCACAGGTCTCCAGGGCTTCATCACGCATCATGTATCACACGCATCACTGGTATGACGTGAGCGTGCCGGCTCCTGGCGCTGATAGATACGCCCCAGAACCTCCTGTGGAGAACGAGCAATTTCCACGCCATCAAACGTGATTCCAAGCTGCGTGATAGTCGTGGCGACACTCGATGAAATACCCGTAATGATGATACGGCACCCCAGCAGGCGCAGGGCCTGCACCGTCCGCATGAGCGTCTGGGCAACTTCGGTGTCAACCGCGACCACGCCGGTGATATCAAGCACGACCTGACGAACGTGGCGGGCGTAGACTTCGTGCAGGAGGCGCGTGGTAAAAGCCTGCGCCCGGCGGCTGTCCAGCGTCCCAACAATCGGAGCCAGCAGCGTATCACGGCTCAGAGGAATGGCCGGGGTCTCCAACTCGGCAACCAGATCCAGCAGGCGTCGTTGTTCTTCGTTCTGCTGCTCCAGTTCGCGGGTTTGCCGCTCCACTCGTTCCAGCGCTTCGCTCGCCTGGTTCGCGTGGGCATTGGCCCGTTCGGTTTCTTCCTCTGCCATCCGTTGGGACGTATCGGCCACCAGACGACTGACCACAAGCCCGGTGACAATCAGGACGAACAGCACCACCAGAAACGGGTTCGCATAGATGCCAAGACCTCCCATCCGGATTGCCATAATCACAACGACGGCAACCGCACTCCCGGCCACCCAACCAGGTTCAACCAGCATCAGCGCCATAATGGGGGGGAGGATAGCCGCGTATGCCTGGCTCTCAGAACGGGCAATCAACGGGAGCGCGAGACCGACAAAAACCGTTGAGAAAATAACTGCGACGTAACGCGCACGCTCCCACCTGCGCCAGTAGGCCACAAACAGCCCCCCATAGATGAAGACACTGGTTCCCGTTCCCAGAAGTTCGAGCGGATTCTGGTCTCTGCTCAACAGCACCAGGAAGAACATCAAGAGCATACCAACGGCTTGAGAGCCGATGAGCACCAGGCCAGCCTGCCGCTGGGTAATTCGTATCATGAACCCTGTTCCTCGCTTTCATCTCGTCGTTTCACTCATGGGTCTTTTTGGCCCGATTCTTTATTCCGGGATGCATGGCATGATATGATATTGTACTATCATTTCCGTCACTTCCAGCATCCGGGTTTCCGCTCGTGCCAGTGGCACCAGACCAGAAGCGCCCGCAAGGGACACGTCGTCGCCCGGATGTGGTATCCAGAGCGAAAGGTCCGGACATGAAACACGGCTTCTTTGCGTCTACCTTGATCAACGTGGCAACGGTCGGAATAGGCGGAATGGTCATGCTCCTGGCCGCAGGAGCACCCTTTCTGACCGCCCCGGCTGACCAGACGGCTGCGGCAATGCCACCCCGCAGCGAAAATCTCGGTGCTCCGCTCATGTGGGCGAATATGTGCGGAGCCGGCGCACCGGGCGATGTGCAGTTTACCTTTGCCGCCACCGGCGACACCTTCCCCCACGAGACGATTCAAGCAGTTGCCGAGGCCCAGGGATATGACACCCTGTTCGAGCAGGTGCGCCCGTTTCTCCAGGCCGCCGACGAAGCCTACACGAACTTCGATGGGGCGATGCTGGCAGGCAGCCCCTACACGGGCTACCCGGTCTTCAACTATAACCCGGAACTCGCCGCGGCCCTGAGCCGCGCCGGTATCAGGGTGGTTTCAACCGCCAACAACCACATCCTCGACCGCGGCCCCGAAGGCCTTGACGCAACCTTGGAGGTGTTGCAGAGCGCGGGTATCTTGCACCACGGAGCTGTCCCGACCAGCGCCAGCAACCAACCGCGCCCCACCTACCTGCCCCTGACCCTGAGCCGCGACGGGGTTAGCATCACCATCGGGTTTCTTTCCTTCACGTGGGGAACGAACGGGATTCCCGACCCCTATGCGCAGGTCAACCCGCTGTGGCAATCCAACGAATACGGCCAGCAAGGGGCTATCCGTCAGAGCGTTCTGGATGCAATTGCCCAGGCCCGCCGCGAAACCGACCTGGTGGTAGTTGCGGCCCACTGGGGGTATGAATACCAGTTCGCCCCCGACCCCAGCCAGGTCGAAGGGGCAGCGCAAATGGCCGCCGCCGGGGCCGATATTATCCTGGGGGCGCAATCGCACACGCTCCAACCCGTTGACGTGCTCGACACCGGAGGACGCAAGACCCTGGTCATCTATTCGCTGGCAAACTTTATTGCCGACCAGGCAGCATTTCAGGCAACCAGTTTTAGCGATACCTCGGTCATTTTCTACGTCGGCATCATCCGCCAGGCCGATGGGCAGGTGCGCGTGAGCGGCTACCGCTACCTGCCAACGATGATGACCGACCACACCCGCCCCATCCCCATCCCACTCCAGGGGTTTGACGACCTGCACGACCATGTGCGTCTGATGATGCGCGACTTCGATGGATTGTTCCAGGTCAACCCCGACCCGGCAGCTCTGGACGAATACCTGGACGTGTGCCCAACGCTCACCTTTGCAGGCGCTCCCCACCACCACATCGGGGGAGATTTTGCGCAGCACGTGATGACTCTGGGGAGCGGCACCACCCCCCACCCCCTCACCGAGGCCATCGCGGTGTTCGGCCACCCCATCGGGCCAGTGGGGCAGGAACGCAGCGGCGATTGCCAGCGCCTGGTGCCAGTGCTCTATACCGAGCGCCAGAGGCTCGAACTGCACCCGGAGCAGCCATGGCCCTACCGGGTGATGGGAACGCAGATTGGTACCGAAGTCTACCGCCAGAAATATCCAGTGAATGAGGTGCAGCGCCGTCTGGACGGGAACGGGGACGAGGACGGGGACGCAATTGCCAACCCCCTCTTCCGTCAGTTCTACCAGACCTACGGGGGAACAACGGTCTTTGGCTACCCAATAAGCGGGGAGCTGGTTGAAACGGACCCCCAGACCGGCCAGGAACAGACGGTGCAATATTTTGAGCGGGCCCGCTTCGAACTGGTGCCGGGACAGTCGGAGCAGGCGGATAAACCGCTGCTTGACCGGGTGCGCCTGGGGTTGCTGAGCCACGAATATGCCGGCATTGAGGCGCAGTGTGGCCTAGTCTCCGGCCCCCCAACCGATGGGAGCGGGGGCGCTGCCTCGCCTCACTCGACGGCGGCGGGGATTTTTCAACGCCTGGACGCGAACGGGGTCCGCGGTTGGCAAAACTGGGTGCTGGCGGTCGGCGGGTTGGTGGTTATTGCCTACACGGCCCACCGCGCTCGCCCGTGACCGCTGTTCCCGACCGCCGTATCCGCCTCCTGCGCCATCCGGTGGTACAATAGGCAACAGGCGTGAACCGCTCGACCCACCGGACGCGCTGCGCGGCGGGGACCATCGGTCAGTCAATGCCTGACCGGTCATCTTCGTAGGGTTTTTGCCTATGCGATGGTTTCAACATGGGCTTGATGTGAATCAGGCCGTGCCCCGCTTCAGCACCAGGGCCGACCTGGTAGCCGTTGCCCGTTTGCTTCGCGACGGAGCGCGGCACTACTACGGGTTGAACGGTAAGGGTTTGCCAACTCTGCTCAACGACGCTCACGCCGTGGTGCTCGAAGGCCCCCACCAGGAGCTATGGGCGGTCGCCCTGGTTGACTACGCCTTCCAGCGCACGACGTGGCTGCGCGGGGTTGGGCTGACCAGGGGCATCCGGGTTCAGGCGGCGATAGAAAGCCTGCTGCCGCTGCTCCACAAAGCCGCCTATGAGCGCGGGGTGCGCCGCATCTTCTACACCGGGGATGACACCGACGATAGCTGGCTCCTCTCGTCGCTGCGGCGCTACGGGTATGAGCATGACACTGATGTACTCGTCTATGAGAAGCGAAATTTGTACCGCCCCTCGACCGGAAACCAGACCGTGCATATTCGCCCGGTGCGTCCCCAGGATGAGCCGGCCATCACGATGCTGGACCGGGCGTGCTTCGAAGCCCACTGGACCAAAGAGGGAACCGCGCTGGAACTGACGATGGTTCAGGATGCCTGTTTCATGGCGGCTGAGCTTGGCAATCAGATCGTCGGCTATGCGTATGTTTCGATTCACAACCAGGGCAAGCTGCTGCACCTGGTCCGCCTTGCCGTAGACCCCCGCTATCGAGGCCAGGGGATAGGCGTTCGGCTCGTGGCGGAAGTGGTGGCACTGGGGCAGCGGTATCGCACGGAGGTGATAACTCTCAATACCCAGTCCTACAACCACGAGGCGCAGCAAATCTACCGCTGGTTTGGCTTTATGAAGACCGGGGAACGCCAGGAGGTGCTACGGTATGATTATGGTGATGATGGTAATGGTGATGGTAGTGATGATGAGCGCCGTGACGGGTGCTAGCCGCTTTGTCACGGCTAGCAGTGCCGCTGGCCGACAGCCTCATACACCGCCAGTGTTTTCCGGGCGGTGCGCTCCCACGAAAAGGTCTGCGCCTGCTGCAACCCCCGCTGGCGCAGGTCGGCCCGCAGCAACGGGTTGGTCAGCAAGGTCTGAAGACCGCTGGCGAGGTCACTGACGCTGGAGGGATTCACCAGGAGTGCCGCATCGCCCACCACTTCGGGAAGGCTGCTGGCGTTGGCACACAGCACCGGGGTGCCACAGGCCATGGCCTCCAGGGGCGGCAGACCAAACCCCTCATAGAAAGACGGGAAGGCGAAGAAATCGGCTCCGCCATAGAGACCCGGCAAGTCGGCTTCGTTCACGTTGGGGAGAAAGCGGGTCGTGCCGCTCAAGCCGCGCTCCGCCACAATGCGCCGTGCCTGGGAGTAGCGCGGGTCTTCGTGCCCGGCCATCACCAGACAGGCTTCGGGTTGGCCGGGCTGCTCGTGGAGTTGCGCCCAGGCCAGCACCAACCGCTCAAGGTTTTTGTGGGGCTTGTTGGCTCCCAGGTAGAGCACGTAGCGGGGGGGCAGATGGTAGGCAGCGCGAACCGCGGCGATAGCTTCGGGTGGCTGCGGGCAAAACCGCTGGTCTGCGGCCAGGTGCGTGACGGTGAGGCGCGTTTCTGGGACGCGATAGGATGTGATGATATCGTCACGGGCACTGGACGAGATGGTCAGGACGTGCGCAGACGTGCGCAGTGCCAACCAGGTTGCCAGGTTGAACAGCGAGCGGGTGCGGGCGGGGAGCGTGGATGGGAAACGGCGTCCTATCAGGTCGTAGATGGTCACTACCGAGGGGCAGGGCAGCCCGGCGTAAGGCTTGAGGTAGTAGGGGGAATGGAGCAGGTCCAGGCGCAGCACCCGGCACCGGCGGGGGATGAGCAGGTGTTCGGCCAGGGAGAAGGGGCGAGCCGCCATAGGCAGGGGGGACCACTCGATGTTGGGCGCGGAACGCAGGGCGTCCAGGGAGTGGCGGGTGTTGGGGAGCGCCGGGTGCGTGAGCAGGACGAGGGTGTGGGGGTGGTCCAGGCGGCTCAGAGACCGAACCAGGTTTGCCACATAGCGCCCGATGCCGGGGAAGTGGTCCGAGACGTAGCGGGTGTCTATTCCAATGCGCATCAGGCGAAATGATACCAGATCTGGCTGGATACTTCCACTGACCATAAGACGCAGACCTGGCGACCACCCGGTCTTTGCGCTTTCGCGCTTCGTGCTTTGCCAGATTGCGCCTTTTGCGACGCTGTGTTATACTCGCACCATTCCGTAGTATGCAGAGGTTCTGAACCACCCGATAGAACCGTCCCGGAAACCAATCCGGTGAGTTTGAAACTGGGAAGGGTGTGAACAGGGAAACGATGAAGTTCTTGCGACTGGCCGTGACAACGCTCCGCCTGGCGATGATGCGCATCGGACCGGGCTGGATGTTCGGGCTTCTCACGTTCAACTTCAATCGCATCGCGGTTCATGATCTCGGTGCCCTTGCGATTATCGTTGCTTCTCTCGTTGGTCTCCACCACTTTCTCTCGCCCCTCCAGGTCTTTTTGGGGCACCTGACCGACCGCTACCCGCTCTTCGGCTACCGCCGCAGCCCCGCCATCCTGGCAAGCGGGTTGCTCGGGGCGCTCGTCTTTCTGATGCTCCCGCGGCTGGCACTCGAACTGGGGAACCATTCGTCGGTGCTTGAGCAATGGGCCCACGGGGTTGCCCGGTGGGTGGGGAGGGATTCCTCCGCTTCAGCTTTTCCCCCGCTCGCGTCCCTCATCCCATCGCTGGGAGTGGTGATGCTCGCGTTTGGCCTGTTTGTCCTCTTCGGGGTGGCAATTGCCGCCAACGGCAACTCGGCGGCCGCGCTGGTGGCCGAAGTGGTCGAAGAGCAGCAGCGCGGCCCAGTCTTCGTGGTGGTCTGGCTGTCTATGATTTTCACCAGCATCGCTTCGGCGGGGATTGCCAAAACGGTGCTGCCGGCCTATGACCCCCAGATGATGCAGACGCTCTACAACCTCACCCTGCCCATCGTGCTCGTCAGCACCCTGGTCGGGTTGGTGGGGATGGAGCGCCGTATCTCGCACGAGGAACACGCGGCGCTGATGAACCAGCCAGGGGAGGAAGCCCGGGCCGGAGGGAGCTTCACGCTCTTTCGGCACCTGCTGAAAACGAACCCGCATATTGCCAGTTTCTTCTTCTTCCTGCTCCTGTCCATCTTTGGCATCTTCCTGCAAGACGCCATTCTGGAAATCTTCGGCGCAGAGGTCTTTGGCATGTCGCTGAAGGAAACCACCAGCTTTACCCAGTCCTGGGGAGGAGGGATGCTCGTGGGAATTGTCCTCATCCTCGTTGTGGTCCGGTTCTCCCCCATCCCCAGGAAAACAATAGCCACCCTGGGCGGGTTGGGTATCGCCCTGAGCCTGAGCCTCATCGCAATGTCCGCCCTGACCAGAACCCCATCTTTCGTGACACCCGGCCTGTTCCTCTTCGGGGTCAGCACCGGCCTGTTTAACGTCGGGGCGCTCTCGCTGATGATTGACATGTCCGTCGAGGGATACACCGGCTTCTACATGGGGATGTGGGGGTTGGCGCAGGGGCTTGGCAACGGGTTGGCAAACGTCGTCAGCGGGGGGTTCCATACCCTGTTCATCCGTCAGGGGGTGCTGTCCCCACCCCTGGCCTATGGGATCATCTACGGGTTTGAGGCCATGGTGATGGTGCTGGCAGTGGTAGTGCTCCAGGGTCTCAGTCTGCACGACTTTAAGAAACTGAGCACGAACGACATTGAAACGGCCCTGACATTCGAAACGGCAACCTGATAACGTATTCGCGTCCTGACGATAATGATAATGGCCGACCAGTCTTCTGATTGAGCGAAACGAGCAAAACGAGCGAGACGAGCGAAATGACCAGCAGCAGAGAGACCATCCTATGTATACCCCCGAACAGGTAGCCCGGCGCAACGCCTCCCCCTGGACCCGCGTTCAGATTATTCTGGCTCCGGCCCAGTTTCTCGCCTTCATTGTCAGCTTTGCGCTGGTGGTGCGCTACCTGGCAACGGGCGAAGGCTACGGGGCCGCAACCGTCAGCGTGTGGGTCAAAATCGCCCTCATCTGGGCGATTACCATCACCGGGATGTTGTGGGAAAAAGATGTCTACGGGCACTATTTCATGGCCCGTGAATTTTTCTGGGAAGACTTCGGCAACTTGGTCGCCATCCTGACCCACAACGCCTACTTTGTGGTGCAGTGGCTTGGGTGGAACCAGCGAGACGTCATGGTGGTGATGCTGGTTGCCTATCTGGCCTATCTCTTCAATGCCACGCAGTTTGTCATCAAAGGGATTCGTTCGGCTCGACAGCGGCGGGCGATGCGGTTGCAAACGACGGTGAACGAGTAACTGATGAAGCGAAATTAAGGAGAGTCGTATATGCCTATCACATCAAGGGCAGTGGTTATTCCCCGGCGCAATGCCATTGAGTTGGGCACCGTTCAGGTCACCGAACCGAAAGAAGACGGGGTGCTCATTCGCACCGCTTTTACCTCCATTAGCGCAGGGACCGAGCGGATGTTGCTGGACGGTCGTATGCCGCACCCGGCGCTCTCATTCCCCCTGGTGCCAGGCTACGAAACCGTCGGGCGCGTTGTCAGACTGGGCAAAAAAACCCCGGAACATCTCAAGCTGAATCAACTGGTCTACGTAGGGGGGGCCCGCTGTTTCAAGGGCGTGAACCCGGCCTGGGGCGGCCAGAGCGAATACATCTGCGCCGACGCAGAAAAGGTCGTTCCCCTGGATGGGATATCCCCGGACGAAGGGGTGCTGCTGGCGCTTGGAGCCACGGCGATGCACGGAGTCCGCGTGGCCCAGGTTGCCAGAGGAGACCAGGTGCTGGTGCTTGGTCAGGGGATTGTCGGCCAGTTGGCAGCGCGTATTGCTCGCCAGGAAGGAGCCGCCCGTGTGGTCGTCCTCGACCGCCTGGCCGCCCGCCTCGCCCTGTCGGAGGCCGACCAGGTTATTGACGTGACCAGAACGACGGTCGAAGAAGCTATGGAAGGCGAAAAGGTAGATGTCATCATCGAGGCAACTGGCTCGATGGCCGCCCTGACCAACGCCCTCCCTCTGCTGGCCGACCACGGAAGGGTATTACTGCTCGGCTACTACGACCATGTGGACTTGCCCTATGCCCCCCTGTTCCTGCGCGAGGCCCGCATTATGGTCGCACGGGAGTGGGAATCCGGGCTGGATGGCGACCTCCCCCGTACCCGCGATTTGATAGCCAGCGGTCAACTGAAGGTGAGCAACCTGCTCACCCACCGGGTGCCGCTCGACAAAATCCAGGCGGCCTATCGGCTAGCGCTCGAAGACCCATCCTGCCTCAAGGTGGTGGTCGAGTGGCCGCAAGACGGAATGGAGTGATAAACGATCATGGCTGGACAGAACAACAACCATCGGCCTGGGGACCCCTCCGCCCGCATGCTGGCCGTCTATGGCAAGGGGGGGATGGGGAAATCCTTCTTTACGACCAACCTGGTCGCCAAGCTCGCCCTGACCGGGCACCGGGTGTTGCAACTGGGTTGCGACCCGAAACACGATAGCTGCAATGCCCTGTTTGGCGGGGCCAGCCTGCCAACCCTGGGCGATACCTGGCGGCAGTTTCGCGAGGAAGGCCGCGAACAGGATCTCAAGGTCCATCATGTCGTCTTCAAGACCCCGATTATGGGGGAACGCGCTACCGTGTTCGGGTGCGAAATCGGCGGGCCGGAGGTCGGGCGCGGGTGCGGCGGGCGTGGGATCAGCTTTGGCTTCGATGTGCTCGAAGACATGGGCATCAGCCGGTGGGCGCTCGACTATGTCGTGATGGATTTCCTGGGGGATGTTGTCTGTGGCGGTTTTGCCATGCCCCTGGCTCGCTCGCTGGCCGAGGAGGTCATCATCCTCTGTGGCAACGACCGCCAGAGCCTCTACGCCGCCAACAACATCGCCCGCGCCACCGAATATTTTGCGCGGATGGGGGGGCGCACCCGGCTGCTTGGCCTGGTCATCAACCGCGACGACGGGAGCGGGGTGGCCGAACGGTTTGCCGACCGGGTGGGGTTGCCGGTGCTGCTCAAGATACCGCTCAGCCGCAAGGCCTGCGACCTGGCCGACTCCTTCCAGCTTGCGCTGCTCGATGAATCCTTTGACGCGCTCTTTGGTTCCATTGCCCAGGCAATTGTCTCGCGGACGACGCCGACGGTCAAGCAGGTGACCCCCCTCGACTACCAGGAATTCATGGCCCTCTTCGGGAATGTCCGGACCGACCTTTCCCCCGCGAGCGCGTTTGTCGAGGACCTGTTTGACACCCCCGCCGAGTCGGTGACACTCCCACCGGTGCATCTCCACGAGGCCGCCATTGCCGAACGTCTGGACCTTGGCGCTCCGGCCAAACAGGTCGCCACGAGACTGCTCAAAGAACTGGGACTGTATGTCACCGACGCCACCGTAGACCCGCAAAAGGGGTTGACCCTCACGGTGGATGGGCATGTCATTATTTGTTTCGGGAGCGAGCAGGATCTCGACAGCAAAATGGCGGTGCTGGCGGCTCTGAGCCATAGCGGTGAGCCATATCACTACGTGGACTTGCGCCGCCCGACGTCTCCGCTCTACCGATAGCCGCCGGGAAGCGGGGTGTACAAATTTTGCGATATATGGTAAAATGCATCTATATATGGTAAAACGATTGGCACGTATGAGATCGTCCTGGTAGTAGTGTGGTAAGTTCTCTGCGCCAAGGGGGCGTGGATACGCAAACTAAGGAGGGGTTCATGACAGAAGCAGGTCCAATCATTGAGTATCTTGGTGGAACGACACACGCCGCGTTCCTTTGTTGGGTGCCACTGGTCACGATTATATTGGGTGGCTTCGGTTGTGGTTTCTACATTACGAACAAATATGCCTTTGCCCGCGAGGTGAGCCTGGGCGGTGGACGAAGCGAGAAAATCCCCACCGGCGGAGCCAGGACACCGGCCTACAAGCACGCCGATGTCTGGGGGCCTGAAGTTCACGGTTTGTTTGGCGACCTGCGACACCCGCCGCAGGCAGTGGATCGCCACAGCCGCAAGAAGACGATTTCCGGGTGGACGGAAAACAAGGGTGCGACCAGCTCCGATACGAGCATTCCGACCCCGAAGGGCGGCCCCCGACCAACGGTCCATCCGCCAGAAAAGCCCCTGAAATAACCTGTTTCGTTTCAGGGCATCGTTCTTTTTGCCTATTTTTGCCTAGCGACCTCGGTGTCTCCTTACCACGCTGTCAGGGTGAGCCGGGGTCGCTGCCTTTTTGTGGTACAATCGCAGAAGTTCGCTCGAACGCTGCCGGCGCAGGGAAAGTCATCACCCGGAGTCGGTTCATCAAGCAAAACGGGAGAAGAAGACGACGGTATGACCACTCGAACGACGAATACGCCACCCGCGCAACCATCCTCGACCGCCCGGACCAACCACCAGAATCACGCGCCAGACCGCGACCAGGAACCGGACCGCAGACCCGCCCCGCCCTACCCCTTCTCGGCTATCGTCGGGCAGGCCGACCTGAAGCTCGGTCTGCTGCTGTGCGTCGTGGACCCGACCATCGGGGGGGTGATGGTGATGGGCCACCGCGGCACCGCCAAGTCAACCGCGGTGCGGGCCCTGGCTGCGATGCTGCCTCCCATCAAGGCGATCTATGGCTGCCCCTATGCGTGTGCGCCAGACCGTCCGTCCGGCCTGTGTGAGCGGTGCGGAGAAAAGGCCGAAAAGGCCGAAAAGGCTGAAAAGAAGAGCAAGACCACCGAAGACGACCCTCCGGCTGCCAGTCCGGCCGGCCAGGCCAGGCCAACCCGGCTGCGAACCGTCAATATTCCGGTGCCGGTGGTAGACCTACCACTCGGCGCGACCGAAGACCGCGTGTGTGGCACGCTGGATATCGAACGGGCGTTGACCCAGGGGGTACAGGCGTTTGCTCCGGGGTTGCTGGCCCGCGCCAACCGCGGGTTTCTCTACATTGACGAAGTTAACCTGCTGGAAGATCATCTGGTGGATGTGCTGCTCGACGTGGCGGCCAGTGGGGTCAACGTGGTGGAGCGCGAGGGGATCAGCATTCGGCACCCGGCCCGGTTTGTGCTGGTGGGCAGCGGCAACCCCGAAGAAGGAGATTTGCGGCCCCAGTTGCTTGACCGCTTCGGTCTCCATGCCCGCATCACCACCATTGTGGAGGTGAACGAGCGCGTGGAGATTGTCAAGCGCCGCCGCGCCTACGATGCCGACCCGCACGCCTTTGCCGCCGCCTGGGAAAAGGAGCAAGCGCGTCTCCAACGCCAGATCAAGGCGGCTCAGAAGCGCCTGCCCCAGACGGTCCTGCCTGAGCCGGTGCTCTACAAAATTGCAGAGCTTTGCGTGCGGCTCGCCGTTGATGGGCACCGCGGAGAACTGACTATCAGCCGGGCCGCAACAGCGCTGGCCGCCTTCGAGAACCATAAAGAGGTTCGCCTTGACGATGTACGGCGCGTGGCGATGCTCTCGCTACGCCACCGCTTGCGGAAAGACCCCCTGGAAACCCAGGACGACGAAGTCAAGATAGAAGAAGCCTTGAAAGAGGTTCTGGGTGATTGAACCACGCTCCATGCTCCCCTTCCCGGCGCTGGTGGGTCTGGACGCCGCCCGCCAGGCGCTCCTGCTGCTGGCCGTGGACCCCTCCCTGGGTGGGGTGGTCCTCGCGGCTGGAGTGGGCACCGGCAAAAGCACCCTGATGCGCAGTTTCGCCCGCTTTGCCGGGGTTGAACCGTTTGTCGAACTCCCGGTGGGGGTAACCGAAGACCGGTTGCTAGGGGGTCTGGACCTGGAAGCAACGCTGGCAACCGGCACACGAACCCACCGCAGCGGATTGCTGGCACGGTCCCACAGTGGTCTGCTCTATGTAGATGGGGTAAACCTGCTGGACGAAAGCACCATCAACCACATTCTGGCCGCCACCGACAGCGGGGTGGTGCGCGTTGAGCGCGAAGGGCTAAGCCTGGTTGAGCCGGCGTGCTTTGCGCTGCTGGCAACCTACGACCCCGCCGAGGGGCCGCCGCGCCGCCACCTGCTCGACCGCGTGGGACTGATCGTTGCGCCGGTGGTCCAGGCCAGCGCTCCCGCCCGCGCCGAGGTGATCCGCCGCAACCTGCTGGTTCCCACCACCGATGCCTGGGTTGCGGAAGAACGGGTGCTGCAAGACCTGGTGCTGGCGGCCCGGCAGTTGCTCCCATCGGTTCAGATAGCCGATGCCCAGATTGAGCAACTGACGGCGACGGCGCTGGTGCTTGGCGTCGAAGGCCACCGCGCCGATATCTTTGCCACCCGTGCGGCGCTGGCCTCCGCGGCGCTGGCCGGGCGCGAGGAGGTGGAACCCGAAGACCTGGAACGGGCTATCCGCTATGTGCTGCTGCCACGGGCCACCCGTGTGCCGCAGTTTGCGCCAGAAGAAGAAGAACAACCCGCCCCCCCCGACCAGGCCCCCGCTCCGCCGCCCGACCAGCAGGAGGAGGAACAGGAGGACCAGGACGAAGACCAGGAAGAGCGCCCCCCGGAGCCACCGCAGGAACTCCAGGCTATCGAAGACCTGGTGCTGGCCGCTCTGGATGCGGAGATACCGCCGGATATCCTGGAAACGCCTTTCACCATCAAGCGCAGTGGGCGGAGCGGCTCGCGGGGCCAAACCTCCGGCCAGCGCGGCCGCCACATCCGTTCGGTGCCGGCGGCCGGGGCGATGGTCGCCTCGATGTCATTGCCACGCTGCGGGCCGCCGCTCCCTGGCAGCGGGTGCGCCGGGCGCAGTCCGGACGTTCGCGGCGCAAGGCCAACCCGACTGCAACCCGCCGCCGCTCCCCGTCGGCCTCGTCGTCGTTGCTGCAACTCCGCGCCGAGGACCTGCACGTCAAGCGCTATCGCAGCAAGGCGGGCACGTTGTTCTGCTTCCTGGTGGATGCCAGTGGCTCGATGGCATTGCACCGCATGCGTCAGGCCAAGGGCGCGGTCAATGCGCTCTTGCAGCAAGCCTATGTGCATCGCGACCAGGTGGCGCTGCTGTCGTTTCGCGGTGAGCAGGCCGACCTGCTGATGCCGCCGTCGCAGAGTGTCGAACTGGCAAAACGGGCGCTGGACGTGCTGCCAACGGGGGGTGGAACCCCGCTGGCCGCCGCGCTCCTGGCAGCCTACCAGGTGGCGGAACAGGCCCGCAGCCGGGGTATCCACCGTACCACGCTGGTCATCATCACCGATGGGCGACCGAATGTTCCGCTGCATTTTGACCCGGTGCATTCGAGGGAACAGCGGCTCACCCAGGCGCGGGAGGAGGTGCAGCGGTTGGCGGGCAAACTGCGCACCGCCGGTATCGGGGCGGTGGTGGTTGATACGCAGCGCAACTTCATGTCTCGCGGGGAGGCGCAACAGCTCGCGGCCTGGTTGGGGGGAGCCTATTTCTACCTCCCCCAGGGGCGTGGCGAGGAGATTGCCCAGGCGGTGCTGGCGGCCAACGAAGCGTGAGGGGGGGAGAGATGAGCCGATACCACGCAAGTCCAGAACAGTTAGAGCGCTTCCCAGTGCCGGTTGAGGTCCAGGTCATCAATGAAGCCCCCCTGCTTTTCCAGTATGCAGAAGCGTTCATACCGAGAACCTTTTACCTGGCGACGGATGGTTCACCAGAACCAGCAAGGTTCGCTTGTACAGGTGCAAAGCTGTTGTCTCTCCATCAGGAGAGTGCCTTGCGAAGCAGTATAGCACACTCGTTTAGGATTGACAACCGAAAGGAGGACGGCGGCGCTTCCTCCACCCGCTGAAGCAGGTGGTTTTCTGCGCCGCCATTTCGATGAAAAAACCCTTGATAACCTGTCCAGAATGCGGCTCTACGCGAATTCTGGAAGTGCGCAAGTCGAATATTGAGCAGGCCCGCAAGGCCCGCGAACAGGGCAAGACCGGGGAGGAGCCGCAGCAGAAGAACAAATTCCACGGGTGCCTCCTGGCTTTCATCACCTTTTTCACCTTCGGCCTGGCCCTCCTCATCCCCATCATCATGGCCTTCTTTGTCAACTTCTACCGCCAGACCCTGGAGAAAATCACCGGCAAAGAATGGAACCCGGTGGTGTTCTATATCTGCGATGAGTGTCGCCACCGCTGGCAGGCCCGACCGACGGAGCACCACCAGAACGAGAGCCAGAGCCGGACCGAAACCCAGAGCGAAAGCCAGAACGAAGGCCAGAACCAGAGCAACCATCAGCGTGATGAAGTATGCCCTGGGGGTGAACCACATGCAGGATAACCCCCGGCTCCCCCCACCCGAGTCGTCCGACCGAACGGTCAAATGGGTGGTGCTTTCGCTGGCGGGGTTGGGGGGCACTATCATGCTGTGTATTATCGCCGCCATTGTCATCATAGGGATGCTGACCCTGCTCGGCAGGCGCGTGAGCGCGGTGTATTCGCAGGTCAACGCGGGGCTTGCGGCAACCGTGATAACCGTGGAACCTGCCGCGGCTCCTGGTTGCGCTTCGTCTTCGGTCTCCGCGATGGTGCCGCAGGTTGAAACGCTCCCCAACGCGCTTGCCTATTATCACCGCGGCTCCGACGAACTTGAGCAGGGCGAATATGCCCGTGCGGTCGCCTATTTCAATGGGGCCATTGCCCTCGAACCGGACCTTGCCAATGCCTGGTATCACCGCGGCTATGCCTACGAGAACCTCGGCGAATACGAGCGGGCCATCGAGGACTACAGCCGCGCCATTGCCATGGCTCCTGACGAACCGCAGTATCGTTCCTCGCGGGCGCAGGCCTATGCCTCCCTCAGCGAATACGCGTGTGCCATCGAGGATTACGACCAGGCTATCGCCCTTGACCCCGACGACGCCTTCTCCTACCTGGGGCGGGGCGATGCGTATGCAGGGTTAGGCAAATATGACCAGTCCCTTGCCGATTATCGCCGCGCCATTGAACTCGACCCGGAGAACCCCGAAGTCTACAACACCCGCGGGGATGCCTATTACTACCAGGAATCCTACGAGCAGGCCATTGCCGACTATACCAGGGCGATTGAACTGGACCCGGAAGAGACGCTCTATTACTTCAATCGCGCCTATGCCTATGAAAGCCTGGGTGAATATGAGCAGGCCATTGCCGACTACACCACGATGATTGAACTGGACCCCGATGACCCCCAGGCCTATTATGACCGGGCCTATGCCGCAATCAGCATCGGTCAGTATGAACCGGCCATCGAAGATTACACCCGGATTATCCAGCTCAACCCGGACAACGCCAGCGCCTACCAGTCGCGGGCCAGCGCCTACGAAGAGCTTGGCAGGGGCGAGGAAGCTATCCACGACTACCGCGAGGCTATCCGGCTCGACCCCGACGATACCTGGGGCTACTACACCCGCGGCGATGCCTACCGGCGGCAGGGCAGCTATGACCTCGCCATTCAGGACTACACCACCTTTCTCCAATCCAACCCCGACAACGGGTGGGCGCACCGCGACCGCGGGCACGCCTACTATGAGCAGGAAAACTATGACCAGGCCGTCAGCGACTATACCCAGGCCATTGAATCGTTCATTGACGACCCATGGGTCTATTACAGCCGGGGAGCCGCCTACGAGCATCTGGGCAAAAAGGATCTGGCAATAGCCGACCTGGAAGTTTTTCTGGACCGGGCCGATAACCCCGTTGCGCGGGAGGAAGTTGAGCGCAAGCTCCGGGTCTTGCGGGAGAAGTGAATTATCAGCGATGCGTGACGCGTGACAGGCCGCTCCAGAATATGACATGACATGCTATCGGGCAAAGCGGTGGTTCTATAGCACCGCCGTGCAACTGAGAGCAGTGGGGGGGCAGACCACCCACGTTGTCGAGGTGTGCCGGGTGCTGGCGCAGCGCCGCCCGACCACCCTGTTCGCGCCCAACCCGCCTGCCACGCCCATTCCCGGCCTCCCGGTCTGCGTGGTTCCGCTGCCGCCCCACCCCCCGCGAGAGGTGCTCTTTCAGGCCCGGCTGTTCCGCACAATAGTCGCGCTGTCGAAGGTGTACCGCCCCGACGTGCTCTACCACCGCGCCGCCTCGTTCAATCTGGGAATCGTGCTGGCAGGCCGCGTGCTTGGTGTCCCCTGCGTGATGGAACTCAACGGGTTGCCAGCCATGGAATATGCCCTGGAACGTGCGGAAACGGGGCCGCTCACGTGGGCACGGACGAGGTTCTACCGCGTGGTGGAGCGCATCGAACACCGTCTGGCGGATGGTCTGGTGGTGGTGACGCCCAACCTGGCCGATATCGTCCGCCGCAACGGAGCACGGCAGGTGCATGTGACGCGCAACGGGGTAGACCCGGCGGCGTTTGTCCCGTGTGACCGCCTGGAAGCTCGCCGCAGCCTGGGGCTGCCCCCCGACGCCGAGGTGGTGGGCTATGTGGGGACGTTTTCGGCGTGGCAGGGGTTGGACACACTCATCGAGGGGGCCAGGCTGCTGCTCGCGCAGCGTCCGGCGCTCGTGGTGCTGCTGGTGGGCGATGGCCCGGAGTTGCCCAGGCTGCAACGGTTGGCTGAGCCGATGGGGGCGCACGTGCGGTTTCTGGGCAGGGTGCCGCACGAGCAGGTTTGCCGCACCCTGTCGGCGTGCGATGTGCTGGCAGCCCCGTTTCCGCCCATCGAGCGCAACCGCCGGATGGGCATTTCTGCGCTCAAACTTGGCGAATATCTGGCGTTGGGCCGCCCCATGCTCAGTTCCCGATTGCCCGGCCTAGAATTCATTGAAGAGGAGCAGGTGGGCGCCTTGTTCGACCCCGGCAACCCTCCCGCCCTTGCCGTCCAGCTTGCGGCCCTGCTCAGCCTCCCCCCTGCTCAGCGCGATGCCATTGACCGCCGCGCCCGAACGCTGGCGGAAACCACCTTCTCGTGGGCGCAAATTGTCGAAGACCTGGTCGGGTTTGTCGAAAATCTGTGATGCCATTCTGTTCTGTGATGCCAGTCAAGGTATCTCAACCCTGGTCGTGCGCAGAATCCAGTCGTGGTAAAACTCCTGGACCTCGCACCCACACGTCTCCTGAACCACCGCGAGCCAGTCGTTGCCGGTCGCCTCGCGGTAGCGGTAGGTCGCATAGAATTGCTGCACAGCGCGGAAAAAAACCTCGTCTCCCAGGCGGTTCCGGAGCGCCTGAAAGAACAGCGCACTCTTGGCATAGACCAGCGCCACGTAGGTGCCGTTGAAGGCTGAGGATGGGCGGTGGACCACGCCATCTCGCCCGGCGTTGCGGAGCGCCTGGTATTGCGCCCGCATCTGGTCGAGTTCTCTGGCGGCCTGCGCTTCATCTCCCAGCCCCTCGTAGAAGACGATTTGAGAGAAGCTCGCCAACCCCTCATCCAGCCAGGGTTCGCCCTGGGCATCGTTGCCCACCTGGTTATACCACCACTGGTGGGCAACTTCGTGGGCAATGATGGTGTTCAAAAGCTGGTGGTGGTTCTCGCCCGGTTCATAGAGCTGCTGCTCAATCAAGACAACGCCGGGGTATTCAACACCCCAGAAGTTGGTCAGCACCACCGCAAGAACGTCCAACTCGGTCTGAGGATAGCGACCATACGTTGCATTGAATATCTGGAGCGCCTGCGATGCTGCTGCCAGGCTTTGCTGCCCGGTCGCGGAGGTATCCGGGCGGTAGAAGACGCGCACTCGCGTTCCGTTCACGGTGCTGGTTGCCTGCTCCAGTGTGCCCTGCCTGATGGCCGCAACGAAGAATTCGCGCTGTGGCCCGCTGACAAACCGTTCGCGCCGCATCTCCATCGGCACGGGCATGGGGGGTTGGGGGGGCGTCTCCCCTTCGGCTTCGGTGACGACCTGGACTCCGGTGGTCACCAGCAACCAGTCGGCGGGAACATCCAGCACCACGTCATACAGCGCGGTGCTGGCGACGACAAAATCGCCGGTGCTGTCAATGGCGCGGCGGTCCCACCCGCTGGCAGTGAGCCGGGCGAGCATCGGGTAGCAGGAGGCCAGCGACCACACGCCGTTTTCCTGGTTGAACGCTCCGTAGGAACGGTGACTTTGCTCCTCTGGCGTGTAGGCGGCAAAGGGCAGCGTGAGCGTGCTCCGCGCTCCGGGCGCAATAGGATACGGTAACTCGACGCGCATGAGCGTTCCCCGCTGTTCCAGCGTGCTCGTGAGGGGTTGCCCGTGGTCTCCCATCACCTGGAAGACTTCTAGCCTCCCCCCGAAGTCGGGGTGGTTGGGGTAGAGGTGAAACATCACCTCGTTGATGGGGAACGGGGCATGGTTGCGCACCGAAACCTGTTCTTCGCCGCTGATGGTCTGGCTCGCGGGGTCAAGCGTTGCGCGGATGGTGTAGTGGTCCCACTGGTCGGCCTGGTCCAAATCGGAGCGGTAGTCAGGGAGCAACGTGGCCGACTGAAGGGCAACATCGAGGATTGACGAGGTCGCCAGAATCGGCACGGGGGTGGGCGAGGGGAGCGGCGCAGGGGGCGAGCCTATCGGGAGCGCGGGGGAGGGGGAGGCGCTCACGGCGGTGGACGGGGGAGGGGAAACGCTGGGTTCGGCTGGTTGGGGGTCTTTGCCACCCTGCACCCGCGCAATATCAGTGGGAAAGAATCCCCCGGTTTCGGTGGCGGGGCCGGTTGGGGAGGGGAAAGACGAAGCCGCACATCCCACGACCAGGGTAGCCCCCAGTATCCAGGCGGAAAGCGCCGCAGAAAGCACCGCAGAAAGGAGGGAACGAAGGGAAAGGGGGCTTCTTCCACGTTGATACATGCTCTTGCTCCTTATCGTTATGGCTATCGCTATCGCTATCGCTATCGCGGTGGTCCCGTTCTGTTATGATTTGCGGGGGGCCACCAGCACGACCCCGATGATAATCAAGGCAAGCCCCACCACGCGCCAGGCGTCGAGCTTCTCGTGCCAGATGAGCAACCCCGCGGTGATGGCTCCGGCGGTGCCCAACCCGGACCAGATGGCATAGGCCGTGCCGAGCGGAATCTGGGTTTTCAGGCTGAGCGAAAAGAGGTAGAACGCCATGCCATACCCTCCGATGACCAGGGCGACCGGCAGGGGACGGGTAAACCCATCGGAGGCTTTCAGCGAAGTCGTTGCAACGACCTCGCAGAGAATGGCAAGAAGCAGCAGGAACAAACCGTGATTCATGGCAAGAATGGCAGGTGTCTTCGTTCAAATAGCCCCCCCACTATACCACCCGATGCGGGTGTTGGCAAACCTGTCTGGCGATTTGCCATCATCCCACAAGGAAACAAGGCACAAAGTTGTACCCCCCAAATGTGAACAGTTACCGTGAACAGACGTTTGACATTTCCCAGGTATTGTGGTACGATAAATATTCATATTAAGTGCATGTTAAGAATGTGTTAAGAGATGATTAAATCTCGGTCGGGATAGGACAGGTGATGCCAATGGAAATCGAAGCAAAATTCCGCATAGGCGATCCTCAAGTCTTTCCGTTGCTCCTGGCGCTGGACCGGCTCGGCCCCTACGTGCTCCGGCCAGCACCGCAGCACGAGGAGCAGCGGAATACCTACTACGACACACCGGACGGCTGCCTGCGACGGGCCCGCTATGGCCTGCGCACCCGTGAGGTCCAGGGGCGAGTGATCGTGACCCTGAAGGGGCCAGGGCAGGTGCAGGGGGGAGTGCATGAGCGAGCCGAATGGGAAGCTGAGGTGGCCGACCCCGACCCATCGGCCTGGCCCGATGGCGAAGTCCGCTGCCGGGTTCGGGCCCTGGTGACCCCAGACGTGCCCCTGGTGCCCTTCCTGACGATTCACACCCATCGCCACCACATCGTGGTCCTGTCGGCCAGCCACCAGGAGGTGGCTGAAGTGAGCCTGGACGAGAGCCGCATTGAGGCCGGCGGAGCCACCGACGATTTCTGCGAACTGGAAATCGAACTCCGCCCCGCCGGTACGCGGCGGGACCTGGAGGCTCTCGTTGCGGCCCTGGGAGAACACATGGTTCTTATGCCAGAACCTCGCTCGAAGCTGGAGCGGGGGCTGGCCCTGCTTCAGGAGGTAGTTCATGATAATGACCACTGAATCACCATTCACCCACCCCCAGGTGGACATGTCGCACATGCGCTCGGTAGCCGGCCATGCGCTGACCCTGTTCGACACCGTCCGGCGGCCCTACGACCTGCCCCGGCGAGCGCGTGACCTGCTGGAAGTCGGAGCGCTGCTCCACGACGTTGGTTTCCCCATTGACCCCCTGCAACATCACCTGATCGGGCGCGATATCGTGCTGGACTCGGATATTTCGGGGTTGGACGAGAACGAACGCGCCATTGTGGCGTGCCTGGTAGCGTTTCATCGCAAGAAGGTTCGCCCCGACGAGGAGCCGGCCTATGTGCGCCTGGGCAAGAAGGACCAGCACCTTGCCCTCTGTCTGGCTTCGCTGCTGCGGGTTGCCGATGGGTTGGACTATTCGCACACCCAGACCACCCATATCCGGACGTGCGAGATACGCCGCCAGGGGGTGGTGCTCCACCTCTTCGGCCCCCACGCCGAAGAAGACGGGGCGCGGGCGCTCAAGAAGGCTGACCTGTGGAACAAAATCTTCCAGCACCCCGTTGAGGTCACCACGGGGGCCATGGCAGAGCCACCGGCGGGGGAACCGGCCCCGGACCGGGAAGAGCACCGTGCCGATGTCCAGACCCAACCCCGGCTCCAGAGCCAGACTCAGGCCGATGACGCGGACCTCAACCACTGGTCGCTCATCACCGAGCGCTCGTCGGCCCGTACGCTGGCAGAGACCGGACGCCGCCTGCTCCGCACCCATTTTCAGGAACTCCTGACCATGGAACGCGAGGTGCGGAAAGATACCGATATCGAGGGGGTCCACGATATGCGCGTGGCGACGCGCCGCCTGCGAGCTGTCCTCCCGGCCATCAAGCCGGTCGTTTCGGCGCAGGCGCTCCGTCCGTTCCAGAAACCCATCCGCAAAATCGCCCGGTCCCTGGGGGAGGTGCGAGATTGCGATGTGTTCCTTGACCTGGTTCGCCACTACCTTGAGCCGTTGCCAGCAGAGCAGCGCCCCGCGATGGCTCCGCTGGTGACGGCACTCCAGCGCGACCGCGCCGCTGCCTACCAGCACCTGTTGGTCGTGCTCGATTCGACCGGCTATGAGATCTTCAAGCGCGATTTTGCCCGCTTTCTGACCGACCGGGCCGAGGGGTGGAACCCGAGGCTGCGGGTGTGCGACGTGGTCGGCAGCATCATCTGGCAGCGCTATGAGGCGCTGCGTGCCTATGAAACGGCGATAGACACCGACCACAACCATTCCCCGATTGCCCCGATTGCCCCGGCGGCCCCAACCGACTCGGCTGAATCGGCCAACGGGGTCATCTACCCTGACCCTGACCAGGCGAACCCTGCCAGAGACGACGATGACGCTGCCCTGCACGAGGCGCGGATTGCTGGCAAGCATCTGCGCTATGTCCTGGAGATGCTCAGCGCCCAGCATGGCGAGCTGGTAGACCGGCTCCTCGCTCCTATCAAAGCGCTGCAAAGTAGCCTGGGGTCTATTCAGGATATCGCGGTGGCAAAGGCATACGTGGCGACGCTCGAAACGACGAAGGAGGAACAGGAAGCGCTTGACCAGTATATTCGCTGCCGCGAGGCCGAACGGGTCCATCTGCTGGAGGAGAGCCGGCAGCACTGGAAGGAGTTGATGAGCGAGGGCTATCGCCACGCCCTGGCCGAACTGGTGGTCAGGCTGTGAAGCCGCGGCGATGAACGGAGATTCGGGGGTCGGGGATTCGGGGGTATTCCTGCCCCCCCCGACCCCTGAAACGCCCTCTCTCATGCCTCATCCCTCACTCCTCGTCGCAGTATGGGGGATTTATGGAGCTTCGATAGTCAGCATCCCGTACATTCCTGCGGCAAAGTGACCTGGGATGGTGCAGACATAGAAGTATGCTCCGGGAGGAGGAGCCGGAATGGTCATGGTTCCGGTTTCTTCGGGGGCGTTGTGAATGTAGGTGTCACCAATGACCAGGTCGCGCATTTCTTCATCCTCTTCGGGGTAATAGAAGGCATCTGCGCCTGCGGCAGTTGCGGCCTCATTGAATTCCTCCGCTTTGCTCATGTCACTGGTATTGAGGAGAATGAAGTTGTGCTCCTGGGTTTTTGAAGAGTTGTGAAACGTAATGGTGAGATCTTCGCCTTCGGCAATGGTGGCCTCCATGGTTTCCTTGTCGAACAGTAATTCTTCTCCCTTCACGCCGATTTCCAGGGATACCCCGCCGGCAGGCTCCGTTTCACCATCCCTGCGGCTATCCGTGGCGCGAGCCGTGGGGGGTACCCTGCCGCTGCTGCTACCACCACCACCGCCGCCACAGGCAGCGAGAAACAGCGATACTACCAGAGCAAGTCCAACCAGCCGCCACCACATTGTTCTTGTTATCGCTGCTCCATCTTTCCATTGCACTCGCATGAATCTGCTCCTTTCCGGTCCTGTTCTAATACCAATGTGCATTATGGCGTAGCGTATTCCACCACCGTTCAGCCCGTTCTGTAGCCACCCTCGTACTCCACATCAAAACGCAAATTGGTATCAGATATCCCATAAAGGCTCCTTTCCGTTTTCCGTTCTCCTTGATTGAACCAACCAGTTCCCACCAGGCAGCGGCGAATGGTCACGACTGCGAATGATGCATGGGGGGGTAGAGTGTGGTGGGATGAGGATTCATTGCCTCCCTCGGCCCGAAGCGACCCTGCCCCGGCGGGGTTTCTACCAACCAGCGCCGCAAGATGTATGCCACGATGCCTGCCTTCTGATACCAATTTGCGTTTTGATGTGGAGTACGAGGGTGGCTACAGAACGGGCTGAACGGTGGTGGAATACGCTACGCCATAATGCACATTGGTATGACATCGCTGACCATTGGCATATATCTTGCTATACGTTATCATGAAGTCATGACCACCCGGTTCGTGAGGTGCTGCCGAAGCGCGGGGGTTTTTCGGATGAGCTGAAAGGATGAAAGGAGACCGCAGCCGGGCAGCACAGAAGAACGTGATTGAATGGCGTAATCGTACTATCAGCAAGCATGTTAAGGAGGAGGTTTTTCATGCAGAACGTCAATATCGGAATGACCAGCGAACACCGTCAAAAGATTTGTGCGATATTGAACCAGATCGTCGCAGACCTTTCGGTCCTCTACGTGAAGACCCGGAACTACCACTGGAATGTCGAGGGGATGCAGTTTGGCCCCCTGCACGAACTCTTTGAACACCAGTATGACCACCTTGCGGAGACGATAGACGAGGTTGCGGAGCGGGTACGGATGCTTGGGGGCCGGCCCATCGGAACGATGGTGCAGTTCCTTGAGCATGCGACGCTCAAGGAGCACCCATCCAACGACCACCCCGACGCGCTGACCATGCTTGCCAACCTGGTGGCCGATCATGAAAGCTGCATTCGCTTTCTGCGCGAGGCCGTGGACACCTGCGACCAGTACCACGATATGGGGACGAACGACTTTCTGACCGGACTGATGGAGCAGCAAGAAAAGACCGCCTGGATGTTGCGGTCCCACCTGGGGACATAGGCAAGGAACCCTACGGATATGATGGTGTGGGAACGGTTGCCAGGGACTTGAGTACCGCATCAGCAATCGTGAAGGCGGCATGCGGACGGGCCGCCTTCTGGGCGTTGTCCCGGAGCAACTGGAGCCGGTGCGGGTCATTGAGGAGATGCCAGACCGTTTCGGGAACCATCTCAGCCACCCGCACCTGCACCCCGGCCCCCACACTGACAATGTAGTCGGCGTTCATCAGATGCAAAAGATTCGAAGTTGAACCGTCACGTCGTATTCCCAACTTGACACCGGCTCCGTTCGGGCTATGATTCCCCCCCATGCCCGGCGCTGCCCTGCTACTGCCAGAGCTGGCCCGGATGAACCAGGATGAGCGGGCTATGCTCCATCTGTCTGTGCGCCATCCGCCGCAACCCATGTTCAGTCCTGTTCCTCTAAGCATGCCCCGCCCCCACGCAACGGAAAGCAACCAGACGCCGCCCTGGGTGAAAACGTCCCCCATATTTGCTATCTCTGGTATCATGGTATGGTGGTGGTGAGAGATTCCGAAGAACACGGAGCGAGAAAGACGGAGCGAGAAAGGCGAAACAGTGATGAAGATCTATACTCGCACGGGCGACAACGGCACGACCGGCCTCTGGGGAGGGCAGCGCGTAACAAAGGATGCCCCACGCGTGGCGGCCTATGGCGAAGTGGACGAACTGAACGCCATGCTTGGCGTGGTGCGGGCCAGCGGCGTGGACCCGATGCTGGACGAGGCGCTGGGGCGGGTCCAGCAGGAGCTTTTTGTGGTGGGGGCCGACCTGGCAACTCCGGGGGAGGCAACCCGCATTGACCGGACCAGCGCCGAAAGCGCGGCCCGCCTTGAGCAGGAAATAGACCAGTTCGAAGCCGAACTGGAGCCGCTCCGGCAGTTCATTCTTCCGGGGGGGGCATTGCCCTCGGCCTACCTGCACCTGGCGCGGACCATCTGCCGCCGCGCCGAACGGTGCGTGGTGGCACTGGCCGCAGCCGAACCGGTCAACCAGGCTGTGCTCACGTATTTCAACCGACTCTCGGACTGGTTGTTTGTGCTGGCGCGGCTGGTCAATGTTCGCGCCGGGGTGGCAGACGTTCCCTGGAATAGCCCGGTCCGCTGATGGCAACCGATTGATGAGATGATTTGTTTGTCCGCGCTTGCCCTGGAAAGGTTCCCTATGTCTCAACCGCTCGTGTTGGCCCTGTTGACGTTTGCCCTGGTCGTTCCCATCCCAGGAGCTGTGGCCCTGCGCGTGCTCGGCCCCCGGCTTTCCCTCGCGCAAATGGTGGCGGGAGTGGTCGTGCTGTGCGGCGCGTCGGTGCTCAGTGTGCTGGTCCTGGCGCAAAGCAATATCACCAGCCTCCAGGTTGGCAATGTCACGCTTTTGCTCCCTGATACGGGCGATGCGCCCGGCCCGGAGGGTCGTTCTGGTCCTGCGACCGAAGACTGGACCGGGGAAGATGAGACCTTCCCTGATTCGTCCCCGGTGACCCCGACGGTCACCCTCACCGGGGTCACTCCGACGGTGGAGCTTTCCCCCACGCTCCCGCTCACGCCTGCTCCCCTCACCACCGAAGTCACGGCAACGCGGGGAGAAGGGGAGATGACCGCACCGGTCGTAGGAAGAATTGGTCAGGTTGAAACCACAAGGAGCTGGCACGGCTTATGGTGACGCAAGAAATCGTGGCGGCGATACGGCGAGAGGCCAGCAAGGTGCTGGTTGGGCAGGAAGATCCGCTGACGCTGATGCTCGTGGCGCTGCTGACTGGCGGGCATGTGTTGCTGGAGGGAGTACCAGGCACCGGCAAGACCTTGATGGCAAAGACCCTGGCGCACCTCATCCAGGCGGATTTCAAGCGGATACAGTTTACGCCCGACCTGATGCCCTCGGACGTGATTGGGACCCAGGTGTTTGATATGCACCGCAGCACGTTTCGCCTGCGCAAGGGACCGGTGTTTACCCAGGTCTTGCTTGGCGACGAGATTAACCGCGCCCCGGCCAAGACCCAGAGCGCCCTGCTGGAGGCCATGGAGGAGCACCAGGTGACCATAGAGGGACATCGCCTCCCCCTGCCGGAGCCGTTTTTTGTGCTAGCAACCCAGAACCCGGTGGAGCACGAGGGGACCTACCCCCTGCCAGAGGCGCAACTTGACCGCTTCCTCTTCAAAATCGTGGTGGAATATGCGCCGCAGGCCATTGAGATGGAGGTGCTGCACCGCTACCACCGCGGGTTCGATGCTCGCCACCTGGAGCAGGCCGAGCTTCAGCCGGTGATGACCCCGGAGGCCCTGACGCAGTGTCGGGAGGAGATACGGGGGGTGCAGGTGGAGGGCGGGGTGATCAAGTACATTACGGAGATTGCCCAGGAGAGCCGCAAGAGCCAGGACCTCGTGCTTGGTGGTTCTCCGCGGGCCAGCATTGCCCTGCTGCTCGCCAGCAAGACCTACGCAGCCATGCAGGGAAGACCTTACGTCAGCCCCGATGATGTCAAGTTCCTGGTGCGGCCCATCTACCGCCACCGCATTTTGCTGAAGCCAGAGGTTGAGATTGAGGGGTTGAACGCGGACACGACCATGGGACGTATTCTGGCGCGAGTCGAAGTGCCACGCTAAGCGAGCTACGGAGAGAGCTACGGAAAGGATAGCACGAAGAGCCATGAGCGAGATTTATGCCATTACCCGGCCACCGCAAACACCACCACCGGGGCCGCCACCGCTGCTGCTGCTGCTGCACGGTTTTGGCAGCAATGAGCACGATTTGATGGGGCTGGCTCCCTATCTGGATGAACGGCTGCACATCGTCAGTGCGCGGGCGATTTACGATATTGGCTTTGGGTATGCCTGGTATTACCTGTACGGGGTGCCGGGCAATTTGCAGCACGACCATGCCAGCCGCGCCCAGAGCCTGAAGGTGCTCACGAAATTTGTGGGCGACTTGCCGGCCCATGTGGGAGCCGACGCCCGCCGGGTCTATCTCCTGGGTTTTAGCCAGGGCGCAGTCATGGCGATGAATGTGGCACTGACGGCTCCACACCTGGTTGCGGGGGTCGTGGCTATCAGCGGCTACCTGGATGACCAGGTCCTCCACGACGTGCGCCCCGATGCGCTGGACGGTCTGGACGTCCTGGTGATGCATGGTTCACTGGACGACTTGATCCCCGTGGCGGGGAGCCGGGCGCTCCGGGATTACCTCACTTCCACGCCCGTTCGCCTGACCTACCACGAATATCCCATCGGTCACAGTATCCACCCGGACGCGCTGGACGTTATTCAGGCGTGGTTTCGGGAACGGGTGGCTGGTCCGGAACAACCTGCCTGAGTTTTTTTCCAATCGGATACCAGAACGAGAGCATCAGGCCCAGCAGGATTTGTTCGAGGGTGAGCAGGAGAAAGAGGGCCGAAACGCCGAGCGCCTGTTCGGTCGTATAGCCATAGGGGAAGAGGATGGCAATCAGGACGGCATCACGCACGCCCACCCCGGCGATGGAGATGGGGGCCACTTGCAGAATGGCAATCAGCGCCGACCCCCCCACGAGGACCGAGAACGGGATAGGCACATCGAGCGCGATGAAGAGCAACCACAGGCGAAAAAAGCTGAACCCCGCCGAAACCAGCGAAGCGATGCTGGCATCCAGCACCAGCCGGGGGTGCATTGCCAGAGTGGAGAACTGGGTATTCCAGTGGTGGAGCGAGTCGTGCAACCGTTGGGGGAGCACCGTGGGCAAGGCCCGCGTGAGCAGCCACTCACGCGGGCCCGGCGACATCAGGACCACCATCAGGAAGACCAACCCCGCCCCCATGGCGAGTACGAGGAAGGTCTCGAACCCCCGGCCCGGCAAGAGATTGCCCAGAGCAAAGATACCCAGGACGGCCAGTGCCGCCATCACAATCATGTCGAACAGGCGGTCTATAACGACACTGAGCAGCGCCGGGGCCAGCGGGTGCCCGCGTTCGCGGAGATACCAGGCCTTCACCAGGTCACCGGCCTGTCCAGGCGTGACCGACCCCAGGTAGATTCCGATGGTGTAGAGAAAGGTGGCCGTGTGCAGCGGGAGGTCCAGGGTCAGTTCGCGCAGCACGCGCTGCCACCGCCAGGCTTTGACGACCATGAAGGGGACAATCATCAGGAGCGAGAGGGTGATATACCACGGGTCGGCTCCGGCCAGTTCTGCCCCCAGCTCTTCCAGGTCGCTATTTGCCAGAAAGAGCACGAGGAGCAGCGGGCCGATCAGTCGAAGCAGCCACGGAAGGTATTTGCGCATGGATATGTCCAGGGTTGCAGAAAGGGTTCCGCTTTCGTTTTTCGTTACATGATGACGTGATGATGTAATGACTGGTTACTGGCAGCAGGGTCGGAGAAGACCGCAGATTTCGAGACCATCGAACCTACCAACCTATCACGACGATTGCCGCCAACCCGATCACAGTATAGCACAGTTCCCGTGCTCACCGGTCTGAATCTTGCGGAAGCCGTCTTATCACTCTCGTCAGTTCGTCAGGTCCCCGGTCCCCGGTTGCCGGTTTTGTTCTTGTGTGCTACCATAGCTCACGCCAGGTTCTGGTGAGCATCCTTTCACCGCAGCTATCACCCACCTGGCCCGCCTATCGAAGCCGAGCAGAGAGGAGAAACCATGCAAATTGCGCTCAATGTTGCCCAGGTCATTCTCAGCGTCCTGTTGATTGGCCTGGTCATCGTCCAGGCCAAATCGCCCGGTATGTCCGGGCAAGGCTCCAGTTCCATTCACCATACCCGGCGCGGGTTGGAAAAGACGCTCCACCAGACGACCGTTGTGATTGTGGTGGTTTTTCTGACGCTGGCGCTCGTCAACAGTTTGCCGATTTTCTAACGCTCCCCACTGGTAAACCCTATGGCTCGACGTATTCGCTGGCAGATGATCATTGCCGCATGCAGTTCGGTGCTCGTGGTCTTGCTCCTGGGCAACCTGGCGCTTTCGACCATGGTTTCCCGTCCTCGCGCCGGGGGAACCTATGTTGAGGCGCTGCCGGGCGCTCCTGCCCAGGTCATTCCCCTGCTCAATGACCCGCTCAACGACCCGGTCGGGCGCGACCTGGGAGCCTTGTTGTTCGAGGGATTGACCCGGATAGGACCCGACGGGTCGCCGGTGCCGGCTCTGGCCGAGCAGATTGATGTGGACCAGGGCGGCGAAGTCTACCTCTTCCGCCTGCGCCGCGACGTGGTCTGGCACGACGGAGAACCGTTCGATGCCGACGACGCGATTTTTACCCTGAACACCATTCAGGATGCCCGTTTTACGGGAGACCCGGCGCTGGCGAACCTCTGGCGCGGCGTGCTGGTTGACCGCATTGATGCCTTCACCATCCGCTGTACGCTCACCTCGCCCTATGCACCGTTTCTCGACGCTGCCCGTGTGCCGGTGCTGCCGGCCCATCTCCTCGCTGGGGTTGCCATCGAGCAGTGGCCCGAATCGTTTTTTGCCCGCCAGCCCGTGGGCACCGGACCCTACCGTCTGGTTGAACTGACGACCGACCATGCGTTGCTGGAGGCCAACCCGGACTACTTCGGGGGTGCTCCCTTTATTGAGCAGCTGGACCTGCGCTTCATTGACACTCCCCAGGCAGCTTTTTCCTTGCTCACTCGCCACGAGGCCCACGCCCTGGGTCTGCGGGCCTCGCCCGATTTCAACCAGGTGATGCTGCCGCAGACGTTCCGGCGGATACCCGTTCCCCTGGATGAATATGCGGTGCTCACATTCAATATGCGCCAACCCCCGCTGGATCTCCTGGAGTTGCGCCAGGCGCTCGCCTACGGGTTAGAGAAGGATACGCTGATTGAGCGCGTGGCCCAGGGGATTGCCATCCGCCTGGATACGCCTATCCTGCCGGGGTGGTTCGCCCCGGAGCCAGGAGAGGACCCCCCCACGAGTTTGTGGTATCCCTATGACCCGGTGACCGCCGGTGGGATACTCGACCGCCTGGGCTACGAGGCCACCCCTGGGGGAAGCCGGGCGCGCAACGGTGAGCCGCTCGTGCTTCCCCTGCTGACCGACCACGACCCGCTGCGGCTGGCAGCCGCGCAAGAAGTGGCACGGCAATGGGCGAACCTCGGCATCGTGGTCGAGGTTCAGCCGCTCGACCGTGAGGCATTCTACCAGCGCCTCCAGAGCCATGATTTTGTGCTGGCAATCCACGCCTGGGCGCGGCTCGGAGCAGACCCCGATGGGTTTGAACTGTGGCATTCCAGCCAGGCAGAAAGCGGCCTGAACTATGCCGGCCTGCGCGATGAGTTTCTTGATAGGATGCTCACCGAAGGACGGATGGAACTTGACTCCGCGACCCGACGCCAGATCTCTGCCAGCTTCCAGGACCGATGGGTCGAACTGGTGCCCAGTATCATCCTCTACCAGCCGCTCTATACCTTTGCCGCCAGCAACGAGCTTGGCGGGATGGGGTTTGAAGCGCCAGAGTCGGCCAGCAATCTCCTGCTGGTGGGGGGCCGAAGACCGCTACCGCCAGGTGTCCGGCTGGTTTATCGAGCGTTCCCGCGAGATTCGGGGAAATGTGCGATAGGCTGCTCCTCCGGAAAA
>JAAUSY010000121.1 GCA_012032475.1 Chloroflexaceae bacterium
GCCGCCCGCCCGTCTCCCCCAGAGGCGGGCCGTGGTTGCCATCCCATATTCGCGGGGGGTCTTCGTCCTCGCGGATGATGGCGTATCGGGGGGGTTGTGCCAGCGCGAGTATTGACAAAGGGCTGATAGCCCGTCGCCGTCACGCCGAGCAGTTCCCGCGTTCGGAGGGCATAGGCCAGCGCCCCCATATAGGGGCCACGCAGTTCCGGTGCCGGTGAGATGGCGACGGGTCCCGGCTGGTCGAGACGGGCCACCGCGGCCCGCATTCCTACCGTCTCCAGGCCAAAGACCCCCGGCTGCCCGGCATAGACCTGGTAGGTCCGTACACTGGCAACCCCGCTGCTTGCTGCCAGCAGGAGCAGCAACAGCCATGGAAAACGGTTGCGAACGCTCATGGGAACGCCCACGGTTCGGGGGGATGGGCGAGGTGCATGGGATGCATGGGATAATGAGACCTGGTGCGCGATTCCTGCACCCACGACGCCAAGCAGGAGTGAGTTGACATAACTTACGCCGCGCACATAGCCATAGGGGAAGTGGACCACGAACCGCAGACCAGCCAGGTAGACCAACAGACACCCGACCATCCCTATTGCCAGGCCGCGCCGCCCGCTCCCCGCCAGCACCCCCCGCACGAGCAGGAGCACCGCCGCCCCCAACCCGCCCCAGACCAGGAAGGTTTCCAGCCCTGTGGCAGTTGCCAATTCCTGGGAGGGGAGATGCGAGAAAGGAGCGCTGCCGACTATCACCGCCGGTGAGATGAAATCGGAGATGCCCATAGACGCGACCTGACCGGCAAACACCCCGAAGAACGCATCTGGGGCCCGCAGGTGCGCCAGTGCCCCCACGACGGCCCCCCCGGCCAGCACCGCCACACCTCGCCCCACCACCTGGCTCCATCCCCACCGGTCACGGCGGTGTTCCCAGAGCAGCGCCAGCCCCACCCCCAAACCAGCTGCGCCATAGGCCATCAGCATGGGCCAGTAGGTGCAGGAGATGCCACTGAGCAGCAGCACCGCGGCCAGGATGGCCCGGCGGGAACCTTCTTCGAGCGCCAGCAGGGTGCAGAGCAGCGCCGCCGGGAGCAGCGCCAGCCCTCCCAATCCCATCCCGAAGCTGTTGTAGGTCGTCCAGAGCAGCAGACCGTTGGCCCCCGCCAGTCCGACCCCCGCCAGTGCGCCATATTTCGGCACGCGCAGACCCTCACGCAGCAGGGCATAGAGACCCGCCAGCGTGAGCGCCCGCAGCAGCGCCAGCATCGGCACCCAGCTATCCCACGCTTCCCGATAGACGATGAGGTCGGCCATGGCCTGGGCGTAGGTCGCGCCCATCGCACGGGACGCCAGGCGGTCGGTGAGCAGCAGGTCGCGCAGCGGGTTGGGGGGGGCCTGGTCGAGCGCCAGGGCGCTGTAGTCCTTCAGGTAGTCGGCCAGCGGCAGGTAGAATTCAACATCCCAGTTGTGGCCTATCGGCATCAGCGTGCCATAGGTGAGCACCGGCGCAAGCGCGAGCAACCAGGTGCCAGCCATCGTCATCAGCAGCGGGGCCAATTCACGGACCGGGAGCGCCCCCGGCCACCACCGGCGGCGGTTGGACCACTCGCGGACCAGCGCTCCCACGAGCAGCACCCCCGCCAGCACCAGCACCAGCGGCAAAATCTGGCGCATGGTCAGGCCAGCGTGGGAGCCATACAGCCCGGCCAGCGCCAGCAGCGCCAGCCCGAAAAGCGGAGCAAGGGTCAATTCGTGGGCGTGCAGGCGGGGAGGGAGCAGCAGCCGGGCCGCTCCCAGGCCAGCCACGCTCAGGAGCAGCAGTTGCCCGGCGCTTATCACCAGGGCAGCAGGCAGGATAGACAGGATAGACACGGTGCGTTCCCTCCAGTTTGCCGCGGCTCGTCACTGGTCACTCAAGCACGGATATGATAGGGCACAAACGCCCTCTTCGCAAGCGGGGGAGCAACGGGGTGCATCGGCTCCGGTCCGGGTCCGGGACTTCCATTGTAATGCTCCCATCATGTTGCAACCTGCGGCCCCGCTTCAGCGAAGCGTTCTCATAACTGAAGAGGCTGATACCGGCGGCGTGTGGTGCGTGATGACAGAAAATCTTGAACGAAGGTGATGAAGGTGACGAAGGGAGGGTCGTGAACATGAACATGAACATGATGAAGATGACGAAAAACTATCGCTGGCTGGCAGGCGCACTCCTCTTGCTGCTCTGCGCCATTCTGCTCTACAGCGTCGGGTCGCCGGGGGCCGGTGCCCAGAGTGTTGCGCCCGGCCCGGACGAACCCCACTGTTTCCCCGAAACCGGCCAGTGTCTTTCCGGGGCAGTGCGCACCCACTGGGAAAAGAACGGGGGATTGTCGGTCTTTGGCCTTCCTATCAGCGAGGTTCGGACCGAAACGCTTGGCGATTGGACCGGTCCGGTGCAGTGGTTTGAGCGCAACCGCCTGGAAGACCACGGCGAGCAGGGCGTGATGAGCGGGCGGTTGGGGGTCTATTTGCTCCAGCTCCAGGGGCGTTCGTGGAGCGGGTTTCCCCAGGTTGACCACGCACCGCCGGGCTGTGTCTATGCCGAAATCACCCGGCACAGCCTGTGCGACCCCTTCTTGACCCACTGGCAGGAGCAAGGTGGCATCGAACGATTCGGGCACCCGGTGACGGAGCCGTTCATTGAGACGGTCAATGGCTGGACGGGGATTGTGCAGTATTTTGAGCGCTGCCGGATGGAGCTGCATGCCGAACTCCCCGACCGTCCTGTTCTGCTTGGACACCTGGGCAAGGAGGTGCTGGAAGTGCTCACCGCGCCGGAGGAACCACCCGCCGCCTCAACCGACCTGCCCGCCTGTCTGCGCCAGACCATTCGTCCATTGCGGGATGCCTACCAGGAGGTGTCATTTCGCGCTCAGCTCGGCTGCCCCACTTCCGTGTCGTCCCAGGCCATCCGGGCCGCCGTGCTTCGGATGGAGCAGGGAACTATGCTCTGGTTGAGCCAGGGCGATCCCTACGAGGGGACGAGTGCGGTCGGGGGGCGGGTCATCTTTGCCATCTTCCACACCCCCGGCGGGCTGACGTTTGAGCGCTACCTCGATGACTGGGACCCGACCCACGACGAGTATGAGCTAGCCATCGGGTCGCCATCGGGACGGTATGTGCCCCGCGGAGGGTTTGGCAAGGTGTGGCTGAATTCCTACCTGCGCTACGATCTGGGGTGGGCGCTGGAGTCAGAAGAACAGGAGGGATATGCGACGGTGCAGGGCTTCGAGGGGGGCGTGATGGTGCTCTTCCACGACACCGGGACGGTCTACGTCTTTGGGGACCCCGACGAGCCATCCCAGGTTCAGGTCATCCGGTGGGAGGAGGAGGGAGGCTGAGCATACCGGGTATCAACGTTTCCAATGCTTCCCGGACACGGGCATATTCCTGTTCGGCCTGGGGCACCAGCTCTGCCGCGCTCTCCAGGGTACCCGCACGGCCAGTGGCTTCCAGTTGCTTGCAGATGGCCGCAAGCGGCAGTGCTCCAATCTGGGCGCTGCTCGACTTGAGCACCAGGGCCGCCTGATGAAACAACTGCGTCTCGTGGTGGGCAGCAGCCTCGTGCAGCCTGGACATCGCGGCCGCGCTCTCTTTCAGGTAGGTGCGGATGATTTCGTCGCACAGTTCTGGCTTTTGCTGTTTGCACACAGACAGAAACTCGTTCAGGATCGTGGTGTCGAGCGGGGGCGGGAGTATCTCCGCGGCGCTTTCCTGGATGACTCCGCGGCAAACCGATGGCGGGCAGCGTTTGAGCGCCCGGACCAGTTCATCCACACGCACCGGCTTGCTGATATAGTCGTCCATCCCTTCGATGAGCAGTTTTTCGCGGTCTCCCTGGAGCGCGTGCGCGGTCATGGCAATAATCCGTGGCTGCCGCCCGGTAGGAACGTGTGTGCGAATCGCCTGCGTTGCTTCGACGCCATCCATCTCCGGCATTTGCACGTCCATCAGGACCACGTCATAAAACATGTGCTCCAGAGCAAGAACCGCCTCTTCTCCGTTGGCAACCACATCGGCCCGGTAGCCGAGCCGTTCGAGAATGCGCAGAATGACCTTCTGGTTGACCGCATTATCTTCGGCCACCAGGATACGGAGGGGGTGGTGGTGGCTGATGTGGGGAATGACGGCCTCCTGGGGCCGCTCCGATAGGGTGTGTTTGTGGTGGCGCTCCGACGAAGGGTATTCCTGAGCAAAGATGCTGACCAGGGCATTGTAGAAGAGCGAAGGCTTGACCGGCTTGGTCAGCGAAACGGCAATATTCACCCCGGCGTTGCGGGCCGCCTCCTTCATCAACCCCACCGACGACCACATAATCAGCGGCAGATGGCGGGTTGGCGGCTCGTCGTGAATCTTTGCTGCCAGCGTCAGCCCGTCCATCTCTGGCATGTGCATGTCCAGCACCGCAGCATCGAAGTATTCGCCTCGCCGCAGGCATTCGAGTGCCTCGGCTCCGGAGGCCACGGCCCGTGGCAGCATCCCCCACGAGGTTGCCTGGCGAACCAGGATATGGCGGTTGGTTTCATTATCGTCTACTATCAGCAAGCGCTTTCCCGCCAGCAGCGGTTGTTCTCGTTCCTCGCTGGGGTGCAGCAGGGGGCGGTCCGGGCTGGCGTTGGTGGCAATGGTGAAGTGAAACGTCGAACCCGTGCCCAGTTCGCTCTCGACCCACATACTCCCCCCCATGGCTTCGGTGAGCCGTTTGCTGATTGCCAGTCCCAATCCCGTTCCGCCATACTTGCGCGTCGTGGAGGTATCCACCTGGGAAAAAGAATCGAAAATGTGGTTCAGGCGGTTCTGAGGGATGCCAATCCCCGTATCCCGCACGGTGATATGCAGCATGAAAGGGGCGAAGCTGGCTCCCTTCCACCGTTCGACCGCGACCACCACCTCCCCCTCATGCGTAAATTTGACCGCGTTGCTCAGCAGATTGACGAGAATTTGCCGCAGGCGCGTGGCATCTCCGACCAGCATGGTGGGCAGGTGCTCTTCGATGAGGTAGGCCAGGTCGAGCTTCTTTTCCATCGCCCGCGGCACCACCAGGTCGAGCGCCTCCTCGATGCAGGCCCGCAGTTCGAAGGGGTGGTTCTCCAGGTCCAGCCGGCCCGCCTCAATCTTCGAGAAATCCAGAATATCGTTGATGATGAAGAGCAGCGCATCGCCGCTGGCGCGGGTGGTCTCCACGTAGTCCCGCTGCTCCGGGTTCAGGGGGGTGTCCAGCATCAGGCTGGTCAATCCGATGATGGCGTTCAGGGGGGTGCGAATTTCGTGGCTCATATTTGCCAGAAACTCCGACTTGGCCCGCGTTGCGGCCTCGGCCACGTCGCGGGCCTGTTCGAGTTCTTTGTTCTGCTTCGCCAGTACATGGCGGGCCTTCTGGAGTTCTCGCGTCATGGTCGAAAGCTCGTTGGTGAGGTGCATATACTCCTGGGCCGCCTTTTCGTCCAGTGCTGGTATCGGGTCGGCGTAGAGGATGACGCGGCGGCCCGGAACCGGAACCAGCCAGCAGACATAGGAAGCCGGCAGGTCTCTATCGTGGATGACAAAATGCAGGGTGGTGCTGGCCGTTTTCTGCTGGCTCAAAACCTGCTCCAGCAAGGTGCGGAAGCGGAACTGGCTGCTGTTGACCAGCAACTGGCAGAAGTGACGGGATTCCGAGAAGGTTTGTTCGCCAAGAAGATGAAATGGCTCGTTCCAGGCCAGCAAGATGCCCTCCTGGTCGAGCAGCGCAATCAGGCACCGGCTGTGGCGGACCAGCACCTCCTCGCCGTGTTCCAGCAGCAATTTGATGAGTTCGGCCATAGGTATGAATTCCTGGTCATCTCATGCTCATGCTCATTACGCATCACTCGTCACGGGGTCTCACTGGTCTCACTGGTCCTCCCGATATCTCAGGTATCCCCGACCTGGTTTCGTTGCCGTTTACCTCCGCATCGAGGTAGTAGATAGCCTGGCCCGCGCTGGCAAAATACATATCCGCTCCGATGGCTCGCCACGCCCCGTGGTCGCTCCGATAGGCCTGCCCCCCGACGAGCACCTGCACGGAGGAACCGTGATTCATAGCGTGAACATCCTGAACAACCCCGGCGACATGCCCAAGGTTGGACGGCATCGTCGTGGAGATGCAGAGAAAGCGGGCCCGCTGAACCTCCAGCAGGCTCAGAATACTGTCGCGGGGCGTGTTGGCTCCGGTGTAATACACATCCCACCCGTTCATTTCGAGCAGATCGGCCAGCATCCGGGCACCTACCTCGTGCAGTTCGCCGGGCGAGGCCGTCACCACGATGGCCCCCTTCTCCCTGGGGAGTTCGAGAATCAAGGGGTAGAACAGCGCCATCACCCGTTGGGTAATCGCCGTGGCAATGTGTTCCTGCCCGACGGTAATCTCCCCCTCGGCCCAGAGCCGGCCAATTTCATACATCGTCGGACAGATGACCTGCTCCCACCAGACGGGAATGTCGCGGACCGTCTGGATGAACGCCCGTGAAACCTGGATAGCCGCCTGGCTGTCGGGTTCAATCAGCGCCCGAAGGTAGTTCCGGAAATAGGGAAGGAGGGATTCCTCAACCCGGACCGGAGCCGTCGAAGCCTGCGACTCTATCAGCAACTCGTGGTGGTTTTCAAGCAAAACCTGGTAGACGGCCTGCACCTGAGCGGCCTTGCTGGTGTCATCCCCCAGGTATCGCCCGACGGCGTCCTTCCACGCCGTCAGAACCGCCGGAAAGTAGGACGGAGAAAAGCCCCGGCTGATATAGCTGCGATACGCCCAGATGGCAATGTCCCGCAGGGTTCTGGCGCTCTTGACCTTGAGCTGAGCCGCAATGAAGCTGCCATGATTGGCATGGTTCGTATACATCACTTCCCGCGAATTCGACCCGATCAAATCGCTCAGGTCTTCGCGCTGTTCCATGGTTTCGTTCACCATATCAATGAGCCTCGGCAACGCCCGTTCGTAGGCTTCGGCTGCTGCTATGTCAACATCGGCCAGGACCTCTTCGATCTTCTGGAGCAGTGACCCAATTCCCATAGCTATGAGGACCCTCTTTGATTTACTCGGCACGGTATGGCATTTAAGAATGGAAAAGATATCTTTATTGTACCATACTCGCTGCGGCGCTCATGTCGCGGACCTCAGTCGCACACTTCGGCCAGGCCGAGCAACTCGCGGGCCGCACCAACGACAAAGAGCGAACCAGTCACGCAGATGAGGTCATCGGGGCGGGCCAGCGAACGGGACCGGTTCAGGGCGTCCGCAAGGTCGGGCACGACCATGAGCCGCTCCCGCAGGGAGGGGGGCAGCGCAGCGGTGAACGGGTCGAACCGGGTGCAGGCACGGGGGTGGGGAGCGTGCGTCAGGATGACGGTGTGGGTCGGGGGGAGCAGCACCGACAGCACCGCAGCAATATCTTTGTCCCGCGACATCCCCACAACCAGCACCAGCCGGTCAAAGGCATATTCCGTGTGGAGCGCTTCCAGGAGCCGCCGAACAGCCCCCTCGTTGTGGGCCCCGTCCAGAACCATCAGGGGAGCGTGAGACACGATCTCCAGGCGGCCCGGACAGCGGGCCGCAGCCAACCCGCGCTCCATGGCTGCGTCGGGCACAGCCACCCCCCGTCGGCGGAGCATCATTGCGGCCCCAAGCGCCACGCGGGCATTCTCATATTGGAAGCTCCCCCGCAACGCCGGGCGTGGGGCAACGGGGTAGGGGAGAGCCTGCCCCGCTTCATCTTCCAGTCCAGCTTCTGCGGCGGTCCACAGCGGAGCATCCACCTCGCGGGCAACCTGTGCCACCACTGCTCCTGCTGCGGGGCGCTGCGGCGCAGCGACCACTGGAACCCCCGGCTTGATAATCCCGGCCTTGTCCCAGGCGATTTCCTCCAGCGTTCTGCCAAGCATGGGCACGTGGTCGTAGCTGATGGAAGTGATGACCGACACGAGTGGGGTCAGCACATTCGAGCAGTCATAGCGCCCGCCAATGCCGACTTCCAGCACCGCCAGGCGAACCCCCTGCACCGCAAAGAAGCCGAGCGCCAGGGCAAAACCAAGCTCAAATGTGGAAGGGACCCCGTAGGTTGCCTGGTCGAACGCCTCAACGACCGGAACCAGGCGTTGCACGGCGTCAACCAGGGCGTTCTGGCTGATGAGGTGGTTGTCTACGCGGATACGCTCGCGGTAGCTGTTGAGGTGCGGCGAGGTCCACAGCCCGGTGCGGTACCCGGCAGCCCGCAGGATGCTTTCAAGCATCGCGCTGGTGCTGCCCTTGCCATTGGTCCCTGCCACAATGATGCAGGAAAGCTGCGCCTGGGGATTTCCGAGCGCTGCAAGCAGCGCGTGGGTGCGCTCCAGGGTGCGGGGGGGGACCCGCGGGGCGGGCACCATGCGGGAGCCGGGGTCCACGAAGCGGTAGAGATAGTCCAGGGATTCCTGGTAGGTGGTCGGAACCGAAACCGCCATAGCTTTGGAACCGTGCTACTCCGTTCCAGCTTCCGTTCTGGCTTCCGCCGGCTCCAACAATTTCCGGGCGAGATCCGCGAGAACGGACGGCGAGGCAACCAGGGCATACTGGTCGCTCCCCATCCCCCACGACACCATATCCGACGTGATGGAATAGTGCTCAACTTCCTCGACCCTCATATCACGGAGCGCCCAGAGCAACCCGACCATCCGCTCCTCTGGCACGGTGGTCTGGACATAACCTTTCAGCGACCCGGTTATCTGGTCAATGGTCGCCACGTTGCTCAGGTCGCCACGTTCGCGCAGCCGCGCCCCGATAGCCTTCAGCACCGCCTGCTGTCGGAGGGTGCGCATAAAATCGCTGTCGGGGTGGCGGATGCGGCTGTAGATCAGGGCCGTTTGGCCGTCCATCTGCTGCGGGCCGGGCAAGAAGTGCGCGACGGTATAGCCATAATCCATCGTCGGGAAGGTCGGGTCATACAGCTCTTTTTCCACCTCGACCGTGACCCCGCCGAGCGTGTCTATCAGGCCGATAAATCCCTCAAAATCAATCACCGTCACATAGTCTATGGGGATGTTGAGCAGCGTACTGATCGTCTCCTTTGCCAGCCCCATTCCCCCGCCCGGTGCCTGATACATCTCCCCCCAGACATAGGCGGCGTTGATGCGCGAGGCTCCATAGCCCGGAATCGTCACCCACAGGTCGCGGGGGAGCGACAGCAGGGCAATGCGCTGCTGGTGGGGGGCCACTCGCGCCAGCAAAATGGCATCGGTGCGTGGGGGGGCCGTCTCGCCAGGCCGTCGGTCGGTGCCCAGAAAGAGCAGCGTCACCGCGTCGCCCGCAGGGGGAGCTTCGCGGAAGGAAGCAGACGCGGAAGCCGGAACCGATGCGGACGCATTCCCCGTGGCTGGCGGCGTGGGGATATCCGCCCCTCCGACTGACGGGAGTATCTCGATAGTCGGCCAGGCGGTCAACTCTTCCAGCGAAAGCGACTGGATGGTTTGCCAGGAAGTCGGGCGCGGGTCTGCCTGAACCGAAGGGGAAGGCTGGCCGGTTGGAGTATCTGTCGGGGGGACGGTTGGGGTATCCGTCAGGTTCACCGCCGGGGCGTCTGCCGGGGCATTGGTGAGCAAGGGCAGCGGCGATGGTGAATGCCCGATGACGGGTGCGGAGGTGGGAACAGGCGAGGGGAGGACTGCCACCGAGGGAACCGGAGTCAGCGTGGGAACAATCATCGCAGAGACGTTTTGATGGGCACGAAGCAGCACCCCCGCAAACCAGACCCCGCCCCCCAGAGGAAGCCCCACCAGGAGGATGAAGCCAACCAGTCGGACGAGCCTGGGCAGGCTGACCAGGAAGTGCGGCAGCGGCAAAGGAAGCCAGGACGGAGCCGCTCGTCTCCGGGGTTCCTGGTCTGCTGGTGGTTGGTGCTGCGGCTCGCCTCCATCGTTCGTGCCGGCGTTCGTACTGGTGAAAAGTGCCACCCCCTCCGGCCCCGCTGGTTCGCTGGAAAGCGGGGGAGGGGGAGCAGCCTGGAGCGCAAGCGTTCGCTCCCGATGCCCGCGGTAGTCTCGGCACGCCGGGCACGTTGCCAGGTGGAACCCGAAGCGGGCCCGCAGGGGGGAGGAGGAGTCGGGCACCACCCCTGCATCAATCATTCTCCGTGCTTCGTAACAATCCATGCGATGTGAATAGGCCGGTCAGGAAACACAGAAATCAGAAATCGGACCCGATCCAATTTCTGATTCCTTCGCGTTTCCCCTGAACAATGGCCGGTCAAATCGGTCGGCCATTGTTCAGGAAATCGAGACCAGTTCCTCAAATTCTTCGCGGGCTTCCTGCTGGTGCCGCGTCTCTCGCTCTATCTCGCGGAGGGAGCGCATCCGGAGCAACTCATCCTGCACATCAACCTGGACGACATCCCCATTGCGGAAACGCCCCTCCAGGAAGCCTTCCGAAAGCGGGTCCTCGATAAGGTTGGTGATAATCCGTCGCAGGGGCCGCGCCCCGAACGCCGGGTCGTAGCCGCGCTTGCCGAGCAAGTCCAGCGCTTCGGGAGAAACCTCCAACCGAATGTGCTGCTCTCGCAACTGCTCCTGGATGCGATTCAGCATCATCGAGGCAATCAACCGAATTTCGTGGCTGGTGAGGGGTTGGAAAATAATGGTGGAATCCACGCGGTTCAAGAACTCAGGCCGGAAATATTGCTTGAGCGAGTCTTCGACTTTGTGCCGGATATCCTCAACATCAAGGATTCCATCCTCCTGGCTGAACCCGATGCGGCTGGCCCGGCGGATGTGCTCTGTCCCGACGTTGCTGGTCATAATCACAATGGCATTGCGAAAATCCACCCTGCGCCCCTTGCCATCGGTGAGGTTACCATCTTCCATCACCTGGAGCAGCAGGTTAAAGGCTTCGGGGTGGGCCTTTTCAATCTCATCGAACAACACCACGCAGTAGGGTTTGCGGCGAACGGCGTCGGTGAGCTGCCCCCCCTCGCCATACCCGACATAGCCGGGCGGCGACCCGACCAGCCGGCTGGTCGTGTGGCGCTCCTGAAACTCCGACATGTCAATCTTGATCAGCGCATTTTCCGAGCCAAACATAAATTCGGCCAGCGCTCTGGCAAGTTCGGTTTTGCCGACCCCGGTGGGTCCCAGGAAGATGAAGCTGCCGATGGGCCGTTTCGGGTCTTTGAAGCCAGCGCGGGCGCGTCGGACCGCTTTGGAGATAGTCACAATCGCCTCGTCCTGCCCGACCACGCGGTCGTGGAGCGCCTTTTCCATTTGCAGCAGGCGGGCTGTCTCATCACCTTGCAGCCGCTTGACCGGAATACCCGTCCACATCTTGACCACTTCGGCAATATCATCTTCGGTCACATAGGGGCGCTCAATCACCTGCTCCTGAACGGACTCCACGCCCATCTCTTCTTCGATGTGATGGACGCGCTCTTTCATATACTCTTCCCGGCTGCGCAATTCCTCCGCCAGGGCAAACTGCTTGTCCTCGATGGCGGCTTCCCGCTCCTTGCGCAGGGCTTCCAATCCGCGCAGAGCATCGCGCAGGCGTGGTGGGGTCGTCGAGCGATACATCCGCACCCGGCTGGATGCCTCATCAATCAGGTCAATCGCCTTGTCGGGGAGGAAGCGGTCCGGCACATAGCGGGCCGAGAGGATGGCCCCGGCCCGCAGGGCCTCGTCGCTGATTTGCAGTTGGTGAAAATCCTCGTAGCGGCTCTTGATGCCCCGCAGAATATCAATCGTATCTTCCAGCGAGGGTTCGTCTACCATCACGGGCTGAAAGCGCCGCTCCAGCGCCGAATCCCGCTCAACATACTTGCGATACTCATCGAGCGTGGTAGCCCCAATCGTCTGAAGCTCGCCGCGGCTCAGGGCCGGCTTCAGGATGTTCGCCGCATCCAGCGTCCCTTCGGCTCCGCCCGCCCCGATAATCGTATGGAACTCGTCAATGAACAGGATACACCGCGTCTCTTTGATTTCATCTACCACCCGTTTGAGCCGCTCTTCGAACTGCCCGCGGTACTTCGTGCCGGCGACGAGCGCCCCCATATCGAGCGCGACCACCCGCTTGTTCTTAATCGAATCCGGAACGCTGCCCTGGATAATCCGCTGCGCCAATCCCTCAACAATAGCTGTTTTGCCGACTCCAGGTTCACCAATGAGCGCCGGGTTATTCTTCGTCCGCCGCGAAAGAATCTGGATCACCCGCTCAATCTCCTGGTGGCGACCAATGACCGGGTCCAATCGTCCGGCCTCGGCCATCTCCGTCAGGTCCGTGCTGAGTGCGTCCAGGTAGGGGGTTTTGCTCTGCCGCTGGGTCTGCTGCTGGGTCATACGCTCCAGGTTTCCGGACGCGGTGCCATGGCGCAGCACGCGCATCACCTGGTTGCGCACCTGCTCCAGCGATACCCCGACGATATCGAGCACGCCCGTCGCCACCCCTTCGCCATTGCGGACCAGCCCGAGCAAGAGGTGCTCGGTGCCAATGTAGTGATGATTCAGCCGCCTGGCCTCCTCAATGGCATATTCGATGACTTTTTTCGCCCGGCGGTCAATTCCTGTTCGGAGTAGTGCGCCCCCTCTCCGGCCCCAACGATGAACTCAACTGCGTTTCGAGCATGGGGCAGCTTCACTCCCAGGTCGTCCAGCACTCGTGCGGCAATCCCATCATTTTCGCGTATTAACCCCAGTAAGATATGTTCCGTTCCCACGTAGGGATGGTTGAACGAACGAGCCTCGTCGGTCGCAAGCTGTAACACCTGCTTGGCTCGCTTGGTAAACTTATCGTAGAGTCGATCAGCCATAGTTCATATTCTCCATTGATAGCACCACTGGCTCTTCAAACAATGAGCCGGGGTGCCTCATTATCTGAACCAGAACAGCCCTGGTCCTTCGACTCTTCGTCGTCGGAATGGGGGTCCGCGCCTGTTTCATCTTTCGGGCTAAGATGCAGGCTCAGCCCGATGCGTTTGCGCGTTGGATCGATTCGGATAATGCGGGCCTGGACAACGTCTCCTTCCTGCACCACTTCGCGAGGGTGCTGAATCCGCCCATCGCTCATTTCCGAAATATGTATCAGTCCCTCGACGCCTTCTTCGAGACACAAGAAAGCCCCGAAGGGCGCGAGTTGCGTAATCGTGCCCTCAATGACCTGTCCGAGGTGGTAACGTTCTCCCACGGTGGCCCAGGGTTCATCCTGCGTGCGCTTGATCGAAAGGGCAATCCGTTTGCGGTCGTTGTCAATGCTCAGAATGTAGACCTGGACTTCCTGACCCACTCGCAGGATTTCCGACGGATGATTGACCCGCCCCCAGGAGAGTTCCGAGAGATGGACGAGACCATCGGCCCCGCCAATATCCACAAAAGCCCCGAAATCGCAGAGCGAGCTGATCATGCCCGTGCAGACATGCCCCTCTTGAAGCGACGAGAGCAACGCCTCTTTCTTTTCTTCCCGCACATCTTGCCGGGCCTGGCGCTCCGAGAGGATGAGGCGGTTGCGGTCGCGGTTCATCTCAATCACTTTGAGCACCAGGCTTTGCCCCACCATACGGGCCATATCCGACTGCTTCTGAGCGTCGGTCTCCCGGCTGATTCCATCCACCTGGGAAGATGGCACAAACCCGCGTACCCCATCCAGGTCCACCAGCAACCCGCCCTTGTTGTAGTTGATGACCGGGGCCTCGACGGTTTCTCCCCGTTCGTAGCATCGTTGGAGTTGCCGCCAACTCTTTTCCTGGCGGGCCCGGTCAATCGAGAGGACCGCGTGCCCCTCTCTATCCTCAGCCTGGATAACGAAGACCAGCAGTTCGTCACCAATCCGGAACGCCTCGCGCTGTTCAGGGGTGAGCGACTGCATTTCGCGGAGCTGAACGATTCCTTCGGATTTTGCCCCGATATCCACCAGGAGACTATCCCGGTCTATCCGCATAATCGTTCCTTCGATGGTTTCCCCATACTGGAGCCGCGGATAGTTGGGCGCCGGGTCGGCCCGGAACTGTTCCATCAACCACAGTTCGTTTTCTTGTTCCTCTTCTTCCGATTCTGATAGGGGGGGAAGGCTTTCTTGCTGGTTCAGTGAGGGCCATTCCCCGCTGGGGTCATATTCACCCTGGTGGCTTTTTTGTGGTTCCATGGGTCTATTATCATTATCGGGAGGTGGGACTATCCCGCATCCCTATACTACGGAAACCATGATCATTATACGTCCATCATGATC
>JAAUSY010000023.1 GCA_012032475.1 Chloroflexaceae bacterium
TGCGGCTGTGGAACGCGCCGGATGGCACCCTCCTCGCCACGCTGGAGGGGCATACGGGCAATGTCAATAGCGTGGCGTTCAGCCCGGATGGGACGCGCCTGGCATTGAGGTCGGATGACGGGACGGTGCGGCTGTGGGGGGTGCGGTGAAGTAAAACCAGCAATGCCCAACGACCATACAAGAACGGACAACCAATGGAGCAACCTGACCTCATCCTGCACGGCACCTGGCTGCTCCCCCGTCACCAACTGGCGCTGTGGGGCGAAGTCGCTGCGCCTCCCACCCGCAAGATGGTGCGGCAAGTTCCAGGCTCCCCACGGCCCGACCGTCTTGGGCTGCCAGTAGTAATGGATACTGTTGGCAGCCCGGTTACGACAAAACTGCCAGTATGATGAAGCGGTGATTGTGACCAAAACATGACCAGGTTGCTGTCATGTCTTAGCCACAAGTTTTTGTCATCGCTGCCTGCTGCTCTCAACCCGGCGCTTTGTCACCCTGGTATCTGATTGACCAGAAGACGGTACGGGGTGCACTGGCGCGGCGAGCGCACCGCCGGTCCTGGTCGCACTCCAGGTGACATTGATGGTTCCCGGACACTCAGGATAAGTTTCTTTCGCAGTAAATGTTCCGGAAGCTGAGGTGAATGAGTTGAAATTTCCCGTAGTCGCATTTGATGAACCATCGTCAAAATCGACCCTGTCGGAAAAACTGTTGTCAGTGATGGAAAGATATCCCTCTCTCTCAAAATTCCACTCACAAGAACCGACGGTGTAGTCTACAGAAAAATAGATTACACCATTATCACGCACCTCAAAAAATACTGCCTCTCCCTGGGATGTTGTGCCACTCCAGATGCCGTCATAGGAAACAGGCTCGGGCGTTCTTGTAGGTGTGCTGGTCGGCATAGCCGTATCGGTTGGTGTGGGGGTGCTGGTTGGCGTAGCCGTATCGGTTGGCGTAGCCGTATCGGTTGGCGTGGGTGTAGGTGTGGGCGGCAGTGATTTGGCGATCAGGGGAAGATAGACAAACGATGGGCCAGACGTGCTGAGGCACACATCGTAGGTGTCGCCTGCATCACTCACCTCACTGTTGAGGCTGAATGGACCAGGGAGACAGGAACAATCCCCAAAGGCATCGCAGGTGTACCCCCACTGACAACCACTACTGCGTACTCTTTTCTCTACCATAGCATAGTAGGTACCGGGAGCCGTGGGTATAAACGTAATCACCGAAGCCAACCCCTCTCCGCTACCGTTGTCGGTTTCGATAAGCGTGCTCCCATCAGTGTTATAAAGCTCAAGCTCAGTATCTACTCCCGAAGCCAGGTTGCTGGTTTCAATGAGGTATGTTGTATCAGCCTCAACGGTGAAAGAAAGCCAGTCCGTGTCACTTGACGTGCAGAAGATATGTGTCTGTGTCTCCCCCACTTCGATGGCAGTGGCCTGCGCCGGACCATTGTTCGGTTCATAGGGGTCATGGCACAAATCTCCCGTGGGAGTGGGGGTCGGGTCACTTCCTGCACGTCGGATTTCGATGTGCGAATTGGTATCACCGCCAACATGAATACCCCCTGCTCGCCAACCGCTGGTGTGGTAAATCCTCAAGATGAGGCGATCACCGCTGCTCGTTGTAGGATCGATCCCCTCGACCGTGCCTCCAACCCTCGAGTAGAAACTTGTACAACCCAGATTGGTCTCTGCCAGCAGCGTCTCCTGTCCCTGCTGATCGACACTCAGACTTGCACCATAGCACCGCGACTCTACGGGTGAATAGGTAGACACAGTGATGTCAAACGTATAGGTATCGCCATCAATATCGCCATCCAGGATATATTCCCATTCCTTCACGGCTGATTCGCCAGGGGCCGGCACCTCACTTTCTGACTCTTGCTGTGTTGTCTGCAAAGTATAGTCGCTGTGCAAATAGAATATTCCAGAAATCGTGGGTACAGGCGTTGCGGTGGGAGGAGTTCCTGTGACCGTCGGCGTGTCAGTCACGGTAGGGGTAGCGGTCTCCGTTGATGTCGGTGTAGGTGTTACCGTGGGAGTCTGTGTTGGTGTGGGAGTAGGAGCATCTTTGACACGCAATATTTGCAATCCTCGACTTCCATCTGCAACGTAGACCAGATCACCACTTACAGATATATCCTCTGCCTCACCGGGAGTATCATAGCTGCCTTGCAAAACCGGATTTGCGGGATTGCTCATATCGATGATTTCGACTATCCCTTCAAGATCATAATCATATCCTGTGATGTAGGCGAGATTCCCTGCTACATCAACGGCATAACCAGAATCTGTATAACTTCCAAGCGACAACGGACTGTCAGGGTTGCTTACATCAACTATCTGCAAGCCGCCATTAGCAACGTATGCGCTATCCTCAACCACTTTAATATCATATCCATAATTATCCAGGCTCACGCTACCACGCCAGGAGAGATTGACAGGATCGCTAACATCGATAATCTCCAGTCTTGCCTGAAAGCCACTTACTACATAGGCTATGGAATCTACAACATAAACATCGGTACCGTCGCCATCCATACTATATGAACCCAGTAGCGTCGGATTGGCCGGATCACTGATATCAAGAACCTCCAACCCCCCGTTCCATGCATCAGATAAGGTATAGGCGTAGTTACCGATAACATGTACGGCATCGATACTCCTGTGATATTGTCCAAGAAATACTGGTGAAGCAGGATTGCTGATATCAAGGATGACTAACCCATCCCATTCTGCAACAACATAAGCACGATTTCCATCTATATATATGTCACTCGCAAAGCCTCCCGTGTTATAGCTACCTACTGAGGTAGGGTTACTCGGGTCACTTATATCGACAATTCTAATACCATTATCGCCTGCGGCCATATATGCAAGGTTGCCGTCAAGTGTGACACCGATAAAACTGCTTCCAAAACTGCCCACAGGTTCAAGGATGAGACTGTTCGCAAGTCCAGGTGACTGCATACCAGTGATTGAATCTATCCTATCTGTATCTGAGACTGTAGGGTCGCTCTTTGCCAGTAGCGCCTGGACAAATATCACCATCATTGCCAGCACAGCCAGACTAACCATGATCGAGCGAGAGAGTTGAAAACGTGCCATGATAGAACCTTCCTTTATTATTCATCAATTCCATCAACATCCAGAGCCGTTCCTGGCATGCACCAGGTGTTCGGTGCCTGTGAGCAGCGGCTCCTGCACCTGCCCACAGGCACGGCGGATAGAGCAGGAGTTGTTCAATCTGCACCAGTGGCAGCCACTCAAAATGCAGCAACCGTCACCCCTAGTTCCCAGCCGCAAACAACGCAATACCAAACACCAGGACAATCAGAAGTATTGGCAGACAGCCGTGTGGAGTGGACTGATTGCCTACCTGAACCGGCGGAGCACTGTCGTCAAGCCGCAGATAGATGACTGGCCGGGGGGTGGACAGGCGCTTGAGCACACTTACCAGTATAAGCACACCGACGATGATGCCGATAATGATGAACGCTTCCATATGGTGGCCTCCTTAATTGCTATACATAACTGATAATACGGTTCCGGTGGGTGGTGCCATCACCGCGTGTGGACGGCGGTGGCACTACATTGGCGCAGGATTTTGCTAGAGTCTAAAGTTACTGCCTGGACGCTTCCCACGTGGCATCTACATTGCCACGACAGTCAGACATACTGCTGGTACCTTGTATTGTTCCTGATACTAATGTGTCGGAGTTAAATGTACCTGTGATCGTGATAGATAGCTCATCATCGTCTAATGTGGACAGGAACCCGTCATCGGTTATAGGAATAGGAGTGGCTCTAGGGGATTCATGCGAAATTTCGATGTTACAGTCATCGCTAACATCAAACTTATATTTCATTGATGTGATTGTTTGGTTAGCTACCGTGAAGGAGACATCACGCCCCTGGGAGGTTTTACCCCGCCAGTTGCCATCATATTGAGTTGAGACTGGCTCCGGCGTTGGTTCCTCCGCCACTGGCGGGTTGCTCACCTCGCTGCCCAGCAACCCCAGCAGCACGTTAAACGGTGGCTCATTCTCCGGGTGCAGTTCGAAGCGGGCGCGTTCGAACCACTGCACGGTGTATTCACTGCCATCGCTCAGCGTTTCTGACTGCGGCTCGCTGACCGGCAGGCCAAACAGTACCAGGTTCTCCTGCTGGCTCTTGCCAGGTGCGCCGTCCAGTTCCAGCCCATCTGCCTGCCACACACTCAGGAATGGCTCGCAGATAGTGTGACCGCTCTCCTCGAAGAACAGGCAGCCATCCTGAGCCTGTCCTTTGGGAAACTCGAACCAGCTTCGTCCCTGCTGCTCCAGGCGATTTACACCCAGGCGACCGAGCAGGACATCGTAGGGGCGTTCATTCTCCGGCTGCAGTTCAAGCCGGTTTCGCTCGAACCACTGCACCTGAATAGGCTGGTCTTCGATAGTCTCTTCCTGCTGTGGCCCGATGGGCAACCCGAAGACGAGCAGACCACCGTTCTGCTCCCAGAACTCGCGGATACGCCCGCTGATGCAGTGGCCGGTTTCCTCAAAGCAGCGTTCTTCGGTGGGTGCTGCTGGCTCTGGCTGCGGCTGTGGTTCTGGCTGCGCTGCGCCTTCTTTTGTAGCTGTCCAGGTGATTTCATTCTGCCCAGTACAGCCTGCACCCTGGTTAACGCTGTGAAAAAATGTTCCTGACGCAGATGTACTATCGTTAAATGTTCCAGAGACAACAGCCCGCCCATCGTTCCATTCAAACACGAACTCGTTGCCAGTGATTGGAACTCCCTCTTGATAATAGATCTGGCTGGTCGGACCACTGATGATACACCCACCATAGTTGAACTCAAAATCCAACTCCATAGACATGATGCTGTTATTGGCTATTGTGAATGTAATCGGTGTACTCTGTTCCGTCGTTCCGCTCCAGTTGCCGTCATATGTGCCCTGCGCCCGCATGCTGGCGGGTGCCAGCGTGCCGATTAGCGCGAACATGCCGATCATAACCGTGATAAGCCGAAGTGTGTGCCGAATCTTCATCATGTGAAACCTCCTGTTATTAGCTGTCACTAGAAAACGGTGTTGATATGAAGAGGTGATTCGAGCAGAAACATTACAGGGTGAGCAGACGAATTTTGTAGGTATGGAGAAAATGGGCGGGAAATATGAGAGACGGCCCAGGTCCCTCGCCTGGGCCGTCTGTGATGTGCTGCCTGCGGTGTGTCCTCATACCAATGTGCATTATGGCGTAGGGTATTCCACCGCGGTTCAGCCTGTTCTGTAGCCACCCTCGCGCTCTTCGTCAAAACGCAAATTGGTATCAGGCGTGATCCTACCGCATAATCAGGGGCAGGTAGAGCGTTCCTGGTGAGCGAGTACCCATCAGCGCATAGATACCGAAGTGACGCGTCGTGGCCGACACCGAGCGGTCATTGGGCAGCAGCGAACTCTCCAGTTGTTCCCAGGTTCCCCCATCGGCTGAACCATCCACGTCGGGCTTCCAGCGATAGATATGCAGCGCGTCGGGGTCAACGCCCATACTCTCCAGCAAGCGCTGGTCATAGCGAAACACCAGCACAACGGGTTTGTCTGCGCCAGTACGTGCGCCGGAGGGGATGGCACTGTACGCACTCCCGACAGTAACCCGGTCGTCAGGAGGTTCGGCAGGCAGCATGCTGAGCGGGGTTATTGTTACAAACGTCCGGCTGTCAAAGGCTGCTGGCGGCAGATGCAGATGCAGCATGCCATCGGTCGAATACAGGTCAAGCACCTGCTGACCCGGTACAGTGTGCAGCGCAAACGCATTGTTGAGCATAACCCCGCGCCCGTTCGCGCTCACACCCAGCACCTGGATGGTACCGGTACCGCCAATCTGTCCCGTCGGCAGGGCAGTGGTACCGCTGTAGGTGCCGGTGGCACTGCTGTAGGACAGGCTGGTGCTTTGTGGCGTTACGCCGGGCTGTATGAGCGTGGCATTGACCGTTCCAGCATACTCAAAGCCATGCACGCTGATATAGAGATTGCTCCCATCGCTGCCAGGGCGCAGCATCGCATACACACCGGGCACCTGCTCCGTGCCTGCTAATTGCGCTGCGGTGCTCACATCCGGCAGGTCGCCCGCATGCTGGCGTACTTGCAGTGATGCGGCAGCGCTGTAGGTTGTGGACAAGGTCAGGGTATGGGCATATTCTCCCTCGACAGCTATCTGGTTGCTCAACGCACCATCGAGCGAACTGGCACGCAGCACATCGCCTTGCTGTGCGCCATAATGGTAATCTGCCCCGCGCCATTGGTCAGTCCCTGGTCAATCGGCTGCCGTACTCCCTGTTGCAGCGTCTCCAGCGTGACCAGTGCGCCCGGATGGGGTTGCCCACGGGGGTTCAGCACTGTCAGATCAAGCGATAGTCCGCTTGTTTCACCATTGTGCAGTTCGATCACGGGAAATGGCAGCCAGTGGGTCGGAAATCGTTCCGGTCCGGCCATCACAGCACCGCGATCCTGCGGCGTGCGGATGAGCCAGCGGGGAAGCTCGTGTGTGTCGCTGTAGAACCGCTGCACCGTCTCCCAATCCGATTCTCCATTCAATCGCCATTGTTCAGTCTGTTCACACAGGGACTCCCACATACCCGATACACCTCGCGCCCCCAGTTCGCTGCTGTGGTACTGGTAATCCATAATACTGGCGTTAATGGTGTCGTCCCCCTGATGTCTCTCGCTCCTGGTACAGGCACCTGGTAGCCGTTCCAGTTCTCCGTTGTCTTTTTCCAGGTAATAGAAATACTCATCATACAGATAAAGGGCGTAGTGACCAAACTCATGCACCAGCGTGCGGTAGCCCTCCGGCTCATCCCAGGGGCCGCTGTTGCCGGTTCGCCCATCCCAGTGGCGACCAATGCGGATGACGTGCACCGGGTCGTCCCCGGTAATTCCTCCGATGTAGGCGTGTGGGCGCACTATATTCTTCGTGGAAATCTGGATATCGGCATCCACCCAGTGCGCTGCATTGTCGTAGATGGCTACCCGTTCAAACGCCATCTGTCCATCACTGATATCAAACAGATAATCAGCAGCGAAGCTCATTGCCTGCGCTATCTCCTCCAGATAGGCATCGTCGGCATTCCATTCCAGCGATATCACCAGGTTGAACAGGATCAGCGGACTTTCACGCTGCACCTGGATAATCTGCCCCCCTGACTGTGGAGCGACTGCTGAGAGGGTGCCTGTATCGCTGATCACCAGACTGGTCAGATAGGTGCGATAGGACCAGTTGGCAGGGCTGTCGTTCTGTTCCGTGTGATGGGCATCGCGTGCAGTGGCCTGCTCATGCACGCGGTTCAGCACCACCAGATGGTCATCTGCGGAGCGCCCCGGCGGCATATATTCTGGCGCAAGGACGCCCTGCTGGTTGGTTGTGCCAAGCAGGTCACCATTCAGATAGATGGCTGCACCCGCCACATTTGCGCCATCCTCATCAACAACACGCACAAAATCGCCCACTGCGCCATAGCTCAGGCGGATCGCGTCAATAGCCTGCACGCCGCTGGCGGGGTTGGTGACCTGGAGCAGATATTGCACATATCGCCCCCGATTATAGATAGCAAGGTGTCTGTCCGTCCCTGCCGATGACCACGAGCCATACACCCCTGATTCATCGGCAATCCGACAGCGCACCTCAAGCGCAACACCAGGATCACCGCGCACATGCCAGGTCAGTTCGCCAATGTTCTGCACCCTGCCCAGGTCAAATTCCCCGGTACTGGTGGCTTGCTGCGCTGCGGCATAGAGTGGGGCCACCAGAATATCAGCCGTGTCTTGTTCGTTGTGACGACCCCCGATAATCCCCAGATACAGGTCGGTTGCAACTGCTGCATGATTATACCGACTATCTGGCAGTGCGCTGCTGGTCAGTTCCTGCCATGCGCCTATGGTGCCATCGTCCAGCACTGGCGCACGAAATAACTCGTGGCGGGCCAATGGTAATCCGCCATCCATGCCACCCGCTAGATAAAGATAGCTGTGTATCGCCAGCATGCTGTGGCTGCGCAGTTTCATCGGCAGTGCGCTGCTGGTCAGTTCCTGCCATGCGCCTATGGTGCCATCGTCCAGCACTGGCGCGGTGTAGACGGTATCAAGCAGATCACCGCCAGCATCGGTGACACCACCACTCACAAACAGGGAACCATTGGCATACGTCATCGCATGTTCTGCCAGTGGCACAGGGAGCGTGCCGACAGTCTGCCAGCAGGTGCCCGTATCTGCACTGTCAGTCTGAAGGCGATAGATGTGCGCCTGTTCTTCATAGCCAGACCGCCCACCGCTGAGATAGATCGCGTCGTCAATCACCACGGCAGCCAGGCTGCTGAGCGATTGAGGCAGCGCACAGGGGTGCGTCTCCCAGGCGTGCAGCGACCCGTCGGCTTGCACATCTGCTGTGTAGACGGTGCGCTGATCAGCCTGTCCATCATTGCCGCCAATCGTCCAGAAACGCGCCCCGGTTGCCACGGTCCCATGCTCGTGCAGCGGTTGGGGGAGCGGCGACACGGTATACCACGCGCCAGGGAGGCCACAGGTCAATGCGCTGCTTGCATAGACCTGTGTCTGTATGCTGCCGCTGCTGCTCCCGCCGGTCACCAGGAGGATATCGTCGTTGATCGCTGCGGCATGCCCGGACAGTCCAGCAGGGAGATGCTGCTCCTCTGTCGTGGCGTGCTGCCAGTTGCCGGGGTACCGTTCGGGGACAAGTGCTGCCCGATAGATGATGTCATAGAGTTCGCTGTTTCCGTAGCGGTTGCCACCTGCCACAAAGAGAAAGCCATTGGCTGCTGCCGCTGCGTGGTTCACAAGCTGCCTGGGAAGTGCCTGATCTGTCCATTCTTCCCAGGGATCTAGCGTGCAGTCAGTATGGATGGCAGCGCGGTACACGGTTTCACCATCATTGTCTGGCAGGCCATTGTTGCCGCCAATGGCCACCAGGGACCCACCGATGATGGTCGCGGTATGGCTTTTTCGTTGCACTGGCAGGCGGTTGCTCACCAGTTCGTGCCAGATCGTAATTCCTTCTGCGGCATCAACACGGGCGCTGTAGACCTGGTTGCTGATGTTTGCAGCGGTGTTGCCACCCACTGCAAAGAGGCATTCTCCCTGGGCCGCGAGCGCATAATCCTCAAGCCCGATGGGCAGTGGCTGCTGTATTTCCCAGGTATGCGGGGTGCCATCAGCACGCAACGCTGCCCGGTATACCGTGTTTAACACCTCGCTTTCAGCACTGGTACCGCCAATCACAAACAGCGATCCGTTGACTACCACCACACCGGCTTCTTCCAGCCGGGACGGCAGGATTGGCGCGGGCAGCGCTTCCCAGTCGCTCAGACCTCCATCAGCAGTCAGTACGGCACGGTAGATGACTGATGGTACCTCATCCGGCTCGTTATTGGCGACACCGCCAACGACCAGCAAGCTGTTGCCAGCCTGCACGACGCGGTGCAGGCTGCGCGGCTCTGGCAGGGATGGCAGCGGTTGCCAGGGCAACAGGCTACCATTGGCACCGATCACTGCCCGATGCACTGACGCGCTTATGCCCGTGCTGCTCTCTCCGCCGATGAGGTACAGCGAGTCATTCACTGTCAGCAGTTCATGATCATGCAGCGCAGTGGGTAATGGTGTCTCCACCAGTTCGCTCCAGGGCAACATATCAACGGTCTGCGGTGTCAGCGCCAGTTCGCCATCCCGCGTGTGGGTAATGGTAGAGCCAGCATCATGCTGTCCCGTCTGCCAGTCGCTCACTGTGGTATGCTCCAGCAGTGCGGGGACCGTCTGCGCGGGTGCCCTGCTTGCCAGCGCAGATTGCTGGTGCAGTACAGGAAACTCGATAATCATACCAGGCAGTATGAGTAGTATACTGAGTATCAGCAGCCTGCCTCGTTGCCAGTGCCAGAAACACATATCCTCCCCCTCAAATACTGCTTATCGCCTGACCAGCGGCAAAAAGACGGTGGCCTGGTTATTCGGATCAGTCGGTTCTGTCGGCCCAATCGGGTTCGTTGGATCTATGGGTGTAATCGGGTTGGTCGGCGTGATCGGGTTGGTCGGCGTGATCGGGTTCGTAGGTGTAATCGGGTTGGTCGGCGTGATCGGTTCTGTTGGGGCGATAGGTTCGACTGGTTCCTCCGGGTCAGTCGGGTTGGTATCGTCGGTCACTACCAGAACAAATGTATCGGTTGCTGACAGTCCTCCTGGATCGGTTACCTGCACCGTTACCGTCACCTGCCCGGTCCAGTTGTTCGTCGGGTTGATAGTCAGGTAGACATCATCTTCAATCTGCACCCCTGCATCCGGCGGCAGGTCATTCAACAGGGAGAAGGTCAGTGCGTCGGTGGAGAATTCGGCATCGCTCGCATAGTCGCGCAGATCAAGCGGCTCGGTCACGGTACCAGCGGTGAAACTCTGGTCAGGTATTCCTGCCAGGGTCGGCAGGGTGTTGTCTACAATGGTCAGGTGAACATCACTCACCGATAGGCTCTCCACTGATTGTCCGGCGGCAAATTGTACCTCATATTCCACATACCCGCCATACGCTGCGATACTGATCGGGTTGGTGGCATGCAGGTCACTCCAGGGGCCATATTCCCCGCCCGTGGTGGGCGCGACCCGGTAACGTACCTGGATATCGGTGTCGCCCTGCCCCGTTTCTGTCCAGTGCAGCGCCTGGATTACATAGTCGTTGCCCAGATCAAACCGGTTGCGGTAGCTGCCCTGTTCTACAGACTGATTGTCCATCGGCAGCGAAGCCATCAACACGCTGTCGAAAGATATGCCCTCAAAGTTGATACCTCCTGGCACATAGAAAAAGCTGTTGCTGGCTGCGACACCAATATAGGTGCTTCCATATGGCATCGGGGTGAGCGTCTGCCAGGGTCCTGGTGTGCAGGTGTCATCCAGGGGCAGCAGGTATACCGCTTTCTGGGTGTCAATCTCCGGGCTGTTGGATGTCCAGCCACCAGCGACCAGAATACCGCCATTGACGGCGCTGGCATCGTGACCGCTCAATGTTTTCGGCAGCGGGTGAGTCAATTCCCAGGTACCCAGCGTGCCACCATCCTGAATGGGCGCGACAAACACGCCATCACGTTCACGGCTTTCATCGGCCCCAGCAATCATATACAGATGGTTACAGGCAACCGCCGCCGCCTGGTAGTGTGTTGGCATCGGGAGCGGATCAGGCAGCGTTTTCCAGGCACCGATGCTACCATCAGCGTTGACGTGCGCACGATAGATCGTGTCCGATACGGTGCTCTCACTGCTGGAAATCTCACCCCCGAGGACATAGATGAAGTCGTTTGCGGCAACCGCAGCCATATTGAAGAGCGGTTGCGGGAGTGGCAGCAGCGTCTCCCAGGCTTCCAGAGTGCCATCCAGCTTGATCTGACTGCGAAAGACGCTCTGCTGTGCCCCGTTGCTGTTAAAACCACCCAGGATAAAGAGATAATCGCCCACAACCACACTGGCATGGCCTATTAGCGACTGGGGTAAAGGCTCAAGTTCCTGCCATTGCCCGATGACCCCGTCGTCGCGCAGGGGCGTACTGAAGACCTGCCGCTGGGCAAAGTCGTCGGGAGCATTTCCGCCGATCACAAACAGGTGGTTTCTGGCGATTTCCACCTCGGCGCTGTAGAGTTGTCCAGGCAACGGGGGCAGGTGCTCCCAGGTTTCCAACTGGTCAACCTGCGGCGCAAGGGACAGTGCGCCATCACCCTGTTCCGTAATCATCACCGTGCCATCGTCGCTGCCGCCACCATCAAAGTCCTGTACCGTGGTGTGCTGCGTCACAGGGTATTCGATGGGCAGCGGCTGTGTTACTGATAACGGCTCGGTGTAGACCCAGAGTGTGATATCATCAATGAATGCCCCCTGGTAGGGCAGTGGGTTACTCACATTCGATTGGAAATCCCACCGGATAAAGACCTCCGATTGTCCGGTGAGATTTCCCATTGGCGGTAGATTGGTCAGATCGAGCGAACGAGGAATCCAGTCACCGGAGCGTCCTGAAATGGTCCAGCCCGCAAAGGTTATGTCGTCAAGCGAGGCCATCCAGGAAATCGTATCAATCTGAGATATCCTATCGCCCTCCAGGTCATGCCAGAGGCCAAAGACAAGCTTTGCATCTGTCACCCGGCTTAAATCAACCGGATAGTAATACAGATAGGTCGCCAGATTATCGGCGTATGTTTCGCCACAGGCCGGATCCGGGCCATCCTGCCGCCACCCGCCCGCCCAGGCACTGTAGCTTCCATTATGTGGCTTGCACGTCCGCTATCCCACAGATAGAGGCCCAGGTCCTCCGAACTGTCGTCGATCCCGATCCAGCCCTCGCCATCAGCGCCGATGGCTTGCTCAAAGTCCTGTATCATCAGCTTCTGCCAACCCGTACCATCCAGTGCCAACTGCGCTGACGGTGGCGGTGTGGTAGCCAGGGATGGGTTCAACTCAGGCGCAGCGTGCTGCTGACTGATATGGACGGTGTGCTGGCGACTTTGTTTGCTCTCCAGATCGGGCGGCAGAGTAAAGGGAACGCTGTTAAACGTGCCAGACATGTCGCTCACTGATTGACTATGGACGGATGGCGAGTGTGGCAGCGCCAGGAACAGTACCACGCCGCACAGGACGAGCAGGAAAAGACCACTGGAAAGGAAATATCGAAATTTCATAAGCTGACACTCCTTGTAGGCACTACCGCACGATCAGCGGGAGATAGACCAGTGACTCGCTGGCGATTGTCTGACTGACCTGCCATCTTTCCAGGGTCGGCGACTCATCCTCCACGGTTGAGGCCAGGGTCGCACGCAGTTTGATAGCGTCGTGCCGTGCTGGATCAATGCTCTGGAGCGAGTCGCCACTTCCCACATCGGCCAGCAGCACATTTCCCGCTGCATCCAGGATATCCACCGTGACCGTCGTGTCAGGCGGATCGGCAACCGCCGTAAAGGTGATGGTGTCCCAGGCTCCATCCCCTTCAGACAGCGTGATAAGCTGCGAAACTGCTGTGCCCGTGTGGGTGGTATCGGAAAGGGTCAGGCTGCTGGCAAGCGTGACCACATTGGTGATGACATCCAGACTGCTCGTTGTAAGAAATTCATCGCGCCAGGAGGGGGTCGCCAGCAGTGCATAGGTAGCGAGGCGCGAGGTAGAGACAGACAACAGGTTATCTTGATCGTCAAGCTGTGCATTCAGCGCTACCCAGCGGGGGTTATCCGGGTTGGCATCCCAGGTAAACACATCCAGCGTGTGGGGGTCGATGCCAGACAGCAGAGACGGATCATAGGCCAGTTCCAGCAGCAGTGGCGCATCCGTGGTGACCAGGGAGCCGGAAGCACGCACGGTGTAGGTGCTGCCTATCACCTGATGCCCCGCAGGGATCGGGCCGGGTGGTGCCAGCCCAGGCGAGATAGCAAGATAGGTGTTATCGGGCAGGGCATCGGCACTGAGCCAGATCATCCGCAGTAACCCATCGCTGGAGACAAAGGCCGAATCCGCTTCGGCATCGATATGCAGCCGGTCAAACCAGACAGTCTGGCTGGATGCACCCTGTGTCGTGGAGAGGCTGACTGTTCCGGCAATATCATTGACAGGCTCGAAGCCCGACACAAACGTAGCATATGCTTCCACATCCTCTGCATAGGGCATGGTGTAGGAATTCTTTTTGCCTCCTGGCCCGATACTGACATTCGCATACAGGTTCGTTTCTGCCGCGCCGATACCTCTGGCGCTGACGATGATGCCTTTGCCATCAGACGAGGGCACAATATCCAGAAATGGCGACAGGCTGTCGTTTTGCTGTGGTGTCTGAATCACCTGGACACCTGTGGCATCCGCCGCAGAGACATACGGTAGTCTGCCTGACAGATGCTCCTCTGGCATCCTCACCAGCACCAGACAGATCAGCAGGATGAGCCGGAGACACCAGCGGCGAACGCGCCGAAGATACGGTACAATAGGGGTATGCGGGTATGAGTTCATACGTCCTCCTTATGAGATACACAGATGCCAGAATTATATGATGGACAACAGGTTATTCAGTTGTTTTTCACGGCACTGGAACGGCGGTATCTGGAGGAGTGCGCGGCGGCACTTGTCCACCTCCAGACGATTGCCCATGCACAGCCAGCCTATGCACCTTGGTGTGCCTATCTCGATGGAGTGTTGGCAAACGAGCGTGATAACGACTGGGGACGGGCTGAACGGATATTTCGGGCACTGCTGCCAGATGACACGCTGACCGCTGCCCTGCGAGGCCGCGTGCTGATGGCGCTGGGGTTGACCTATACCTTCCAGTCGCGCTGGAGCGAATCGATCCAGACCTACGAAACGGCACTGGCGCTCTTTACGGAGATGCAGCAGCCGGTTGACCAGGCGAAAGCCTGGAAGCAGATTGCGCTCTGTCTGTACAGCCAGTTTATGCAGGGCGAAACCGATTCGCGTGTTCTGCACACCGCCATTGACCAGTGCCAGCAAGCACTCGATATCCTTGCACACATGCCAGACCTTGGCCCAGATATTGTCTGGCTGCAAGGCTCGATCTGGAATACCCTGGGGTTGATCTCGGTCTGTCTGCAAGACTGGGAGGAGGCGATCCGCTGCTATGAGCAGGATATCGCGCTGTGTCGCACGCTGGAGGACGAGCACGGCATTGGTATCTCGTCGCTGAACCTGGGAGAAGTCTATCACCAACTTGGGCCACAGCACTGGGAGCAGGCACGGCACGCTTATCAGGAAGCGCTGCGTATCCTGCGTGCCTTTGATGACCAGTATCTCGAAATTGAGACGCTGGCGAACCTGGGGTTCTTGCAGCAAGCAATGGGCATGCACCAGCAGGCATTGCACACTTACGCACAGGCGCTTGACCTGATTGAGTCGCTGCGTGCGGGTGCGTCGTCGGAAGCGGCGCGTGCCGGATTCTTCGCCACGGTGGTTGATACCTATGCCCACGCCGTGCTGCTGTGCCTGGAAATGGGGCAGGTGGCGCAGGCGTTTGATTACGTGGAACGGGCGCGTTCGCGGGCCTTTCTGGACGCGCTGACCGAACGCTCGCCCACCCTTTCGCAGCAGATGGAAGCAGCAACGATGACCCTGGCGGAGGTGCAGGCGGCGCTGCCGGACGATGCGCTGCTGCTGGAATACTTCATCACGGGGATGGTTGAGGTGCGCGAGCGCAAAGGCACTGCGGCACTGCGGCATCGCTTCCCACCGGAGCGTGTGCTGCTGTTTGCCATCACTCACGATCATATTCAGGTGCATACGATCCCGCTGCCCCTGGAATCCCTGCGACCCTCCAGACTTGATAATGTGGTTGAGCGTCACTTTCTGCCTCCCAAAATCCGACAAAACCTTTACCAGCACCTGCTAACCCCGGTCGAAGACCGGATTCGCACGCACCAGCGACTCTACCTGGTGCCCCACGGCCCGCTGCACTACATCCCCTTCCAGGCACTCATCGCGCCCGATGATCGCCCCCTGCTGCGCGAAGATAGCTCCACGCTCGTCTACGCACCCGGCGCAACCATTTTGCTGCACAGCGCCCGCGTTCGCACGGAACAGCCACCGCGCTCCTGCCTTGCACTGGGCTACAACGGCGATACTGACAACCGCTTGCAGTTTGCCGAGGAGGAAGCCCAGAACATCGCGCATCTGACAGGCGGACATGCACTGACAGGTGCCTCGGTGAAGAAACCTTCACTCTACCAGCAGGCCCACCAGTACCGGCTGCTGCATTTCTCCTGTCACGGCGAGTTTAACCCGCGCCAGCCGCTTGAGTCGGCGCTGCACCTGGCACACGGCGAACAACTGACGGCCTTGGACATCCTCGAACACCTGCGCCTGAACTGCGACTTGGTCATCCTCAGCGCCTGCGAGAGCGGCCTGAGCCGCATCCGACGCGGCGACGAACTGGTCGGCCTGGTGCGGGCCTTCCTGTATGCTGGCACGCCCGCCCTGCTCAGTACGCTGTGGCGGGTGGACGAGCGCTCAACCCGTATCCTGGTGGAGCGCTTCTACCAGGAGGCCGGCAGCGGGGCGGATTTTGCGACCGCGCTGAAGCGTGCTCAGCTTTTCCTGATGCGCCTGACCCGCCGCGAAGCTGACGAACTGCTGGCGGGCTTCCAGGCCAGCGAGCCGCCCGACCAACCTGTCGCCGCGCCCGAACTGCTGCCTGACGAACCACCGCTCACTGAGCGGGCCATTGGCAACTATCTGAAAAGCACCGCCGATGCCGCCGTATTCGACCCCACTCTCGCCGATGCTGACCACCCCTTCGCCGATCCATATTACTGGGCAGCATTTGTGCTGGTGGGGGGTGGGTAGGTTATGGCTTTACTGCTGCTGCATTGCATCTCAAAAGCTCCGGCTGCATTGCACTTCATACACAGCTTGATCGATTGCTTTTAACGAAATTGTTGTTATGCTTCCATCAGGATCGAATAATACACTATGCCTTGCACGATATAGCAACCCTGGCTGAGTTGTGAACGATACCTGGCACATCCCACATCTTCCGCTTCCAAATAGAGCGTGTCCAAAAATTATCACTCATGGGCAATGGGTTCGTATGGTTTTCTCTTTGCCCAAATTACCGAATATCAGGGATGCCTTCGAGCGATTCTGCTCTGAACGTAAGGGAAAGGGTCGTTTATGCTTGAACAGCGTCAAACAGCCCAGGACTTTCGGCCTTTGGGTATGTCCAAAGGAAAACAAGTGTACGAAAATATAGGTTTTCATGAGCGTTATTTTTTGGACACGCTCTTATGTAGCCTGGAATGTGTGTACAGAACTGGTTTATATTTCCTGGAGGATCTTCTGACGAAGATCTTGAAACTCCTGTTCGGTAATAAGGTTTTTGGTACGCAAGTTATCAAGTTGCTCCAAGCGCTCCGCAGTGGAAGAAGCGGCAGCCTGAACTGGCGTGTTGTTCTGGTTTTGGGTAGCCAGAGCAACTGTATCAATCGACGCATTCTTTGCGATTTGGAGTGCGAGCTATCCCCCATTACCGATTCTCCTCTCACCACGCTTCCCAGGCGTCGGCATCCATGCCGAAATCTTCATCAGTGATAGCTTGCAGCGCCTCAGCAGTGGCCTTACGTATAACTCGTCTTTCATCGTCAAGATACGGAATAAGCTTTGGTACAGCGGAATGAGCAGTGGAACCAATATCTCGAAAGTCACTAATCGCCATTCGGAGTTGTCTAATATCAGGATCAGAGCTTTCAAGCACATCTATGCGCTCGTTGATCTGAGCAGTGAGCCACATTTGCCAGACATCAGGATTCTGCCCCAGATCTTCACCAGTTATAACGACAAGCCCCTGGGCTGCCAGGTGCCGTGTCATAGGGTGTTCATGTTTGATGAGCATCATAAGAACTGGAAATGCTTCAAACCCAAACGACTTTAGAACATCGGCAGCAGCTTCACTCCGGCGTTCATTTTCATCTGGCAGCACCTGGACAAGCGCAGGTACAACTTCCGGCCCACGTTGTACCAATATATCTGTTGCTGCCTCACGGGTATTCTTATGTTCAACGCCCAGAAATTGAATAAGCGTAGGAATGATTTCTGGCCCCATCCTGCTCAATTTGTCAATGCCATATTGACGTATAAATTCATCTGGGGATTGGATAGCCTGAATCCAGATGGGCACCGGATCATTGCCTGACCAGGGGCTTTCCTCCACATACCATTGCAACCACATACGACCTGTTGTGGCTGTATGATCATTAGCAGTGGTCAATGCAAGCATAATATGCTTTTCGTTGCCTTCTCCATGTAATAGGAGCTGCATGAGGTAAGGTGTGTCTTCTTGCGAAGCTGCGTCAGATCGAACTCTTGCACCCCATAGATCACCGAGTCCTTCACTTAACAATGATACCCATACAGAGCGAAAAGGTGACCTATCTGCTGTACCGTTTCCATAGCACTCATTCGATAGAATGGTTTCAGGTACGGGAACGTGTCTGGTAACATACGAGGTAAGCACTGGTGTTTCGGCAGCAGTAAGAGTGAATTGACCAGAAATATCTGCACCTGTATGGCATATACGTCGCTCTTGAGGAAAATCATATGATGCCCAGTTAGCAGTTCCATTGATTACCAGGATCAATTGTGCATCACATGCCATTCCTGGTTGAACTACTGTGATGTCTATAGTTTCCAAAACGTCCCGTGCTTTATCATCAATAGGTAAAGAGAAAGCATCCCAACTTAGCTCAGGTGGTACCCCAGAAACGAACGGATACTCGGAAAACGACTGTTGCACATCCAGGCACACACTCCTGACGGGTTCACCCGTCCAGCCACGAATGGGCGGCGGCGGCATAGGAAGACCCACGGCAATGGGAATGGTTTCCATTGGGGCCTGTGTCTCCACCAGATCGGTGGCAACCCACGCGCTATCACCATTCTCGTTCTGCACATGCAGCCAGGTACTCGCTGCGTTGCGTTCCAGCACTGTCAGCGTCTCGCCAGCGCGTATCTGTCCGGCAATGCGGTAGTCAGTACCTGGCCCCATACGCACATTGATCTCTTCTGCAGGTACTGATATTTGTGGAACAGGCGTAGGGGTACTGGTTGGCATCGGCGTCGGGGTGTTGGTTGCAGTCGGCTTCGGTGTTCTAGTTGGTTCTGGTGTCCTGGTTGCCGTTGGCGTGGGGGTATCTTGCAGCATTGCCACAGGACTGCCACAGCCCGCTAGGAAAAGCAGGATGAATACAAACATAAGCCGCCATATGTGTCGTTGTTGCGTGTGCATGCGTGTCCTCCATCATAAAAAACCGGAATAACCAGGGCAGACGTCAGGGCGTAGAACTGTATCCGATGTTACAAACCACCCTCTCGCTGTTCCAGGCTCCGTACGGTATCTGGCCGATCCAGTGTCAGGGAACCAGCAGCAACTATACGTCCGTTATCATGAAGAGGTAATTCGCGCACAAACATTACAGCCTTTTGGGGCGAATTTTGGAGGAATATGAACCATTGCCAGAACAGGCGAGATAGTCGCCCTTCACGCTTCCTCCCCGATCTCAATCACCAGATGTTCCAGGTCAGCCGTGGCGACCTCCTCGAAAACAGCCGTGCCAAATGCATCAGTATATTCCGTGGCTATTTCGCTTTCATCTCGCTTGAGGATCACTCCCGTATCGGCCAGGTTGGGCCAGCCACCCCGACTGGGAATATCCACGCTGACCGTCACGGTGCAGTGTGCCGGGTCATTTTTGACGGGTTCCATCGTTATCTTCACATTCAAATCGTCTATTTCATTGGTCAATGCAAACTCACGCGCCGTCCCCGCTCCGGCTGCCGATTTCGCGCCTGCTGCTGCCTGTTGCGCTGGCGGCGGCAGGGTGCGCAGCAGGTCGGCGGAAAAGGCAATGATCAGCCGCCCCAGGTCATCCAGCCGCCATGTTCTTTTTTGCGGCGTGGTGGACTGGAGAAAGGGCATGGAAAAGGTTGGATATGCGGGCGGGTTTTCGCCTTGCTCACTCTCTGCAAACGTCACCAGGTCGCGCAGTTCGCCATACATCTCCGTGCAGTGTGGACACAGGTCCAGATGCAGCGCCACGGGTCGCCAGCGCGGTGCTGTAGCACGTCCCTCCTCCTGAACCTGCACATACTCTGGCAGTTCATCCTGGCATTCTTCACAGGTCAACTGATCCTCCTCAGGAATGAGCAGCGCCCGCACGAGGTGTCCTACCCGGCGCATTGTGGCAGGGCTGGCACAGATATGCGCGATAGCCTCGTCTACCTCACTGCGTGGGGTAGTTGAAGGCGTTTGCATATAAGCCAGTAATCGTTGTATAGCCATCTGATCGTCCATTGTTGATAATCCTTACTACCTGGCTTGTACTCCGAAACCGGGCGCTCACCCGTTCGAGCAAGAACGCTCTCATAGTGTACACTATGATAGAGGTGATTTGATGTCAAGCATTACACCACTTTTAAGGGGATTTTTACGGATTCTGGTAGAAATGTTGCAGCGATGCATCGTGACGCAGGCGTTCCAGTGCCCGGGTGCGCAGAACTCGCACATGATTTGCGGTAAGATCGAGCCGCTGTGCAATTATAGCATCGCTCAATCCTGCAAAGTATCGCAGCACCACGACCTGCCGCTGGCGCTCATCGGGCAGACATTGGATAGCCACCAGCAGCGCTTCCACCGTTTCCCGTTGCTCCAGATGGGTGAGCGGCGTCGTGTGCAGATCATCGCTGGTCGTTTCTGACATCTGGTCGCTGTCCAGCAGTGAGGATGTCCTGACAGACGTCTGTGTCGTCATTGCCTTGAATGCCTGGAGCAGTTTGAACAGGGCAAAGGTTAAAAAGGTCTCGGGAGCACGGCAGCGCTCGATCTGCTCATAGACAAGGAGCAGCGCATGCTGCGTTACATCTTCCGCCAGGTCTGGCCAGCGGTTGTGTGCGGCTCGATAGAGATAGTGGGACAGGTCGTGGTAGGCACGTTCGCGCCGCTCCTGGTCATCACTCTGGTGACAGGCATCATACAGTGCCCTACTGTAGTATGTCCTGGCATGTCGTTCCAGGCTAACCTGATTGGTTTCCGAGGAGTGTGCATGCAGCAGGAGAGTCATAAGTTCTTCCTCCGATAACACCATCCAGGAATAACGTGCAATGAGTGTCCGCGCAGCATGCCCGTGCGTGGATAGAACAGAATCTGCTTGTGCAGGTTCAGTGGGATCAAGCATAGTACACACCCGTCACCGTGTGGAGACCGGGTAGCGAAGATGCATACAGTGTCGTGCAACATGGCACGACAAAGGTCGTATCGTCAAGACAAGAAGGGTCATGGCACACCCCTTGAGTATCTTCGCCATCATACGTGCGGCGCTCCTCCGTGCTCATCTCGCGACAAGGGCATCCTCACCCTCACGACCTCCGCAATCTTCGACCGCAGGTAGTCCACGTCCCGGCACCCCTCGTACCACCAGTGTCCATAGCTTCTCACGTAGTTCACTGTCTCGCACCAGCGATATACCCCCGCTGCTTTCTGACGGTCGCGCTCCTCCTCCGCGTTCATGTCACGCCCCCTCGCCCCCGACCGCTGGTCGGAACCACGCCCCTGTCAGGGCACAGTAGCCCCGCTCCCCCCCGCGATTCCAGGTATCCCAACAGGTCAGGTGACGGGTGATATCCTGGTGGAATACCCCACCGCAACTGCGCCCGCACGGACACCGCACTACCTGGTCGCCCGGTCGGACGGTGTGGCGACAGACCGGGCAGCGCCGCCCAACCAGTGGGGAGCCTGGAACTACCAGTTCTGATGCGGTGCTCCCCGCCGGCTGGTGCAGCCCGCGCAAGAAGGCGTCGCGCACCTCGTGGGAGCAGGCCGCGGCACCGGCTGGCTCCTCCGAGGGGTGGCCCGTGACCCGGCTCCAGCAATGCAGCCCATACCGCGGGTCTTCGTGGAGCATGCGGGACGGGCGCTGCGGGTCGGGGCGAACGAGGTCGCCCTCGCGGAAGGTGTGGTGACAGCGGCGGCAAACGTGCAGGAGCCAGGGGGAGTAGATCGTGGTGATGCGCGATTGGGTGGGGTCGGTAAGCCCCGCGTTGAGCGGGTCGCGGGCCAGCTCCATCCCCCGCTGAAAGGCCTGATCGAGCTGCTCATGGGTGGACATGGGTGGAGTATCTCCTTTCTGGTGGGGGTGGAGTCCCCCTTTCTTTCCCTCATTGTACAATAATGCACGCAGAGATGGCAAGTGATGTGGGGGGCATTTCCGTACTGTATGCCACGTACTGCCCCTTGCCTTTTCGCCGCACCTGCCATATAATCAAGCGGCGTGTGGGATGAGCTTGTACGTCCTGGATACTGGTTGAAGTCTGGAAAGGGGATGATATGAAAGGCCTAGGGAGAGCTGTCGCATGCGTTGCCATCCGTATCATCGCGGGTATCATTGGGCTTATTCTTATTATCGCTTGTGTGTTCTTTTGGTCAATAGGATCACCTCGTATAGCACTTGTCTTACTCTTTGGTGGAGAACTGATTGTTTGGGCAATAGCGGCCGTCCTGAGCGAGTGGTTGATGTGTCTGCATAACTACCGATGGAGAGGGGAGTAAATCCAGCAGTGGTGGTATTCCGCAGCCATCGCTCCCCCTCGTGGTGCGGTAGCGATGCAGCGAAGGGCATGCCAAAAGCGGGAAGACAGCTTGACATCTCCCCGCTTCTGGTTGGTTGTGGTGAGCCGGGAGGGGATCGAACCCTCGACCTGCGGATTAAAAGTCCGTTGCTCTACCGCTGAGCTACCGGCCCACCCCCATTATAGCCAGATATCGGCAATCTGGCAAGTCGTCAACCAGCATTCATAGCGGTTGCAGCGTCCAGTCACCAGGCGCACTGGCCCTTGGCTACCCCAGGTTTGCGTATGAACACTGGATAGAGCGCCACCCCCCGCAAATCGTGTGGCGGTAGGAAGGCATCGGTCGCAGCATGGGGAGGGGAAGGAAGAGGAGTCGGGACGATAGGACCGACCTGAGATACCCAACCCCGGACCCTCGACCCGACCCCCGAACCTGCGATACGCACCGGAAAGGGGCAGACTACCGCTTCATATTCTCAATGACCGCACTGGCAAACTCCGACGTGCGAACCTCGGTGGCTCCCGTCATCAGGCGGGCAAAGTCGTACGTCACCACCTTGCTCTCGAAGGTCTGCTCCAACCCCTTGATAATCAGGTCGGCGGCCTCATTCCACCCCATATAGCGCAGCATCATTTCACCACTGAGCACCACACTGCACGGGTTCACCTTGTCCAGGTTGGCATACTTGGGAGCCGTCCCGTGCGTTGCCTCAAAAATGGCATGCCCGGTGATGTAGTTGATGTTGCCGCCGGGGGCTATCCCAATGCCTCCCACCTGGGCGGCAAGCGCGTCGCTGAGATAATCGCCGTTGAGGTTGAGCGTCGCAATCACGTCGAAATCTTCCGGGCGGGTAATGACCTGCTGAAGCGCAATATCAGCAATGGCATCCTTCACCAGAATCTTCCCGGACTCCAGCGCGGCCTTCTGCTCAGCATTGGCCTCAGCCTCGCCCTTCTCGGCTTTGGTGCGCTCCCACTGCGCCCAGGTGTAGGTCTGGTCGCCATAGGCTCGTTCGGCCAGAGCATAGCCCCAGTCGCGGAACGCTCCCTCGGTGAACTTCATAATATTGCCCTTCTGCACGATAGTCACGCTCTTGCGTCCCTGCCGGATGGCATACTCAATGGCGGCCCCAACGAGGCGCTCGGTCCCCAGGCGGCTGACCGGCTTGATGCCGATACCAACCTCAACCGTGCCCGGCTGGTCCGAGCCGGTCATCTGCAAAAACTGGCTGGTACGTTCGGCGGTGCCAAAGCGGACCTTGCCGAAGTCCTGCGGGAACGTCTCACGCAGGAAATCCAGGATCTTCTGGGCTTCCGGGGTGCCCCCGCGATACTCGATGCCGGCGTAGATATCCTCAGTGTTCTCACGGAAGATGACCATATCCACCAGGTCCGGGCGCTTGACCGGCGAAGGAACGCCGGGGAAGTGGCGCACGGGCCGCAGGCAGACATAGAGGTCGAGCAACTGCCGCAGCGCCACATTCAGGCTGCGAATACCCCCACCGACCGGCGTGGTCAGCGGCCCCTTAATCCCGACCAGATAGTTCTTAAACGCCTCAACCGTCGCGTCGGGCAGCCATTCGCCCGTGGTTTTGAAGGCCTTCTCACCCGCCAGCACCTCCATCCACATCATCTTGCGTTCGCCGCCATAGGCGTGTTCCACCGCCGCATCGAAAATGCGCACACTGGCCCGCCAGATATCCGGCCCGGTGCCATCACCCTCGACAAACGGAAGAATCGGGTGATTGGAAACCTGGAGCTTGCCATCCTGAATCGTTATGGGGTCACCGTCCGGTGCCGTGTAGGTTACTCCTGACATCGTATCCTCCTCTATTATTATTGCGTATGCTTAATCCTGATTGAAAAAAACCGAGCGAACCAGGTATCATTACTCGTATCGTTGAACATCCGACGGAACCATATAGGCAATATCATCCCACGGATGCCGATAAAGCCCTTGCTTGAGCCGTTTCTGGTCAATGAAATGCCCGATAAAGCCGATGCTCCGACCCAGCACAAAGAGGCCATTCAGACAGCCAATATTTACATACTCATCCGCCTCCTCCCTGGTGAACGCCTCGCAAGATCGCATGAGGTCAACAAACGCCACCGCAATACATCCATCAACATTCAGAATGAGCGTGCTCCGCTTATGCGTGGTCAGTTTCTCAACTTCCAGCGCATAGTCAAGGAGTTCGGTGCTCGGAAAGTGCGTCTTGGCATATTCTTTGATAATCGTCACACGCATATCGGGGTTATGAACCGACTTGATACGGTGGCCGATACCTGGGATCAGTTGCCCGCGGTTCTTCATCTCCTCCACGAACTGATGCGGAGAGAGACCGGAGTCGTGCGCCCAGGCAAACGTCTGTGCGGCTCCGTCAATAGCCCCGCCAAACCGCGGCCCGATGGTCAGGATACCCGACACCAGCGACGAGATCAAGTCTTTCTCGGCTCGGGCCGATACAATCGCATTGTGGGCACCGGAGACCGCCGGGCCGTGGTCGGCAATGACCATCAGCACCATTTCAATGAAGTGGCGGGCATAGACCGGCAGCAACCGCTTGAACCACAACAACCCCAGAACGCCCCCGATGCCAATATCCTGTGCGAAAATCTTCGAGATGGGCATCCCCTGGTAGAGCAACTGGGGGTCGTTTCCGTTGGTTGCCACTGGCTCAGGCACCAGGTCGAGTTCTCTGGCTATCACCCGGTCATCCACCAGTTTGCGATAGGTCTGGCTGATAATCTGGCCGATTTTGCTGAAACTTTCGGGAACTATCGCGCCGGCCTTCCGCAGCATCTCGTTTTTGGTTCCCACCGACGTGCCTTCGTCCATCAGGGCGACATGCCCGGCCTGAGTAACCGACGGGACCGCACGAATGTGACCGCTGGAGCACCAGACGACCAGGGGTTTGGTCAGACGGCCCCCCTTGAGCGCCCCGGCTACCTCATACTCATCTACCCCATCCACATCGCCAAGCAGCACCATCATCTTGACGTTCGGGTCAGCTTCGTAGCGCAGCAGGTGGTCCAGGGTGTTGCTGTCGGGGTAGCGGTCACCGCCAAGCACCACGCCCTCATAGACCCCGTCCGAGTGGCGCGTGATAATCTTGTTCAGCTCTTTGGAAAGCACCCCTGACTTGCACACATAGGCCACGCTCTTGAGGCGCTTCAGGTCAATGAACCGCCCGATAAAGTCGGTGCTGCGCCCAAGCACGAACAACCCGTTCAGACACCCCATCTGCACGTATTCGTCGGCTTCTAACCTGGTGAAGGCCCCGCTCGACCGCAGCAGGTCAACCATCACCACGGCAATACACCCATCGGCGTTCAGGATGAGGCTGCTCTTCTTCTGGACCATGAGTTGCTCGACTTCCAGGGCATAGTCGAGCAGCTCAGTTCTGGGGAAATGCTTCTTGGCGTAGTCCTTAATGATCGCCACGCGGATATCCGGGTTTTCGACCGAATAGGTGCAGTGGCCGATACCCATGATGAGTTGCCCCCGCTGGCGCATCTCATCCACGAATGCTTGTGGGCTGAGTCCCGTGTCATACGCCCATGAAAAAATCTGCGCGGCCCCGTCAATGGCCCCGCCAACCCGCGGGCCAATCGTGAGCATCCCCGATGCCAGCGACGAAATCAGGTCGCGCCCGGCCCGGCGTGATGATGGTATTCATGGCCCCGGACGCCTGCGGGTCGCGGTCGGCCGTCAGCATAATGACCATCTCAATGAGCTTGCGGGCATAGCCAGGCAGCAAGCGCGTAAACCAGAGCAGGCTGATAACCCCCCCGATACCAATCTGCTCCTTGAAGACCTGGGTAATGGGCATCCCAGCATAGATCAGTTCTTCGCCGCGGTCGTCCGAAACCGTGTTGATGAAGTTGGCCGACTTACGAATCAGCCCCATGCGCTGCGCCCAGGCGTAGTCCATCGGGATAGTAGGGGGTTCGGGTTCGGGCCGCTCGATGATAATGCCGCGGTCCACGAGGTCCCGGTAAGTTCGCTGGATAGCCTGCCCAAATTCCTCGAAGCTGGTCGGGACAATCGCGCCGGCTTCTCGCAGTGCCGCGTTTTTGGCTTCGGCAGTTTCCGACGCGCCGCCTGCCAGTGCCCCCGCATGCCCGAACTGCACTTCGGAGGGGAAAATCCTGGCGCAGGTACCGATACACCAGGCAATCAGGGGCTTGGTGATACGGCCTTCGCGCAGGGCACCGGCGACCTCGTATTCGTCCACGCCGCCAACCTCGCCCAGGAACACCAGGATCTTGACTTCGGGGTCGGCCTCGTAGCGCAGCAGGTGGTCAATGAACGTGGTACCGGGGTAGCGGTCGCCCCCGATGGCAATGCCCTCATAGACCCCGTTCGAATTGCGTGAGATGATGTTGTTCAGCTCATTCGACAGCCCGCCCGATTTGGAGACAAACGCCACGCTGCCCGGTCGGTAGAGCTTCGCAGCAATGATGTTGTCGAGCATCCCCCCGGTGTTGCCAATCTTGAAGCAGCCGGGCTTGATGCCGCCCACCGTGGCCGGGCCGATAATCGTCACCCCGCGCTGGTTGGCCTCCTGAATAATCATGCGGGTGCGGCGCTCCGGGATACCCTCGGCAATGATGGCAATGGTGCGGATTTGCGGATACTGGAGCGCTTCCATCGTTGCGGCGTAGGCCGAGCGAAACGAGGCGAAGTTGATCAGCACATCCACATCGGGCGCTTTTTCGAGCGCGTCCCCCAGGTTGTGGCGGATGGGCAACAGAACTTCCGAAGTGCCCCAGTAGAATTTTTGCAAACTGTCATTGGCGGTGGGCACCACCATGGCCGCAACCGATGGGGTCGGGCGCTCACAGATATAGTCAAAGTCCAGCATTCGCTGCACGGCTCCCACCTGCTGACCGTAGACTACCGCCCGCGTGTCCCGATCAAACAGGGTATACCACGCTTTCTGCGTCTCTTTCTGGGTCATCGTTTTTCTCCTTCCCCCTCTTTCCCTACCTCAAGCGCCATGGGGACAATAGACGTGATGTGGGTTTCTGGCCCGAAGACCTCGATGGGAACCCCCAGGCTCTGACCAAGGTCGCGCATGATGCGCAACCCCTCTTGATAGTTCGGTCCGCCACGTCGGACAAAGATGCGCACTTCGTTTTCCTGGAGCCGGGTTTGATATTCCTTCAAGGCCCGCACAATGCCCTTGAACGTAGCGGCGACGTTGGTAAAATTCGCTATCCCCCCCCCCGATGATGAGCACCTTGCCGCGGGGGTCTTTTTCGCGTGTCATGAGGTCGAGGATGGTTCGGGCATATTCATAGGTAAACTGTTCGCTCGGGTCGCCGGAATATTCTCCGTAGTTTGCCAGTTCGCTCCCAAAGCCCAGGTCGGAGACGGTATCGGCATAGATGACCGATGCCCCCCCACCAGCCACCATTGTCCAGACCCGCCCGTGCGGGTTGAGCACGGTGAGCTTGAGCGATGCGCCGGTCTGAGAATCCAGCTCTTTGATGTACTTTTCTTCGGGAGTGAGTTCGCGCCCGAAGGGGGCCGGAAACTCAATCTTCCCCCACATTGCCTCGCTCTCAAACTCTCCGGTGTCATCAATCCGGGCGGCGAGGTCGAGGGGAACAATCCGGTCGGCCACCACAACAAAGGGGTTGATTTCCAGATAGGCATAGTTCAGTTCGGCATAGAACTTGAACATCATCTCGATAAAGCCGGCAACGATGAAGCGGCGGTACTCCGGAACGTGGAGCAGCAGTTTGCTGGTGATCTCATCAGCCGTCGGGATATGGCCGATAGGGACAAGCAACCGCTCGGCTCTGGCATCCACATCGCCAACGTGTATCCCCCCCTCGTGGTAGAAGAGGATTTCGTCGCCTTCGCGGAGGGAGCGGATAGCCAGGTAATATTCGTCATCCGAGCTATGGGGGGTGAACGGTTCTACAATGAAGTGGTCCAGGATACCCCGGACGTTTTCGACTTCGATTTCCCGCCCCATCCGTTCGTTGATCCAGTCCCGAACTTCCTCCCACGAGGCATCCAGCAGGAGCATGCCGCTTTTGCCCCGGCGCTTGATCAACTGGTCGGGCTTGACCACCAACCGTTCTTCCTTCAACCACGGATAGACCACACACTGCTGGTCAAACGACATATAGGGGGTGACCGGGACGAACCGGTCATCCAGCGTGTAGGGACCTCTGGGGTGGGTGTTCATCCAGCGGGCGATCATTTTTTTGCCGTCACATTCACGAATTGCCCTCTGTGCCACGGCATTCACCTCTCTTTCTTTGGGACTACGTCCGCTCTGAGTTATGTAACTGTGGTGTAACTCTTCCTTCTATGCTAAAAAGTGGGGGTTTGTGTGAGGAAAAAATCACAAACCTCCGGTTCAAGATGGTGGCAAGTATAACGTAGATGGGGACACTTTGCAATAGCGTTCGAGCAGGTGGCCCTGTTCAGTTTTTTGGGAAAAAGTGCGCCCGCCTTCCCCCCAATCCCCCGGACTCTTCCTCGAAATCTCCCCCGAACCCCTTCGGTTGCCACCCGGATGACCAGGCTTGCAACGAAGGCCACATATGGTATCATGATAGTCCGGGTGGGTACAAACCCGTTCTCCAGAAATATCAAGAAGAGCGTAACGATACCCTGATGTGAGGATTCAATCCTGGCTGCGGGGGCAGCAACCCTGGTTGAATCCTGCGGGTATTGATGCAAGCTCCGGGGGGAAATCCTATGACCTTGGAAACAGAATCAGACCAGGCGGTTCACGTACTCGTCGTCGAGGATGATATCCACATTGGTCGCCTCATCGGGTTGACGATGCCTGCTCTGGGGATGCCCTACCGGTTTACCAATGTGATGAGTGCGATTGAGGCGCTGGAACTCTGGAAGAAAGAAACCTTCGATCTCCTCCTGACCGACTACAACCTGCCGGGCATGAATGGCCTTCAGCTCATTGACTCGCTTAAGAAGCAAGGGATCACCTCCCCCATGATTCTCTTCACCGCCTACGATACCCCCGAACTGGAGCGCAAAGCCCGCAATGCGGGAGTAGCGGCCTATCTATCCAAGCCATTCGCCATAGATGAACTGATTGAAACCATCCGCATGCTGCTGCCCGAACGTACGCCGGTTGCTGACCGCGAGTAGGGCCGGTGCGGCCAGTGACGAGCGGCGGTCAGTCAGGGGGAGATGGCCGGTGCTGGGGTCGGGGTGACCGTCGGGACGGCGGTTGCCACGGCTGATATCACATCCAGCACTTCAGCGGCCATCCAACCCTCAGTTCCGTCCGGCGTGGTGACCTGGTACCAGTTTTCGTGGCGGGCGTGGAGTATCACGCGCTCATCTTTCGAGAGGGTATAGAGAATGGGGTAATCTATGCCGGGGCCACTTCGCACATTGGCAGCCACCACGGCCAACCCCTCCATTGAGAGCGGGGTCGGTGTAGGCGTGGGGGGGCCGGGGGTTGCGGTTGGCTCCGGAGTGGGGATCGGGGTCTCCGGGGTGACGGTGGGAAGCCGGGCCAGGGTCGGAAAAGGTGACGGGCTTGGCGGAAGCGCACTGGTGATATAGTCACACTTTTCCAACTGGATGATGACGAGGCCTATGGCGAGGATAGGGCCAATCTTCAAGAACACGGTTGCCAGCGACGATGCGGCCATCTCCAAACCTTGCTCCTTCTGAATACCAGAGGTGTTTTATCCTCTCAATCTTCCTTCTTCCTTTCGGAAATTGGAAAGGACCAGCGTTGCCCGAAGGGATGAGAAGGACTTTCCCTCCTTCCCCCCCTTGCGAGCACTGGCCCTTCATAGGCTTTATGGCCTTTTCTGGTTGAAACCTGGTCGGGGCGAGTGGATTTGAACCACCGACCTCCGCGACCCGAACGCGGCGCTCTACCAGGCTGAGCCACGCCCCGTCCGACCGGTTTGCTGCCTGGTGCCGAAGGTGGGAGTCGAACCCACATGAGGTTGCCCTCACCTGGGTTTGAGCCAGGCGCGTCTGCCATTCCGCCACTTCGGCACCCGGTTAGATTATAGCAGAGGCACCGGCTCCCGTCAATGGGGAGAAAAAGAAAAGGCTCAGGTGAGGAAACGCGCCATTGACAGACCGGCGGCTTCGGGGTATATATAGTCCAGACCTATCACAGACCCAACGCATCCTGTGTTCTCCTGTGTTATCCTATAGCTATGGATGACCCGATGGCTCTGCCCGAAGTGAAGATGGCGACCTTTTCCCTCGCTATCGCCGGTCTGCGGATGATGGTGGCCGGCCCGATATTGCGCTCATGGCCCGGCTCCAGCAGCCCTACCGGCCCTTTCAGGTCGTTGCTCCGGCGGCTGCCCCCCCGCCCCATCTGACCATTCAGCTTTGCCCAAACTACCCCTTCCGACCGGCTGGTTCTCGCGCCGATCCGGTGACCTTTTGCCACGGGACCGCACGGATTGCCACCCCCACCTGCGAGGGGACGATTGATCTGGAGCGGGGACAGGCCCGCCTGGCGCTTGCCGAAGCACCGGCGACCTGCGCCACCCGGACCGCGTCGGATGTGGAATATATGCTCCGGGTAGCCTGTGCGCTGCTCGCGTTCCGTGCTGGCGGCGTGCTGTTCCACGGAGCGGGGATTGTGCGCCACGGACGGGCCTACCTGTTCTTCGGGCACTCTGGCAGCGGCAAGACGACTGCTGCCCGCCTCTCACCCGATGACCTGGTGCTGAACGATGACCTGGTGGTTGTGATGCCCCACAACGGGGCGTGGATGGTGCATGCGACCCCCTTTACGAACCCTACCCAGGTCGGGGCGACTGGCCCCGCCGCCGCCCCCCTGGGGGCGATGCTCCGGCTGGTCAAGAGCCAGCGAGTGGCGATTGAGCCGGTGGGAGCGGGGCGAATGCTCGCGGAGGTGCTAGCCAGCATCCCGGTGCTTCCGTCCAACCCGGAATATCCTGGTCGCCTTCTGGAATGGGGGCAGCAGTTGCTTCAGCAAGTTCCCGCCTATCGGCTGCACTTCCTGCGCGATGCCTCGTTCTGGCAGGTCGTTGAGCCTCTGGGAGCGCGAGAAGCATGAGCAAGGCAAGAAGGGCAAGAGGAGCAGGGAGAAGGTTTGGACATGGAGGGTGAGAAAAGAAGTTCCTGGTTGGTTGCGAGCGGTCTGTGCTGGCTGCTGATTATATGGTGCTGGGCAGCAGACCACGACCACGCCCATTCTTGGTCTGCCACCAGCGGAACCGCTCTGATTGACACGGAATGGGTCCAGATCAACGACGGAGCGTTCGGGATGGCAAGCGGGGGGGGATACGGTTCTGAAGAGGGCTACGAGGTACTGGTCTTCCACGACCAGATCTACGTTGGGATGGAGGCCGACAACCAGTTTGGGGCGCGTCTCTGGCGCACCCGGAAGGGCATCACCCGGCCATCCAGCCAGGATGATTGGGAAGAGGTGGCCGGCTCATTCCGCAACCTGCCCTATGGCAACCCCTACGCGCATATCTACGCGGCTCCCTTCGGGAACGACCGTCGCCAGAGCGGGGCCCTGCAGAATGACCACATTGACAGTCTGGCGGAGTTCGATGGTATGCTCTATGCCAGCACAGCGAATGGAGGCGACACGCGCCAGGGGACCCTGATCTATCGCAGCCCCTCCGGCAACGCCCTGACCTGGACCCAGGTCATCACACCGGGGTTCGGTGATGTCAACAACACCAATTTCAAGGACATGCAAGTCTTTGATGGGTGGCTGTGCGGAGGCACCCAGAACAGCGTCACCGGGGCACAGGTCTGGTGCTCGGAAGATGGAACCCATTGGAAGCAGAAGAACGTCAGCGGCTTCGGAGACCAGACCCACCGCGGCATCTGGTCGGGATACGTCTTTCAGGATGCGCTGTATGTTGGCGTTCACACGACCGATGGCTTGCGCGAAAAGGGGAAGCTCTTCCGAACGACCAGCCTGGCAGGGAAGCCGCAGTGGGACGAAGTCTACAGCGGGCCGGTCGGCAGCGTCCGGGTTGATATCCTGGGCGACATGGAAGGGTTCCTCTACGTTGCCACCTCCAGCGCCAACGGCATCGCTATCTATCGCAGCAGCACCGGCGACGCGGGGTCGTGGAGCCGCGTGAGCACACCGGGCATCGTCGGCAACGTTGCCAACCGCAGCACGGTGGTGGATGGAGCAACGGTCTATCACCAGGCGCTCTATGTTGCAGTTTCGAACACGTCCGAGGGGGTGAGCGTCTGGCGGACTACGGGCACGCTGGAGCGGGGGTTGGTAGACTGGGAGCAGGTGGGGGCCGCGGGGTTGGGCGACCCGCAGAATGTCCACGCCCAACTGCTGGCATTTCACGATGACCTGTATGCCTGGACTTCGAACTACGCGACCGGGCAGCAGGTGCGGCAAACCTCCGTTCCCCCGCCGCCCCGGCGGGTGCATCTCCCGCTTATCATTCGGCACGAGTGACGGGTGGTGAGTGGCGCGAGTGGCAAGAGATTCAAGAAAGTAACGGTAAAATCACAGGAGCAACAGAAAGAGATGCTTGATATCAAATGTATTCGCGAACAGCCGGAGTGGGTGAAGCAACAGCTTGCCCGCGCCGGGGTCGAAGGCGAGAAGATTGACGCGGCCCTGGCCTTTGATGAGCAGCGGCGAACGTTGTTGCAAGAGGTTGAGGCGCTGAAGGCCGAACGCAACCGAGGCTCGAAGGAAATCAGCAAGATGAAAGACGCCGCGGAGCGGGAAGCCCGCATTGCGGCCATGCGCGACGTGGGCGACCGGATTGCCGAACTGGACCGCACCGTCGCGGAGGTGGAGGAACAGCAGCAGAGACTGCTGCTGGAAATTCGCAACCTGCCCCACCCCGATGTTCCCGATGGCCCCGACGAAGACCACAACGTGGTCATCTCACAGGAAGGTGAGCCGCAGGACCTGGGCTTCTCCCCGCGTCCCCATTGGGAACTGGGCGAGATGGCAGGCACGATTGACTTTGAGCGCGGGGTCAAGCTCGCCGGCTCGCGCTTCTATGTGCTCAGGGGAGCAGGGGCGCGGCTCCAACGGGCGCTCATCCAGTGGTTGCTGGATTTTCACCTCGCGCAGGGCTACCAGGAAGTGTACCTGCCGTTTGTAGTGAAAGAGCACTGCATGCTGGGGGCCGGGCAGCTTCCGAAGTTCCGCGACAACCTCTACCGCGACGAAGATGCTGGGCTGTGGTTGGTACCCACCGCCGAAGTGCCGCTGACTAACCTCTACGCCGATGAAATCCTGGAGCGGTCTCACCTGCCCATCCACCTGTGCGCCTATACGCCCTGTTTCCGCCGCGAGCAGATGAGCGCCGGGCGCGACGTGCGCGGTATCAAGCGTGGGCACCAGTTCGACAAAGTCGAGATGTATAAGTTTGTCCTGCCGGAGACGAGCTACGACGAGCTTGAGAAGCTCCGCGGCGATGCTGCGGCGACGTGCCGGGCGCTGAAGATCCCCTTCCGCACCAAGCTGCTCTGCACCGGCGATATGGGGTTTGCCTCAACCAAAACCTACGATATCGAGCTGTGGGCACCGGGACAGGGCGAATGGCTCGAAGTGAGTTCGTGCAGCAATGTCGAAGACTTCCAGGCGCGGCGGGCCAACATCCGCTACCGCCCGGAGCCGGGGGCCAGGCCAGAGTTTCTCCACACGCTCAACGGCTCCGGCCTGGGGGTGCCCCGCACCATCATCGCCATTATGGAGAACTACCAGCAGGAGGATGGCAGCATCGTGGTGCCGGAGGTGCTGCGGCCCTATATGGGGGCGGAGGTCATCGCCTGCCAGCAATGAGCGTGATGAACAATGAGTAATGAGTGACGAGTGATGAGTAGCGGGAGTTTCGTCACTGGCTGCCCGTCACTCGCCACTGCTTCATAGAGCCGCGCCCGCGGGGCTACGCTACGGACCGGCGGCGAAGTTGTTGCCCACCTCCGTCGCGCTCAGCGCCCGGCGATACAGAGTCACCTGATAATACTCCCCAAGCCAGCTTCGACCACCACCAAACTCGTTTGCCAGCGCCAGGCGGTACGTATCATCCCAGTTCGAGAAATCCCCCCCAATTGAGCCACTGACGCTGCTCACGCCATCAAGGTAGAGGTTCGTGTTCCCCGATGCATCGCGGGTATAGACCACGTGGGTCAGGCCAAGCGTCAGGCTCCCGTCCGGCGTCGTCAACGCACCGGTCATCCCATTCAAATCGGTAGCCGTGGTGCGCAGGCGGAAGCTGTAGCGGTCGTCCGGGGTTCCCATGACCTGCCCATGCGCCAGGGTAAAGTTGCGATAGCTCGTATCCGCTGAAAGCGTCACGATACGCGAGGGAGTGCCCTGAACCAGGGCAGACGGTTGGACCCACGCCTCAACCGTCAATTCGTTGCTGGCTTTGGCTGCATTGATAATCTTCGTGGCCGCCCCGCTGGATGCAATGATCGTTGCCGTGTCAACCGAAAGCCCCCCGGAAATCCAGGTTGCCGCCAGCGGGTCACTCAGCGTCAGGTCCAGTGGGGTCCCAACGCCCGACACATCCCGAACCACGGTGCCGCTTCCCTCCTCAAACGTGTAGAGGGCCACCAGGCTGTCGCTGCCCTCGTATGCGCCCATATCACACTGCACCATGGGCCGCGAGACACCGCGCTGGTCGGTCGCAACCGCACACTCCGCCGGCGGGATAACATCGAAGGCCGGGCTGCCCGTCTGCAAGGCATGCGTCTCCGTTGCGCCGCCGTTGTCTTGCAGCGGGACGAGCAGTGGGTCAACCCCGGTGAGGTTGCCGTCGTATCGCCGCCTATCGTGCAGCCGGCCGGGTTTTCAACCAGGTTGTAGCGCTGCGAGGTGATATTCCCCCGGCACTCAGTCCCGGTCGGGGCGGTATTGTCGGCCAGAACCGACTGTTTGATTCTGGACCAGCCAAAGCCCATCCCGGCATCATAGTAGATGCCGCCACCCTCATCACTTGCCAGGTTGCTGCTGACGGTGCTGCTGGTCAGCGATAGCTGCCCCATATTGTTGTAGATACCGCCGCCATCGTTATTCGAGGCGGTGTTGCCGCTGACGGTGCTGTTGGTGAGCACGACCACTCCCATGAACGTACTGATACCCCCACCGCTATTTTCCGCCGTATTCCCGCTGAGAGTGCTGCCAGTGAGCGTCGTATTGCCGGCGAACGTACTGATACCGCCACCATAGCTATCGGCAGCATTCCCACTCACGGTAGTGTCCATGATGGTCATCGTTCCGCCATTCTGAATGCCGCCGCCAAACGATTCGGACGCGTTATTCAAGAACTGATTGCGGTTTACCACCATCGTCCCGGCATTATAGAGACCTCCCCCCATCCCACTGCCGGTCGCACGGTTATTCTGAACCACGGTGGCATTCAGATACAGTGTTCCCATGTTCAGGATGCCGCCACCATTACTATCAACAACCCGCCCTTCCTGGATGGTCACATCGTCAATGGTCGCGGTGACCCCGCCGTTGATAGAGAATATGCGGCTAGCGTTGTTGCCACTGATGGCTATCAGGGAGGAGCCGGGGCCGTCTATCGTCAGGTCTTTGTTGATGGTAATCTGCCCGCTGGTCAGACGGATAACCCCTGTGGTACAGAACAGGATGGTATCGCCACTGCTGGCGTTCAGCACCACCTGACGCAGCGAGCCGGAGCCACTGTTGTTCGTATTGGTCACTTTGTTCGCCGTCGTATCCTCGATGGTCAGGGTCGCGGTCTTCGGGGTGCCCGGCGACACCCGGACCGGGTTGAGCAACGACAGGTTGACCGTTTCGTTCGGTGTGGTCGTATCACAGCTATCTATCACGGTCACGGTGAAGGTCTGCGTGGTCATGCCGGGCAGGAAGATCAGGGTCCCACTGGTTGGCACGTAGTCGCTCCCTGCGGTCGCCGTACCATCGCTGGTCGTGTAATCCACCGACACACTCTGGGTCGAGGCCATCGAAAGGGTGACGTTGATCATGACGGTGCTGTCCCGCTCACTCACGGTGTAGTCTGTCGCGCTGAACTGCACCCGAATGCCGCGGTATTCAACTGCGCCGCTATCGCACAAGGCTCCGTCGGGTCGGGCAACGCCGCGCTGGTCGGTTGCAACCCCACATGCCCCCACCGGGATGGTGTCAACCGCCGGACTGCCCGGCAGCAGGGCATGGGTCCAGGTCGGGCCGCCGTTGTCTTGCAGCGGGCCGAGCAGCGGGTCCAGGGGGCTGGCACTGCTGCCTACCTGGTCGCCATTGACTCCATCGGTGAAACCAGTACAACCATCATAGTTGCCAATGACGTTAGACCCACCTGACGCAAAGTCCCGGCGGCAGTCGGGGCCATCAATACCGGCCCGATTATTTGCAATGATACTCTGGGTCACGGTCACTGCATCAACCCCAAGCACTGAAACATAGAAGCCGCCACCATTACTGTCAGCTTCGTTGTTGGTGATGGTGCTGTTGCTAACTTCGGTGGTCAGGTAGCGAGCAAAAATACCCCCGCCGTTTTGCGCTGCCTGGTTGCCACTGATGGTACTGTTCTCAACATCCATCATGGAATATTCGCCGCGGATACCCCCACCATCCAGCGTGACCGTGTTGCTCTGGATCGTCGTGCTGACTACTTTCAGGCTGGCCTGGTCCGCGGCAGATGTTCCCGCGCTATTGACACCACCGCCGTGAGCGGCGGCATTCTCGCCCACGATGCTGTTGATCAATTCCAGCGTTCTTTCGTTCTGGATACCACCACCGTCGTTGCCCGCAGTGTTGCCGCTAACGGTGCTGCTGGTCAGGGTCAGTGTGCCGCCTTCGTTGTCCACCCCGCCACCGTCCTGACTGGCAGTGTTGCCACTGATGGTGCTGCCAGTCAGGGTGACCGTTCCGGTCTCCTGGTATACTCCGCCGCCGTCGCTACCCGCGGTGTTGCCGCTGACGGTGGTGGTGGTCAGCGCCAGCGTACCGTCTTCGTTGTACACGCCGCCACCATCCTCACTGGCGGTGTTGCTCATCACCACGGATGACTGGAGGGTCAGCGCTCCGGCGTATCGGTTGGAAATACCACCACCATCCCCATTCTGTACGGCATTGCTCATCACCGTGGTATTGATAAGGATCATGGTCTGTTCGTTGTTGATACCCCCTCCGGCTCCGGTCAAATAATTGCCCAGGGACCGGTTGTCGCTGATGATCGTATCGGTGATAGTGACATCTCCACTCTCGTTGTCCAGACCACCGCCATCGTCGTTCGCGGTGTTGCCACTGACGGTGCTGCTGGTCAGCGCCAGCGTGCCGCTCTGGTGGTAGATACCACCACCATCAACCGTTGTTTCGTTGCCCCTGATGGTCGTACTGGTCAGTACGGCGCTGCCAGCTCTGATGTAGATACCCCCACCGTAGCTGTTCAAGCCATTCGCCGTGTTGTCGCCAACCGTCGTGCCGGTCAGAGTCAGGGAACCACTCTCGTGGTAGATACCCCCGCCATTGCCATCTGCTGCGTTGCCACCAACGATGGTGTTGACCAGGGTGAGCGAGCCATCATTGAAGATGCCCCCACCGCGGCCGGTCGTCGTGCTGCTCATCACCATGGTGCTGCTCAGGGTGAGCGTGCCGTGGTTGAGCACCCCGCCTCCGTCGTCGCCGCTCACGTTCCCTTCCTGAATGGTCACTTCGTCTATGGCAATGTTTGTTCCGCTGGTCATCTCGAACACGCGGCTGGCGTTATTGCCGCTGATGGCTATCAGGGAGACACCGGGGCCGTCAATCGTCAGGTCTTTGTCAATGGTAATCTGCCCGCTGGTCAAGGTGATGACCGCCGGGAGCGGGGTGATGCAGAACCCGATGGTATCGCCCGGACTGGCGTCAGCGATGGTCTGGCGCAACGACCCTGGCCCACTGTCGCTGGTGTTCTTGACCATGTTGGGGTGTGCCCCCTTGATAGTCAACGTGGCTGTGAAGGGAGTGCCCAGGAAGGCGTTGTTCGGGTTGCTCAGCGTCAGTCCGAGTGTTTCGTCAAGGTCGCAGTTATCCACGACGGTCACGGTAAAGACCTGGGTCAGGTCACCGGGGTTGAAAGTCAGGGTGCCACTGGCAGGCACGTAGTCAATGCCTGCGGTCGCCGTGATATCGCTGGTGGCGTAGTCAACTTCGACCACTTCGGTGGAGGTCCGGTTGAGGGTGACCTGGATCGTGACGGTGCCTTCGTCTTCATAGACGCTGTAGCTTGCAGCACTGAACTGGACGAAGACTTGGGCAAACGTCGCCGCAATCGTGTGGTTGGCGGTGACGTTATGGAAGGTGTAGGTCGTCACGGCCCCCACCGACACGCCGTCCACCGCCACGTCCGCCACGGTGTAGCCGGGGGCGGGGGTGAGGGTGAAGCTCTGGTTGTCGCCGTGGGCCACGCTGACCGCGCCGCTCGGCGTGATGCTGCCGTTCGCCCCCGCCGTCGCGGTGATGGTGTAGTTGAGGGGAACAAACGTCGCCGCAATCGTGTGGTTGGCGGTGACGTTATGGAAGGTGTAGGTCGTCACCGCCCCCACCGACACGCCGTCCACTTCCACGTCCGCCACGGTGTAGCCGGGGGCGGGGGTGAGGGTGAAGCTCTGGTCGTCGCCGTGGGCCACACTCACCGCGCCGCTCGGCGTGATGCTGCCGTTCGCTCCCGCCGTCGCGGTGATGGTGTAGTTGAGGGGAGCAAACGTCGCCGCAATCGTGTGGTTGGCGGTGACGTTATGGAAGGTGTAGGTCGTCACGGCCCCCACCGACACGCCGTCCACCGCCACGTCCGCCACGGTGTAGCCGGGGGCGGGGGTGATGGGTGGAAGCTCTGGTCGTCGCCGTGGGCCA
>JAAUSY010000122.1 GCA_012032475.1 Chloroflexaceae bacterium
TCGTGCGGCTCGTTCTATGGAAGCAATCTTCTCATCGTCGTAGAGCGGCTCGTGGTGGAAGAGCACCAGGCGGCGAGCATTGGCGAGCCGCGCCACATCGCAGGCCATCTTCGGGGTGCTGTGCCCCCACCCCTGCTTTTTCGAGGCATATTCTTCCTCGGTATACTGCGCGTCGTGAATGATCAGGTCGGTGTCTCGCGAGAACGCCACCAGGCGGCGGTCGGTGTCAACGTAGCCTTCGGTGTCGCTGGCAAACACCACCGACTTGCCATGCCACTCAATGCGGTAGATATAGACGCCGCTCTTCGGGTGGGCATAGCTCTTGTGGATATGTACACATACAATATCCGGGGACCTTTCGACCGGGTCGTGGTAGATATTGTGGATGTGCAGGTTCCCATGTTCCTGGTCAATCACCACCATCTCTGTTCCGTGCAGGCTCCGAATGACCTTGATGGAGGGCATTTCATGCAGGCTGACCGGAAAACTGGGGGGCAACACCGCATGGTTCAAGATTTCCTCTATCTCCTGGTCGAACGTGCGTGGGCCGAGGATATGGAGCTTGCTGGTGCCCACATAGGCCGGCAGAAAGTAGGGGAATCCCTGGGTGTGGTCGTGGTGCATGTGCGTGAGCAAAATGGTCGCGACAATCGGTTTCCCACTTTGCCGGGACCGACGGAGCATCTCATGGCCGAGATTGATAATCCCGGTTCCGGCATCAATCACGATAGTCTGATGTCCCACCTGAACTTCCACGCACGTCGTATTGCCCCCGTAGCGGACGGTTCCTGGCCCTGGGGCGGGGTAGCTCCCGCGTGTGCCCCAGAAACGCACCACAAATTGCTCCGATTCCATCTGGCAAACCCTCTCAGTTTCAGATTTCAGATTTGAGATACGGCTCTTGCGCAGCGCTTCCGGCACGCCTCCAAAATCAGAAATCGGTCCAATCACGCAGCACTTGTGCCAGCAGACGAACCCCCACCCCGGTCACCCCTTTGGTCTTTCCGTAGTACATCCGCGATGGTTTCTCCATCCAGACGGTTCCAGCAATATCCAGATGCACCCACGGGTAGTCACCCACAAACGCGAGCAAAAAAGCGGCCGCGGTGATGGACCCGGCCTCCCGGCCCCCGATATTCTTGAGGTCGGCAATCTCGCTTTTCATCATCTCTCGGTATTCTTCCCAGAGCGGAAGCGGCCACACCCGCTCGCCGGTGGCCTCGCCCGCCTGGATGAAGCGGTCTGCCAGGGGTTGGTGGTTGCCCATCATCCCGATGGCGTGGGGGCCGAGCGCAATGGTGATGGCTCCAGTCAGGGTTGCCACGTCTATCAGGGCGCGGGGGTGGTAGCGGTGGGCATAGAAGAGTGCGTCGGCCAGCACGATACGCCCTTCGGCGTCGGTGTTCAACACCTCGATAGTCTTGCCGCTCAGGGTCGTGATAATATCGCCCGGCTTGTAGGCACTGGCTCCGGGCATGTTCTCTGCTGCACTGATGAGACCAACCACCCGCAGCGGGAGCCGGAGTTCGCTCACGACTTGCAGCGTTCCGAGCACCGCCGCGGCTCCGCCCATGTCCATTTTCATATCGTCCATGTTCGCGGCGGGCTTGATGGAGATGCCCCCTGTGTCGAAAGTGATGCCCTTCCCAACCAGGCAGATGGTTGGAAGGGTTTCCTGGTCGCGGTCGGGTTTGTCCTTTTGGCAGCTATCACCTGGATAGTCCAGGATGATGAAGCGCGGTGGTTCTGCGGACCCCCGCGACACGGCCAGAAGCCCCCCGAACCCCTGCTGCTCCAGTTCCTCGCGCCCAAACACGGCGACTGAGAAACCACACCGTGCGCCGATATCCTGGGCTATCTCGCCAAGCCGCGTCGGGGTGAGGTGGTTGCCTGGCGTATTGCACAGGTCGCGGGCAAGCACAACCCCTCTGGCGATGGCTTCCCCTGCCGCGGCCCCGCGCCGGGCCGCTTCCAGGTCCTGGTTCGCTTCCATCACGATGCGCAGCGTTTCAATCTGGTGCGTTTCTTCGGGCTTCGGGGAACTCTGGTATTCCAGGTAGCGGTAGGTTCCCAGTTCGGCCCCTTCAACCATGGCCTGGGCACCAGATGCAGTGGACACGGTTTCGGGCACCGGAAGCGCGAGGGCGATATCCGCGACTTTGAGCCGCTGGGCTTCCTGGGCGGCCCGCGCCGCTGCCTGCCGCACGGTGTCGAGGGTCAGGTCGCTGCGCTTTCCCATTCCGACCAGCAGCACCCGGCGGGCCGGGAGTGCGCCGCGAGGGTAGAGCAGCGCCATTTCCCTGGCTTTCCCGCAGAAGTCGCCAGCTTCGAGCAATGCCTCAATGGGCGCTCCCGGCGACTCGTTTTCACAGATACCAATCGCGACAAGGGACGCCGTTTCGTTCAAGATGGGTCCCTGCTGTATCGTACTCTTCATGGGTGATATTTCCTCTGGCAATGACTACGATGACATTTCCTTTGGTAGAGCCGTCTTAGTATCTGTGCCCTAACAAACGACGCTTTGATGAATTCTTGCACATGATACCTGCGTGTGCTCATGCGAAGCGGTCTCCTACCTGGGATATGTTCTGGTGACGGTTGTGTGCGGACATGGTGTTTTCGTTTCGTTGCTGTGGCTCTATTCTACGGCAGAGGATACAGAGGTGTCAACTGCTGGGTCCCCCTGGAGGGTGAGGAAAGAGAATGCTCCCTGGCTGGACGACCGCGCCCGCCGAGATTTCCACTCCGGCTCCCACGATGGTGCCCGCCGGCGGGGGAGTTCCTGGTCGAGCAACCCCATGGTGTGGGCAACCGTGGTGATGTTTCGGTCCAGGTGGGCCAGCAGCCGGGCCCCTGCTCGCACCCGGGCATCGTTGTCGAGCAGGCTGTGCTGGATGACGCACTCCGGCCCGACGGTGGCTCGTTCGCCCACGACCGACCACTCCAGCGTGCTCTGCGCTCCAATGGTGGCTCCGGACTCGATGACGGAGTGGGTTATCGTGCTGTGTGCGCCGATTGTGACCTGGTCGCCAATGAAGGCCGGGCCAACGATGCGGCAGCCCGGACCCAGGCGAGCCTGCCCGATATGGACCCATCCGGTGATATCGCTGCCATCAAGCAGGGCGTGGGGGTGCATCACCGGCCGAAGGGAAGCGTTGCGCTCCAGAAGGAACGCACTGGCGGTCAGCACGTCCCACGGGTTGCCAACGGGTATCCAGTAGCCACGGCAGAGGTGGTAGCCCACCCGCTGGCCCGGCTTCTGGCCCGGTCCCTGATTCGGGTCCTGGTTGGGTCCCTGGTTCAGGAGCGCAATCAGGTCGGTGAGTTCGTATTCTCCCCGCGGCGAGGGGCGGATATGGCGCAGCAGTGGGAGCACCTGTCCGTCGAAGTGGTAGATGCCGGGGTTTCCGAGGGCCCCCGGTGGGGCGGTGGGGGGTTTTTCGAGGATTCGGACCACGCGGTCGCCGTCAATATCGAGAATCCCGAAGGCGGTCGGGTCGTCAACGCGCAGGGCAGCGAGGCAGAAGCGCTGCTGCGCCACGCCGAGCACGTCTACCTGGCTGATGAGGTTGTCACCATAGAGCAGGAAGAACGGCTCGTCTGGACTACCGATAGCTCCCTGCTCAGCGACGGCCATGAGGGCCCCCGCGGTGCCGTTGGTGCAGTTTTGTCGGATATAGCCCAGAGCGATGTTGCGGTAGCTGGGGCCGAAATGAGCCTGGATGGCTTCGGCCCGGTAGCCAACGACGAGCGTCACCCGTTCTACTATTCCCACCAGTTCGTCAAGAATGTGCGCGAGCAGCGGTTGCCCCAGGAGGGGTATCAGTGGTTTGGGCCGATGGTAGGTGAGGGGGCGGGTCCGGGTGGATTCGCCGGCTGCCAGTACGATGGCGTGGCGGGTCCGGCTGGTTGTCTGGCTGGCTGGTTGGTTCATTGCTCTATCTTACCCTGAGAAAGGGTGTCTGGCAAGTTGGCACCGTATTCAGGGCCAGGTCAACGTCCGACGAGTTGAGTGAAAAATGAGGGTCCGGCGAACATTGGCCCGAAAAGCATTTGGAGGTATAATTGATGCAAGGCACTTCAATAGCGACCAGGCAGCACCCGTATCAATTCAATGCCAATGTCTATCCCATCCATATCCATGAAGAAGAAACAGACCCGCGATGTGCATATCTCCTTTCAGGAAGAAAACACCCCGCAAGAGGAAGTGGTGTATACGGGAGAACCCCCGGACCCGAAACCGTGGGAGGGGAACCGGAAGGCTGCTCCTGGACCACCCGAACCGGCCACCGGAACCGAACCCCCATCCACCCCTGAAACTGATCCCCATGCCTCTGAATCTGAAAAAGGTCGCGACTTCGCGATTCTGAGCGACGAAACCACGGTCGCAGACATCACCCTGGTCTGCGAAGACCACGACTCCTGTCAGTGTCCCCTGAACCAGGTCATTATGACGGAGGAATCCGGTCCCGGTCGAATCCACCGATTGTTGTTTGGTCGCCCCCTGCGGGAAGAGGAAATTCCCCGACGCAAGATGAGCAAGCGCATCGGGTTGGCAGCGTTTGCCTCGGATGCATTCGCCTCGGTTGCCTATGCCTCGCAAGAAATCCTGCAAATCTTGATTCTGGCCGGCACCGCGGCGCTCAGTCTGTCGGTCCCAATAGCCGGGGCAATCTGTGTCTTACTGGTCATTGTGATGCTGTCCTACCGCCAGATGATGTTTATCTACCCGGATGGTGGGGGAGCCTACATTGCTGCGCGGGACAACCTGGGAGAACGTGCGGCCCAGGTGGCGGGGGCTGCGCTCCTGGTAGACTATGTGCTCACCGTGGCGGTGAGCGTTTCGTCGGGGGTGGAGCATATTGCTTCGGCGTTTCCCTACTTGCTGCCCTACCGGGTCGTGTTGTGCGTGAGCATCATCTTGCTCATGACGCTCACCAACCTGCGGGGGGTGCGGGGGGTGCGCGAAACAGACTACTTTTTTCCGCTCCCGATTTTCATTTTCCTGCTGATGATGTTTCTCATGATAGGGACGGGGTTCTGGCACTGGTTCCACGGAACGCTGCCGCGGGTTGAGGGGGGGGCCGTTCAGGTCCAGGCGACCCAACCGCTCACGCTCTTTCTCATCCTGCGGGCTTTTTCGTCCGGAGCCATTGCCCTCACGGGGATGGAAGCGATTTCCAACCGTATCAAGGTGTTCAAGGAACCCCGCAGCCAGAATGCGGCGACGGTCATCCTGATGATGAGTGGTCTCCTGATGATGATGTTCATGGGGATCACGCTGCTGTCCCAGGCAACCCACGCGGTGCCGCTCCCGAATGAGACCATTGTATCGCAGCTAGCGCGGACGATTTTTACCCATGAGGTTCCCTATTACCTGATGATTGCTGCCACGGTCAGCGTCCTGATTATGGCGGCCAATACGAGCTTCGGAGGGTTTCCGCGCCTGGCGGCGCTTCAGGCGTCGGAGGGGTTTCTCCCGCGCTGGCTGTCGCTGCGCGGCTACCGCCTGTCCTTTTCGTGGGGCATCGGGGTTCTGGCTGTGGGGGCGGCCTTGCTCATTGTGGCGTTTCAGGCCAGCACCACGGCGCTGATACCGCTCTATGCCATCGGGGTGTTCCTGAGTTTTACCCTGGCCCAGGCTGGTATGGTCGTCCACTGGCGAAGGGTGAGCCGCCGGCCCCAGGACGACCAGCCGGCTCATAGTGAAGCAACTGGTGGGACCAATCGTGGAGCGACAGCCAGAAAACCCGCTCAGCGCTATGACCCCAACTGGAAAGCAAAACTGGTGCTGAATGCGCTGGGGTGCGGTGTGACGGCGATTGTCACCCTGGTTTTTGTCAGCACCAAGCTGAGCCACGGCGCGTGGGTCGCGCTCCTGGCGATTGCCGTGCTCGTCTGGCTGTTTCTCCATATCCACCACCACTACCAGACGATAGCCCGCTCCCTGTCGCTGGAGCACTACCAGCCGGAACCAGACATCGAGGAATCGCGCCATACGGTGGTTATCCTGGTTTCGGGGGTCCACCGGGGAACGCTGGTGGCAGCCCGCTATGCCCGCTCCATCCAGGCGCAGAAGCTCATTGCGGTGCATGTGGAAACAGACCCCTCGAAGACTGAAAAGGTGCATGAACGGTGGACCCGCTGGATGCCCGATATTCCGCTGATGGTCGTCAGTTCGCCCTACCGCACGCTGGTCAAGCCGCTGGTGAACTATGTGAACATGCTGGCCTGCGAAGAATCCACCGACCTGGTGACCATCGTCATTCCCCAGTTTGTCTGTGTCCGCTGGTGGCACCGCCTGCTCCACAACCAGACCGTCCTGATGATTCGGAGCGCGTTTCTCTTCGACCGCGACAAGGTGGTGATCGAGGTTCCCTTCCGGCTGGAGGAGTAGGGGGTAGGTGGTGGTAGCTGCGGGCCAGCGCCAGAGCGCGAACCTCCTGCGCCCCGGCATCGCGCAGCGCCAGAGCGCACGCCCCGAACGTCGCCCCGGTCGTCAGCACATCATCAATCAGCAGCACCCGCGCCGGGGGAGGGACAGCATGCTGCCACCCGAACGCCCCCTGCACATTCTCCCGCCGGGCATGGGCGTCAAGGCGCACCTGGTGGACCGTGTCGCGCTGACGGACCAGGACGTCTGTCAGGAGCGGCAAACCGCGAGCCTGGGCCAGGTGGTGGGCCAGCAACTCGCTCTGGTTGAAGCCGCGCTCGTGCAGACGGCGCGGGTGGAGCGGCACCGGCACCAGGGCATCGGCAGGCAACGAATGGGCCACCTCGCTGGTTGCCAGCAGGCCGCCCAGAATGGGGGCAACGCGGCGAATGCGCCCGTATTTCAGGGCATGGATAGCCTCTCGTAGCGGCCCCTCAAAGGCAAACGACGCTGCGATATCATCGAGATCGAACGAACCATTGCCCACCTCGGTGGGGAGCGAACGAACCTGAGCGCGGCAGGTGGGGCAGAACAGGCTGCCGCGCCGGCCACAGCCAGTGCAGCGGTCTGGGAAGAGGAACGCCAGCGCTTCTTCGACCAGCAGCCGGAGCGGGTGGGTCATGCGCCTGCCCTACTGGCGCTTCTTCAGGTAGCGCAGCATCCCGGCCACACTCATCTGGCTCCAGCTTCGGGCCACCAGCGCTGCGGGGCCATCGTCCGGGTAGGGAACGTAGCGGGCCGCCAGCGCCGCCACATCAACCGCTTCCGCGCCTCCGTCGGCCAGCACCGCCCGCACCATCTCTGCCAGCCCCTCAATCTGCTCCAGCGCCAGGCGCAATTTGTCGTCGGTATCGTCGTGAACCCCGTAGTGGGTCAGGTAGAGCCGCCCGATATCCTGCTTGCGCAGCATCTCAATCGTTGCCCGGTGGGTTTCCAGGTCGTAGGTGGGCACCGGCGTGACCGGAAAGTCCAGGCCGTGGCGTGGCATCGAAAGCCCGGCCGCATCTCCAAGGAACATCCCCCCGCTCCGACGGTCCCAGAACGAGACGTGGTCTGGCGAATGGCCGGGCGTGGGCAGTGCTTCCAGGCACACCCCACGCCCCAGGTCGAGCCGCAGGTCTTCGGCGGGGTGGAGCCGCTCCAGTGGCACCGGCAGCATATCGCCCGTCAGCGGCCAGGCGGCTTCGCCCACCGCCCGTCGAGCGCTCGGCATCAGCTTCGACGGGTCGGCCAGGTGCGGGATAGATTCGCGGTGAATGTAGACCCTGGCCCGCGGCAGGTTGACCGCCAGATACCCCGCTCCGCCCGCGTGGTCCATGTGAATGTGCGTGCAGAGGATGTGCCCAACTGCATCGCGGGCAATCCCTAGTTCGTCCAACCCCGCCAGCGTCGCCGCCACGGTCAGCGAGGTACCGGTTTCGACCAGGGCGACTGCTTCACCCTGCACCACATAGGTTGCTCCGACACCGGGCACGGCCATCAAGTCGTGGTCTATGGCCGTCAAATGGGTATCTATGGGCACTATCTCCATAATAGTTCGCTCGTTCCTTTCTGTCCTCTGTCTGTCCCCTGTCTGTCCCCTGCTGTTCATACCGATGGCTTTTAGCCTGTTCTGATGGGGTTTCGTGCTCATTGTGCATCAGGCCCATTATATCATGATCAGTCATGGGATGAGCGGGTCATTCATCCCTTCCATCCCTTTCATCCCTTCCATCCCCTCGATAGTTGCGTTCCAGGTTTCGATGATGGCGAGATTCACCGAGACGCGGGTGAGGAAGGAATGGCGCAGGTCCGGGTCGCTGATGCGAATGGCACGGTCTTGAATGGCCTGGTAGGCCCAGGCCAGCGCCGCAATCGCAAATGGATATTCTCCCAGGGCAAGCCACACGTGGTAGAGCGAGAGATAGGCTTTGCGGATTTCGTCCTCATCTTCTCCAGGGGGGGGAGCGCTGCCCCAGACCTCCCAGACCTCCTCAACCAGCTTTCGTGCGCCAAGCAGGTCTCCGAGATGGACCAGGGCATGCGCCTGACGGCAGCGGCTGGCGCGGACCATCTCCATTTCTCCGATTTCCCGGCGAATAACCGCCGAGGCATCCCAGTAGTCGGCCGCCGGGCGGGCCCGCAGCGAAATGTGGGAGGCGCTCCATTCCCATTCCCACTCGGCCAGATGGTAGAGTTCTTGCGCCTCCAGTCGTCGTAGCCCTAGCTCGCTGGCGAGCGCCTGGGCCGCACGGTGGTGCTCGTAGGCAACCGCGGCGAGCGGTCGGTAGTCGAGGACCGCCAGGGTTTCGGAGCCGAAGGGGTCGGGTTCTTCCGGGGTGGTTTGAATAGGAGGGTGCCCGGAGGGGAGGGGCAGCCGCTTCAAGAAGGTGGCCTGTTCGCGGCTGGCGTTGCCCCACCGCGACAGGCAGGAGCCTTCTATCTGGCGGTTGCCAAGCGACCGGGCAATCTCCAGACCCTCCACGGCGTGCTGCTGCGCGGCTTCGAAATCGCCCAGTGCCGTTGCTATCTCGCTCATACCGACCAGCAACATGGCCTCGCCGTAGTGGTTGCCCAGTTCGCGCCAGATCGTCAGGGCTTCGCGCTGATAGCGCTGGGCCACGCTCATATCGCCCAGAGCGTGGTAGGCGTTCCCGATGTTGAGCAGACTGAAGGCTTCGCCGCTCCGGTCACCAATGGCTTGGCGAATGGTCAATGCCTGGTCGTAGGCTTTGAGGGCATCACGGGGTCGGCCCAGCTTCATGTGGAGGCTGCCAATCTGGTAGAGGCTGGTCGCTTCGCCCCACCGGTCCTCGATGTCCTGCCGAATATCGAGGGCCTGGTACAGGTAGGTTTCGGCCTGGGCATAGTCGCCTAGCTCGGTGTTGGCAACGCCAAGGAAGTGCAGGCTGCGGGCTTCGCCGTGGCGGTCGCCTACCTCGCGGCAGTATTCGAGCGCCTGAAACCCCCACCAGAGCGCCTGGTGGTAGTTGGCTCGCAGTTCGGCGCTGCGGGCCAGCACATTCATGTTTTCGCCGAGCAAGTGGCGGTTGTCCAGCTGCTTGGCGAGCTTGAGGGCATACTTGGCGGCCTGGTCGGCCGCTTCGTAGTCGTTGATAGCCTGGAAGTAGTAGGCGCGGTGGGTCTGAAGAATGGCCTGGTGGTAGGTATCGCCGATGGCTTCGGCCAGTTCGGTCAGTTCGTCCAGGTCTCGTTCCTGGAGCGAGAAATGGCTACTGTGGCGGTAGACCTCCTGGCGAGCCAGCAGCAGGCGGAAGAGCCGCTCTTGCTGCCGGGCAGAGGGAAACCAGGTCGGGTGGGTCTGGAGCAAGTCAATAGCCTGAGAGAGGTAGGTCAGCGCTTCGGCGGTGGCGTAGTTGGCCGCGGCCAGTTTGCCGGCCCGCTCGGCAAAATCGAGAAACCGCAACCATTGCTCGGCGTGGCGGTAGTGGTCGGCAATCAAGGGAATGTAGGGGTCGAGGTTCGAAGTATATTCGCGCTCATACCATTCGGCTACGGCTTTGTGGAGTTCCTGGCGGTGAGTCTGGAGCAGGCTATGGTAGGCCACATCCTGGGTGACGGCGCTCTTGAACTGGTAGCGCAGCTCTGGTTCATAGGATTCCAGGGGCGTGATTTCTTGCTGCGCCAGGATGTCCAGGTAGTGCCACAGGTTGGCGACCTCTTCCGGGACCGGATAGACCCCGGCCACGACGCGTGCGGGGAAGATGCGCCCGACCACCGAGGCAACTTTGCAGGTGAGCTGGATGTTCGGTTGGAGCCGGTCCAGGTGGGTCTGGATGATACCCTGGATGGTGGAGGGAATCGCAGTGAGGCACTGTTCGCCAACCAGTTGCCAGGTGCCGGTCTCGTCCAGCATCAACGCCGATTGCTCGCGCAGCATGCGCACGGTTTCTTCGACAAAGAACGGGTTGCCCTGACTCCGTTCGACCAGCCACGCGGCCACTCTGGCGGCCACCGGGCGGTTGTCCAGGTGCGAAGCCGCCAGGTGCGCCACCGCCACTGCATCCAGCGAGGTGAGGGGGAGGGTGTGGTGCTGTCCCAGGTTGGTCATCGCCTGGAGCGTCGTACGCTTCTCGTGCCCCCACCGGCTGTCCTCGCCGGTGTCGGGAGAACGATAGCAGAGCAGCAGCAGAATCGGCTGGTGAGAAACGGCGCGGGCGACATCCAGCGCCAGGTCCCACGAGAGGGAGTCCGCCCAGTGCATATCATCGAGCACAATCACCAGGGGAGTCTTCTGCGCCATGGCGTTGAGCAACTGCACCACCAGGAAGGCCAGGTTCTCGCGCCGTTTGTTCGGGCGCAGCCCGCGGGTCGCCGGGGTTTCTGGCACGCCCAGGTCGAGAATGTCGTTCAGCAGCGGCAGGCGGTGTTCGAGGTTCATCTCCAGGTTCCGTGCTCGCTCCGAGACGCGTGCGGTTCGCTGTTCTGGTTCGGGCAGGCTCTCTAACCCCAGAGAGATGGTCAATACCTCACGCCAGACCAGGTAGGGGGTCTGGGAGGCGATGCTGTGCGCGGTTCCCTGAATGACCGTGAGCGTGGAGGGGGCATCCCTGGTGACGCGCCGGATAAACTCTTGCGTCAGGCGGGTTTTGCCGATGCCGCCTTCGCCAATGACTGAAACCACACACCCCATCCCGCTCCGGACCCGTTCCAGATAGGACCCCAGCGCGGCGAGTTCGTGGTCACGCCCGACGAGCGGAATAGTTTCGCTGGACTGGGTGAGGGCGGGCAGCCCGGCAAAGCGGTAGAGTTGGACCTTTTCGGTCTTTCCTTTGACCTGCATGGGGGACAGGGCTTCCAGGCTCCAGCGTTTTCGGGCCTCCCCATAGGTTGACTGGTCGCACAATACTCGCCCAGGACCGGCCAGTTGCATCAGGCGGGCCGCCAGGTTGACATCATCGCCCATCACGGTGTATTCGCAGCAGGTGGGGCTGCCCATTGGCCCGGCAAACACGGTGTTGGAGGTGATGCCAATGGCAATGCGGATATCCAGCATCGGCCGGTCCGGGGCCGGGTGGGACTCTGGCATACGGGCGCTGGCCCGTGAAAGCTGCTGGAGTTCTCTGGCACAGGCCAGTGCTCGTATCGGGTCGTCTTCATGGGCCAGGGGAGGGGCCCCAAAGAGAATGAGCAGCACCGTGCCCTTGTCATCAACGACGAGCTTGTTGAGGCTGCCCTCATAGCGGTAGATAATCTTCTGCGCGTCCGAAAGGAACGTTTGAATCCATTCCAATGCGAGGTCGGCGGTGTAGTCCAACCCTCCAACCCCGACGAACATAACGGTCATCCGCCGAAAATCCGCCAGCCAGTCCTGTTGCCCGGCCCGCAGGCGGGCCGTGACCGCCGCCGGAACATATCGGAGCAACACATTTTCAATCTGTTCGAGCGTTTCGGTGGGCAGCGTCTCCCATTCCAGCGGGGTGGGGAGGATACGGGGTGGCTTGAAATGGGGGGCGGGGGGTAGAGTTGGTAGGTGAGGGGGGAGGGGACCGGCGCTGGCCGGGGGATAGGCCGTTGCGGTTGCTCCCGTTCTCGCGGTGGTCGCTGCTCTCGCGGTACTCACGGTGGTCACCGCTCTCGCAGACCACCACGCAGGGGGCGATATCCTGGCTCCGGACCCCAAGCAGGGCCGCCGCCGGTCTGGCAAGGACGATTTTGCCGGGGTGGGCGTACTTCTCGGCATTGGCGGCCTGCTCCATGGCTTCTCCCGCGATGAGATATTCCCACCGTTCAAAGACCCCCCCGATGTGGGCGGCAAAGATGTTGCCCGCTCCGATGCCGATTTTCAGGGCCAGCGAGGTCTTGCCGACGCTGGTGTAGAGGTCTTCAAACTCGGCGGACGTTTCCTGCAAATCAATGGCCGCATAGATAGCTTGCCGCAGGGCTTCCACGACCGAGGGCGAGGGGGCATCCCGCTGCGCGAAGAGGGCGATGATCGCATCTCCCGTGAGGCGGACCACCTGCCCACCGTAGCTCTCGATGTGCAGGAACATGCGGGTGAAGTAGAGGTTCAACAGGGAGGTCAGTTCTTCGGTTCCCACCGAGCTATGCTTGCTCAGCGCCTCGGTCAGCGCCGTAAAACCGCTAATATCGGCAAAGAGGATGGCCCCTCCATACCGCTCCGCGTGAGGGTACAGGTGCGCATCAAATGGCTCGTTCTTTCGGGCCCGGGCATAGATGGTCTGGACTATGGGCGCTGGTGCAAAAGCTGCCAGTGCTCTCACCCGTTCGACTAGCATGTGCCACCACCTTGCCTCCTCTTCTCCTGCGGTCAAGCCTGGTTTTCAGGGGTTGCCGGTCAGTATCGAGGGGTCTGCTGATTGCCCCGGCTCGTCTGGACCGTGTTGAACCAGGGGCTTCCGGTTGTCGTTCACAAGTTCGCCTGATACCGGGAAAATAGGGCTGATTTTCTGCCTGACTAAGTATAGCATATCTCCTCCCATATTGCAGGCTACCAGATGACCGACCGTCCACCGGCCCGCCGGCCCGCCGGCCCGCCGGCCCGCCGCCGAAGGTTCAACCCTCTGCGCCTGTGCCGCAATGAAGCAATGAAGCAATGAAGCGATGAAGCAGCTATGAATATGAACGGCGACCAGGCGGGGATTTTCGGTTTTTCCTTTTCTGCGCTATAATAGCGCCGATCTACAGGCTCCGCGATAGAAGTTAAGTACCTGCCTATGGAGTACCTACCTGATACGTTTCCGGTTCAGTTTGTCGAACTTTCCCACGGCCCGGTGGGGTATCGCCAGAACGGAGAAGGGTTTCCACTGGTGCTGCTCCACGGGTGGGGCACTTCTTCCTACTGCTGGCAACATACGCTGGCATACCTCGCTGATGGGTGGCGGATCTATGCCCTGGATCTGCCGGGCTATGGGATGTCGCCTCCCCTGACGGAGAAGTCCGGCAGCGAACGCCTGGCCGAGTTGGTGATAGCGTTTGCCGACGCGATGGGGATGGAACGCTTCGACCTCAACGCCCACTCGTTCGGGGCGAGTGTGGCGGCCTATGTCGCCGCTCGCTGGCCCGAACGGGTCCGGCGACTGGTGCTCACCTGCTTCAGCACCTTCCAGAACGAGTTCGAGCGCCGCATGGTGGAGCAGATGCTCAGCCAGATGGGGGTATCGGTGGCGCTGTGGCAGCCGTGGATGTCGTTGTGGCACCCCTGGATGGGGCTGTGGCAGTCCTGGATGACCCTGTGGCGGCCCCAGTTCCCCGGCTCTGTGCCTTCTATCTACCAGACGCTCGCGTGGCGCTTTTTCTATACCATCCCGTCGCACGAGAACGAGGCGATATTGCGCGAGGGGTTCAGCGACTTCCTGCGCATGGACCCGCGAACCTCCCTGGAAAGCATTTCCAACGCGCTGAATCCGGCGGTCAATGACGCCTTGCGGGAAATTGTCGCCCCGACCTTGCTAGTCGGGGCTGCCAGGATATGATTATGCCTCCCTATGGGGTGGCCGTGGTGGAGCAACTGGTTCCGAACTGCCGCCTGGTCTGGATTGACCAGTGCGGGCACGTGCCGATGCTCGAAAACCAGCCCGCTACCACCAGATTGTGCGGGAATTCTTCAGGGG
>JAAUSY010000123.1 GCA_012032475.1 Chloroflexaceae bacterium
TACTCCTGCCAGCGCGGTCGCGATTGGAAAGCCAGCTCTGGGCGATACCCGCGGCCGGCGCACGGCACAGCGTGCCATTGTCGCTCAGGGTGCTCTCGATGAGCAGGGGCGTATGCCGGTCTGCCACGCCCTGCGCGCAGAAGTGGGTGGCGTACCACTGGCAGACCCGCTGGTATTCGTCGGCCAGTGCATCAAGCTGCACCACCTTGTCGGCATTGGCCTCGGTGAGCGCCAGGAGCGAGATATGCGTGACCGCAAAGGTGAGGCGGGTGCGCTTCTGGCGACGGTAGGCTTCGCGTTCGGCTTTGGAAAGCTGTTGCTGGCGCTGGCGGGCCGTGCGCATTGGTTACGCCTCCGTGGGGGCTTGCAGGTCGGCGATCAGGCGCAGGGGGCCTGGTGCGGTCTGGTCGCCCGTGAGGGGCCCGGCCTTGAACCAGCACCCGGCGGTTGCGGAGCGGACGCCTGCTTGTTTGGCATACTGACTAAGTTTCATAACACAAGGGTACCATACAAACATATGTTTGTCAATCGTTCGCTATGATTTGAGGGAATAGTTTTTTACACCCTCCCGGCCCATCCGTTCAGGTCCCGAATTGCCCGAATAAGCAAGGCAAGGAAAAGCTATAGCGCGGTGGTTCTCCCCCGCGGTGCTCGGCGCGATGGTCCTCGGTGCGGTCGCGCTCGCCCGGCCAGGAGCAGGTAGCCATAGAGCAGCACCCCCGACCCGAACGAGACCACCAGTTTGAATCCCAGGGGCAGGGTCGTGGATGGTGAGATGAATCCCTCAATCGTGCCGGCGATAATGAGCAGGGGAACACAGCCAAAGACGAGACAGGCGGCCCGGCGGGCTGCCACAACGAGCGCGGTGCGGCGGGTGAGCAGGCCGGGCCGCAGGATAGACCAGCCAAGTTGCAGGCCGGCCCCGCCAGCAATGAAAATGACGCTGAGTTCTATCATCCCGTGGGCCGCCACAAAGCCCCACAGCTTGCCGGCGAAGTCATAGTGCTGGGCGGCACCGGCAATGCTTCCGAGCATGATACCGTTCTGCGTGAGCACGACCAGTGTGAGTAGCCCCAGGAGCACCCCCCCGGCAAAGGCGAGAAAGGCCACGCGAATATTGTTGGTCATAATGAACGAAGCCGAAGCCGCCTGCCCCTCTTCGTTGATGAGGGTCCACCACTCATGCCCATACTTGATGTCGGTGATGCGGTCCTGGAATCCAGGGAAGACCAGCGAAATAGCATCGGGGTTGTGGAGGCCGACAAAGAACGTGATCAGCGCCGGTAGCAAGAACATGAGCAGCGAAGCCAGGGTGTAGCCCCACGTCTCGCGGAAGGTGCGCGGGAAGGTGTGGGTAAAAAAGGTCACCAGTTGGTGCAGACGGCCCCCCTTGCCGCGGTAAATCTGGGCGTGGCCCCGTCCGACGAGGCCATGGAGGTATTCGCTGACCGGGTGGCGGGGGTAGTCGCGCTGCGCCACCGCAAAGTCAGAGGTTGCCTGTCGGTAGAGTTGTCCAAGCTCCTGAAGCTCTTCGGCAGTGAACCGGGACAGCCCCCCCTGGGCGCGGTCGAGGAGTTTCGTGAGCCGTTCCCAGGCATGGCGTTTACGGGCAATAAAATCTTCTGCGAGCATAGGGCTTCCCGTTCCTCCCGCGGCTACCGCCTGATGACGGTCCCTTCGGGGACTGGCTCACCAGACAGGACCCGCCGGAGCAACCCCGTTCGGGAGCCAATGAGATGAATTTCCAACTCAGGGACCTGCTGCACCAGGTTCCACATCGCCTCAACCTTGCTCCGCATCCCCCCGGTCACGTCAACGGCGTGGGAGCCTCCCACCTGCTCCAGCACCTGGGAGATATTGGCCGTCGTGATGAAGGGAATGAGGCGAGCCGTCGGGTCCTTGCGAGGGTCAGCCGTATACACCCCTTCCTCGCCAACCAGCACAATCCGGGCGGGGCGCAAGCGCGTGTGCAACGCCAGATGGGTGAAGAGCGTTTCGGTGGAGATGATGGCGCACCCCTGACCGTGGTCGAAGGCAACATCGCCATGAATCACCGGAACCAGGCCGCGCCGAAGTGCCACTTCAATCGCCTCGGTGTTCCAACCAACGATGGACCGGTGCTCGCAGCACAGCGAGGCAGAAGGTTGCAGCGAGAGCGCCGGAACCCCCATATTCAGCAGAACATCCACCACGATACGGTTCAGACGCAGGGCAGCGGCCGAGGTGAGTGCAAAGCCGATCCAGTCATCGTTTTCACTCAACCCCGTGTGAATCCCATAGCGTGCGGCATACAGGTGACCAAACGAGCCGCTTCCATGACCGAGCAGCAAGCGCTGGCCCGGACGCGCCGCGTGGGCTGCATGCAAATCTTCGGCCAGGCTGCGGATAGCCGACAGATCGGCGGCTTCCTGCCCACGCTTGTTCGTAATCACCGACCCGCCAAGTTTGAGAAACGTCAAACCCTCCATCATCTTCCCCCCTTACGATGAGTGAAAGAGCAACATAATCACCAGCACGGTTATTCCCCAGAGGACGATAGCCCCGGCCAGGGGCATATCTTTCAGCACGACTTCGTCCGGACTGCCCCCCCCATCGCGCTGATAGATCAGGTAGAGGTAGCGGAAGATGCCATAGACCACAAAGGGAATGGTCACCATCAGCAGCGGGTAGGGTTCGCGGGGCACCGCCGGAGCCGAAAAGGTCGTCATACTGTAGGCCATGATGATGCTGGCCGTCACGATAGACATCATCTGGTCGAGCATCGGCACGGAGTATTCGTTGAGAATGCGGCGGTGTTCGCCTGCACCCTGCTCCAGCAGGATGAGTTCGTGGCGGCGCTTGCCGATTGCCAGGAAGAGCGCCAGCAGACCCATACAGACCAGCAACCACGGGGTCATGGTGACATCCAGCACGACCACCCCCGCCACGGCTCGCAGCACAAACCCGGCGGCTATCGTCAGGATATCTACAATGACGATGTTTTTGAGCCAGTAGGAGTAGAGCACCCCTTGAACGATGACATAGCCGAGCAGGATAGTGAGAAAGCCAAAATCACGGTCTACCAGGTAGGCGAGGGGAAGCACCGCGAGGGTGAGCACCACCGCGGTGGCGGTGGCAAGCGACGGGCTGATTTTGCCCGATGCCAGCGGGCGGCGGCACTTGCGGGGGTGGGCGCGGTCTTTCTCGATGTCTACCAGGTCGTTGATAAGGTAGATGACGCTGGCGGCCATACAGAAGACACCGAACGCGGCCACGGTAACCAGCAACTGGTCCAGTTGAAGCCAGAGCCGTTGTTCGGAAAAGGCGATGGCGGCAAAGACAAAGAGGTTCTTGATCCATTGGTGCGGGCGCATGGCGAGCAGGAGGTACTTGAGCGTCCCGGCCCTGGTTCTCACCGTTGGGAAGGATATTTCGGATATCGGACGTTCCATAAGAATTGCGACTCTCCTCCCTGGAACTTTCTTTCTTGAGATCGAAATCAACCAACGATAAACGATCATGCTATTCTAGCCTGCTCTGGCGTGGGTTGTCAATGGGCCGGGTTCTGGGTATAATGGGAGGCATGTCGCTCAAACATCTCCGGGGGAAAATCCTCACCGCGCTGGCGCTCGGCCTGGTCATCATGGTGGTGATGGGCCTGGTGAGCGATATGCGCGAAGTCGGCGCGACCTTCGGCAGCTTCCGTTGGACCACGCTTCCGGCCATTCTGGGGTTGACGGTGTTGAACTATGTGCTCCGCTGGCTCAAGTGGGACTACTACCTGCGGCGGTTGCGTCTGGGCCACGGGGTGAACGCCGGCGACAGTGGCCTGCTCTTCACCGCGGGGATGGTGATGGCCGTGACACCGGGCAAGGTGGGCGAGGTGTTCAAGTCCTACCTGTTGCGGCGCATCAACGGCACGCCGGTGAGCGTTTCCGCTCCGATTGTGCTGGCGGAACGGCTCACAGACGGCCTGGGAATGCTGCTGCTGATGGCGCTCGGTCTGACGCTCTACCCCCCGGCGCGTCCGGGATTTGTGGCGATGGTCGTGCTGAGTGGGTTAGGGATTGCCGTGCTCCAGAGCCGCCCCCTCTTCGAGCGGCTTCTTGGATGGCTGGAGCAACTCCCCCTCGGTAGCAAGGTTGCCCCAAAGGCAAAGGCCATCTACACCAGCACCCGGCAACTGCTGGAATGGCGCGTGCTGCTCATCTCCACGCTGCTGAGCGTTGTTTCGTGGGGGTTTGAGTGCATCGCCTTCTACTACGTGCTGACCGGCCTCCAGGTGGAGGGGACGTGGTTGCTGCTGCTCCAGGCCACGTTTATCTTTGCGGCCAGCACGCTCTTTGGCCTGGTGTCGTTCCTGCCCGGCGGCCTGGGGACCTCGGAAATCACCAGCGTGGGACTGCTGATGGTGCTGGTCGGAACGGATAGCAGCGTCGCCACGACAGCGACCATCCTGATACGCTTCTGTACGCTCTGGTTCGGGGTGAGCCTGGGGATAGTTGCGCTGGCCTGGTTCGGGCGGCGCTACCGTGGCGATGAGCGCGTTGAGCCGGTGGGAGTTGCCCTCCCGACCCCCGATTCCCAATCTCCGACCTCTGACTCCTGACCTGACCCCCAATCCCCATCCGTCGCTAGAAGAATATCTTGGCGAACTTCAGCACGCCCTGTTTCCAGGGCACGCGGTGCGACACCCCGGACTGATGCTCGAACTTCGGGAGGTTGTCCAGATACCACTGATAGTTCCGAATCAAGGCGTCCTTGTTCGAGTACTTCGGCTTGAAGCCAAGCACCCGCTCGGCCTTTTCAATCGAGACAAACGATTCTTTGGAGACCGTTTCATAGACCCACTTGTAGAGCGGGGAGAGGCGGAAGAAGTCAAGCACCCGCAGTGCCCAGATCATCGGGGCCGCGGGGAAGGTGCGCACCTTCTTGCCAAACCCGGCATAATCCAGAACGGCCTGAAAATCCTCCTTGACCGTCCCGAACTCCTTTGCGCCAATGTTGAAAATATCGCTGACCTGCGCCTTGTCGCCGGTCGCGCAGAGATAGATAGCGTCGCACAGGTCTTCCACATCGAGGTACTGGTAGAGGTTATTGCCGTCTCCAATGACCGGAAAGCTCTTGCCATCTTTGGCCCAGTCATAGAACAGGGCGAACACACCCAACCGTTCCGGCCCGACAAACGACTTGGGGCGGATGATGGTCACCGCCATGCCCTTTTGCTGATATTCCAGGCAAATTTCCTCGGCCTTGATTTTGGCCTCCCCATAGGGTCCGACGCCTTCGAGCTTGTCAGTCTCATAGAGCGGGTGATGGTCGGGGATGCCGTAGACTGCCGTAGACGAGATATGGATAAAGCGGTCAACCTGGTGCTGATAGGCGGAGTCAACTACGTTCCTGGTGCCGTCAATGTCCGTCGAAAAGATGTCCTGCTTCTGGTAGAGGGGCAGCGCCGCCGCCGTATGGACGACGACATCCACGCCCTCCATAGCGCGGTCAACGGCGGCCCGGTCGCGAATGTCACCGACGATAGCGTTGACCTGGTCTTTCACATCTTCGTAGTCGAAGGGGACCAGGTCCAGCGAGGTGACCGCGTGGCCCTTCTGGAGCAGGTAGCGAATGAGGTTGATGCCGAGAAAACCAGAGCCGCCAGTAATGAGATATCGTTGGGTCATAGGGTGTAAACTCCTTTTTTCCTCTTTCCTCTTTTCTCCACTCCGATGGATGATGGATGATAATTAGCGCCCAAAAACCCCCCTGCTACGACCGGCGCTTGCTCCGGTTTCTGCCGTCAATCGCATACCAGAGGAGCAGACCCACCCCCAGGACCACCAGCATCAGCGTCAGGGTCGAAAGTTCGAGCACCGCCCCGAAGTGGGGTTGCCCGTTATCCAGGGAGCGCAGCGGGAAGACGAGCGGGGTAGTCAGCGCGTTGAGCACCTGGATAAACGGGTGGTCGGGGCGAGCCGCCAGCAAGCGGGCCAGCAGGCGGGCCAGCAACAACCCCTCCCCGGCACCGGTGGCCCAGGCAACGGCCATCCCCGCGAGGGAGGGAGAAAAGGGCTGGTTCTGCATCTGGCTATCCATGGTGCAAGCTATCGCGTTTGCACATCTTCTTCCAACTCCGCGACATCATAGTGGGGGCCGATACGACGCGAGGCAAGGGTCTGACGAAACTCCCAGTGAGTCATGCTGGCAAGCTCTCGTGCTTTGCCGAACGATAGCCGCCCCTGGGCATAAAGGAATACGGCAATTTCCACCTTTAATTCAGGAATAGTCAAACGAGCGGATTCCAGAATGTCTTGAGAAATTTCAATGGTATTGACCTGGTTCATCGTGGACACTCCCCCGCCATCCTCCCGCACATCACTGGCTCCGGAGGGTCAGAATGCGCGGCCCGTTGTCCGTGATGGCAATCTGGTGTTCGAACTGCGCCGAGAGCGATCCATCCTTTGTCCGCACCGTCCATCCGTCCTTATCCTGGCGGGTCTTGCCTTCGCCCATGTTAATCATCGGCTCGATGGTAAAGACCATCCCGCTCATCAGGCGTCGGCCAGAGTTCGGCTTACCGCAGTGACCAACCGTTGGTTCCTCGTGCAGGCTGCGCCCGACCCCGTGGCCGGTATATTCCTCAACCACCGAAAACCCATGCGATTCAGCGTAGGCCTGAATCGCCGCCCCGATATCGCCCAGGGTGTTGCCAATATGCGCCTGCTCAATCCCCAGTTCCAGGCAGCGTTGGGTCACGTCCAGCAGCTTGCGGACCTTCGGGGACACCTGACCGACCGCAAAGGTGACGCAGGAATCACCCACCCACCCCTGGTACCGAATACCAATATCAATGCCAATAATGTCTCCGTTCCGGAGCCGTTCCTTTCGGTTCGGAATACCGTGGCAGATGACGTCGTTGACGGAGGAGCAGATAGCCGCCGGAAAGGGGTCACGCGGGGACTGGGTCGGCTTGGCGCGAATGCGGCCATAGCCCTTATAGACAGGTTCGGCCCCCCGACTGCGGATATAATCCTCGGCAATCCTATTCAGTTCATCCGTCGTGACGCCAGGTTTGACCGCACCGCGCAGCACTTCAAATGTATCTGCGACAATACGCCCGGCTTGCTGGAGCATTTCAATCTGTCTGGGTGTCTTCAAAAAGATAATCGCCATCGTGTAGACCTTCGTCATATCCTCCTCATACCTTACCATCCGGCTCCTGCTCCCCTGGAGCATCGGGGCGAGGAAGCAACCCCGCCTGCTCCACCACCATCGGCATGGAGCGGGTCCACCCGATGGACATCAGGTGAACCCCCGCAATCCCTTCAATACTCAACAACTCCTGGACTAACTCAGCCGCCAGAATGACCCCCTCGCGCTCCGGGTCGGCAGCGCGGGACATACGCTCGATCACTGCATCCGGAATGCGCATCCCAGGCAGGGTGTCGCGGAGAAAGGGGGCAGTTTCTGGCTTGCGCAGAATCATCACGCCCGCCAGGATGAACGCCTGCCGGTGCAGTTCTGCTGCCCGCACCTCGGCCATCCATTCCCGGAACCGTGCGGTATCGAAGATGATTTGCGTCTGGATAAACTCCGCTCCCGATGCAATTTTCTTTTCGACCCGCGCCACGCGCTCGATGTTCGGGTTTGCCACCGCTCCGATAAAGAGCGACGGAGCACTTTTGAGCGCAACCCCCGACTGAAAGCACCCCTCGTCGCGCATCTTGCGCAGCATGGCGATAATCTGGAACGAGTTCAGGTCAAGCACATTCCTGGCTTCGGGGTGGTCGCCATTTTTCGGGTGGTCGCCGGTCATACAGGTGAAGTTGTGAACGCCCAGGGCCGAGCCGCTCAGGACATCCGACTGAAGGGCAATTCGGTTGCGGTGCTGACCGGTGATCTGGACAATCGGCTCAAGACCGGCCTGCTGCACAATGATACCCGCTCCCAGAGCCGACATCCGCGCCATGCCGCGCTGGTTGTCGGTCAGGTTGACGGCATCTACCGAGCCGCGCAGACGGGCAACCACCTCTTCCAGGTGAGCACGGGAGTCTCCGCGTGGGGGGGCGATTTCCCCGGTGATGACCTTCTGGCCGGCGGCAAGGCGGCGTTGGAGGGTACTGAACATAGCGGGTTCCCTTTCTGGCATCAGCAGGTTCGTTCAAGTTGTTCCAGGGCCTGCGCCAGGTCCGCAATGAGATCCTCGGTATCTTCAATCCCACACGCAAGGCGCACCAGGTTGTCGCGGATACCAACATGCAACCGCTCCTCGGTCGTCAGTTCATAGAAACTCATCAAGGATGGCTGAACAACCATGCTTTCAACTCCTCCCAGGCTCGGCGCAATATAGGGGAGCCGCAAGCTATCCACCAGGCGACTGGTGGTTTCGAGGTCGCCATCCACCTCAAAAGAAACTACCCCACCCCACCCCCGCATCTGGGCCGTGGCTATCGCGTGGTCGGGGTGAGTGGGCAACCCTGGGTAATGCACCCGGAGCACCCGCGGATGCTCGCTGAGGAACCGCGCAACGGCCAACCCGTTCTGGTTGTGGCGCTCCATCCGCAGCGCGAACGTCTTGAGGCCGCGCAGCAAGAGATAGGCGCTGTTCGGGTCGCACACCCCCCCCAGGATGCCCTGCATATCGCGCAGGGCCGAAATGATGCCCTCGCGCCCGATAATCACCCCCGCCATGAGGTCATTGTGGCCTCCCAGGTATTTGGTCGCACTGTGGACGACCAGGTCCACCCCAGCGTGCAGGGGACGGATATTGTAGGGGGTTGCAAAGGTCGCATCTATCAGCGTTTTGAGCCGGTGGCGACGGGCAATGGCAACCAGGCGGGGCAAATCGAGCACCCGCAGGTAGGGATTGGTGGGGGATTCACTGAGGATCAGGCGGGTTTCCGCACGGATAGCCGCCTCCATGGCCTCGTAGTCGCAGGCGGGCACAATCGTATGCTGCACCCCCAGGCGAACCAGCAAGGTGCGCACAAAGTCGCGGGTGCGGCGGTAGCAATCGTCGGTGAGCACCAGATGGCTCCCGGTGGGCAACATCGCCAGCAGGGTCATGGTCACAGCGTTCATGCCGGAAGAGCAGAGCAGCGCAGACACCTCCGGGTCGTTCCCACTCTCCAGAGCCGCAAGTTTGGCCTCAGCAATGCGCACCGTCGGGTTGCCATAACGCCCATATTCCTCTCGCTCGATGCGTCCCTCGTGATGGTCAACCACCGCAACGGTATTGGCAAAGGTGTAGGTTGATGCCTGGACAATGGGTGTGGTGATGGAGTCGTAGGCCCGGCTGCGCGGTTCTCCCGCATGAATAGCCATGGTCGAATCCCCGCTCCCTGGCCGGGCCGGGCCACGGTTCTTCTGGCTCCCGGTCGGCTCATCAGGCGGTTGTGGATATTCAGTTTTTGTGTTCATCAACTCCAACCTTACTCAAGCAACTCCGCAGGAGTATAGCACGCGGTCAGAACACTGTCAACGTCGGTCAACGTTGACCGACGTTGGCCGGGTCAGTCAGCGCCGGCCACGTCGGTCAATCGTCAGGTCGGTTGGCAGGCGGAGCTAGATGCGACTCAGGATCTCGCGTTTCTTGGTTTCGAATTCGTCCATCGAGAGGATACCACGGTCCCGGAGCGATGCCAGTTCCTCCAGGGTCCGGCGTATCTCGCTCTGCCCATTGACCACCGGGTGCTCCGGGAGGGCCGTGCTCAGGTGAAACAACGCCTGCGCATCGAGGTAGCCATAGCCACGGTCGGCGTGGTGCTTGGCCTCCAGTATCACCTGCTGAAACTTTCTGGAATGGCGGACATGTTCAATGTTCATGGCCCCTTCTTCCGAGGCGATTTTCAGGTGAATCGAGCCATACCCAAGCAGGCGACCCACCCACCCCTGAGTGTGGGTTATCTCCTTGATACCATCAAGCGGGGATTCCTGGACCGTCTTGTTGAACACGCCCACGATCTGGATCATGCGGCGGTCCGTGAGAATAGATTGCTCCGACCTCCAGCGCAGATAGTCACTGAAGATACTCCCCAGGAGAATCAGGCTGATGAGACCCCCACACAGGAAAATGAGTTCGCTGGCCGTGACCAGTCCCAGTAGTTTTTCCGTATTCTGGCTGAACGCCCGGTACGACATCCAGCCTGCCGTAATCACCACTCCAACGAGAACGGTCTTGGCGAAGATAAGACCAATGCAGAGAAGAAAATGTCGCCGGGCTCGATACAGGACATGTTCACTTCGCCCGAGTACCTCATCAATGTACGCCATGACGGAACTCCTTGAGCTTGCGCGTGACTACCGCCCAGTATCCGAACCCATGCGCGAGCACTCGTCGTCCGGCGGGTCCCCTGTCCCGCCCAACGAAGCCAGAAAGGCGATGGTCTTCGGTTCACGTTCGAGGATCGGGCGCAGGTAGGCACGCAACAGCCGTTCAATCTCTCTCCCTACCGCTGCTGAAATCGTCAGCCGGCCAACGACCTCGACCGGCTCTTTCTGAAGGAAGCGCAAAACTTTGAAAGCCTGGAAACTCATGGGGAGGGCCGCCGGGTCGGCCTGACGGTGGGATGGACAGAGAACCCCCCCCAGGGCGGGGCTAAACCGGTCCGCCTCTTCGGTAAGCGCGGTATGACACACCACACACTGCTGAAACTGGGGACGATATCCGAGGAGATGCAGGAAGTGGAGTTCAAAGGTTCGTAACGCCAGTTCTGGCCGCGGGGTGGTATCGAGCAGGGCAAAAATCCGCACCAGGAGGGCGAAGAGTTGCGGGTTTTCCTCATTTCTGGTCAGCATATCGTATAATTCAGCAACGTAGTAGGCACCACTCAGACGCGACAGGTCGGACCGCATCGTGGGGAAGGCCTGGAGCACCTGGCTCTGAGTGACAATATCCAGGTTTTGCCCGATTGCCAGCATCATACTGGCATGCGTGAACAGCTCGATATGCCCGGCGATACGGCTCGTCGTTTTTCGCACTCCTCTGGCAGCAACGCGTTGTTTTCCTGCCGGGGTGCAAAGGGTAAGCAGTCGGTCGGCCTCACCCACATCGCTCCGGCGCAAGATGAGGGCCTCGGTTCGATAGACACGATCTCGCATATCCCGTTCGATGGAAAGTGAAGAATATCGTAACAACTACTATACCACATTCTCATGAGGGGAGTCAACGGGGGGCTTGAGAGGCCGTGGCCTTTGCGAAGCACCGGAATGACCGTTGGAGCAGCCTGTTCCTGAAGAGGTCAGCAATAGGCAGGCATCCAGCGAATTCCGTCAGGTTGGTATGATATAATGCTCTCCAGCACAATACGAGAACGGTCGAACCGGCCGGAACCTGAACCGGGGCTGGAGCCTGAGCCGGGGCAAGAGGTAACGGCACACCCTTGAAATTGAAAGGGCGCGATGACTGGCCGATGGGAGGAATCCTTGATGCATGACGAACCCCTCATCCTGTTCGATTTTCCGAGAGACCCCTGCCTCATAGATGACGGACAGGTGGTCGAGCAGGATATTCCGGTGGTGCCACTCACCACCACGGTGCTCTTTCCCTATATGCTGACCCCGCTCTTCATCAACCGCGAGCACTCGCTCCGGGCCGTCGAGGCGGGTATGGAGCGCGATCAGACCATCCTGGCCGTGACGCAGCGCGACCCTGATGCGGATGAAATCGGCCTGCACGACCTCTACCCCATCGGAGTGGAGGCCACCATCCAGCGGGTGCTGAAGATGCCAGATGGCACGACCAGCGTGGTCGTCCAGGGGGTGCGTCGGATGCGCCTTCTCAAGCTAGCGCAGGAACGCCCCTATTTGCAGGCCCTCGCCGTTCCGGTCTCCATCGCAGAAGAGCAGTCGCTCGCGGTCGAAGCCATGCGGCGGGCCGTGCTTTCGCTCTTCGAAAAGGTCGTTCGGCTCAGCCGGATCCTGCCGGATGATTCCTACATGACTGCACTGAACGTGCCCGAACCCGGTTGGCTGGCCGACATGATAGCCTCGACGCTCCCACTGGATATACCGCGCCGGCAAGAGATTCTCGAAACGATTGACCCCGAAGAACGGTTGCGCCGCCTGAGCATGATCCTCTCGCAAGAACTGGATGTGCTGGAACTGGAAACCCGCATCCACAACCAGGTGCAGAAAGAAGTGGACCGCAGCCAGCGTGAATTCTTTCTCCGCGAACAGCTCAAGGTGATTCAACGCGAACTCGGCCAGATGGACCCCGTGCAGCGCGAGATTATCCTCCTGCGCGAACGGATTATGAGCAGCGATATGCCGGAGGCCGCCAGCACCAGGGCCTTCGAAGAACTCGACCGCATGGAAGCGATGCCCATCTCCGCCCCAGAATACTCCATCATTCGCACCTACCTGGATTGGTTGCTAGACCTGCCCTGGGGGACCATCTCCGAAGACACCTGCGACCTGCGGACCGCAGCTCGGATATTGCACAAGAACCACTATGGTCTCCCCAAAGTCAAAGAGCGCATGCTCGAATTCATCGCCGTGCGCCAGTTGGCCGGCACCCGCCTCAAGGCCCCCATCCTCTGCTTCGTGGGGCCGCCCGGCGTGGGCAAAACGAGCCTGGGACGCAGCATCGGCGAAGCCCTGGGGCGCAAGTTCGTCCGCCTTTCGCTGGGGGGGATTCACGACGAGGCGGAGATACGCGGGCACCGGCGGACCTACGTTGGCGCGCTTCCGGGCCGCATCATCCGCACCATGAAAGAGGCCGGGACCATCAATCCCGTGTTTACGCTGGACGAGGTGGACAAACTGGGGAGCGATTTCCGGGGCGACCCCGCTTCGGCGCTGCTGGAAGTGCTCGACCCGGAGCAGAACAACGCTTTCAGTGACCACTACCTGGATATTCACTATGACCTGAGCAAGGTCTTCTTCATCACCACCGCCAACTTGCTCGACCCGATACCCTACGCCCTGCTCGACCGCATGGAAGTCATTGAGATACCTGGGTATACGGAGGAGGAGAAACTCCAGATTGCCCGCAAATTTCTGCTGCCCAAGCAGTGGGAAGCCAACGGCCTCCCGCCCGGCTCCCTCCGCCTGAGCGAAACCTCGTTGCGCCAGCTCATTCGGACCTACACCTATGAGGCCGGGGTGCGCGAACTCGAACGCGCCATCGGGGCACTCTGTCGGAAGACCGCCCGACGTATCGCCGAACATCGCCGCTACACCAGGGTCGTCTACCCTTCGCGCATCCTGAGGGACCTTGGCCCCCCACCCTACAGCTACGGGCAGACCGAGCAGGAAGACGAGGTCGGGGTAGCAACCAGTATGGTCTGGACAAGCAACGGAGGTGATATTATCCGCGTGGAAGCCACGCTGATGGAGGGCAAAGGAAACCTGACCCTCACCGGGCAACTGGGCGAGGTGATGCAGGAATCGGGCCAGACCGCCCTGTCATACGCCCGCTCCCACGCCAGGGGCCTGGGGATTGACCCGAAACGGTTCGACAAAACGGATATTCATATCAACGTGCCCGAAGGGGCCGTGCCCAAGGATGGCCCCTCAGCAGGCATCACCATGGCAACCGCCCTGGTTTCGGCGCTGCTGATGCGGCCCATCCGGCGCAACGTCGCCATGACCGGCGAGGTGACGCTCCGCGGGCGCGTGCTGCCAGTTGGCGGTATCAAAGAGAAGGTGCTTGGTTCCCATCGCGCCGGGGTGGACACCATTGTGCTGCCGCAAAAAAACGAGCGCGACCTCATAGAAGTTCCCCAGCAGGTCCGGCGCAAGCTCACGTTTGTTCTGGTGAGCCACATGGACCAGGTGCTGGACACGGCGCTCGGCCCGGCTCCGCCGCCAAAGCCGCGCCCCGAACCCGAAAACCCCAAAAACCCGCGACCAAGC
>JAAUSY010000124.1 GCA_012032475.1 Chloroflexaceae bacterium
AGCGCGGCATCGAGAAAGGCCGCCAGGAAGGATGGGAGGCAGCGATGCAAGAGGCAATGGAGTACGTGAAACAGGCAGAGCAGCGCGGTATTGAGCAGGGCCGCGGAGAGGGCAAATCCTGGAACTTCAGGAGAGCCTTGCGCTGATGCTGGACCTCAAGTTTGGCGAGGCCGGGCGGGTGCTCGGGCCCGCCCTCGCCCCCATCCGCGATATCGCCCTCCTCCGCGGCATCCGGGCCGCTATCAAGACCGCCAGCACGCCGGACGACCTGCGCCCGCTCATCGAGGGGGGGCCGGAGAAAAACGGCTCAAGCGGGTGATGGGAAGCTGGTCATGATACATCGTCCATCGGTAGTCCACTGTACTGGAGCCATTTGAGGGAGGAAGGAGTACACAAATGTCCACGCCACCAAAAGACACGGGTCTCGCAATGATTCTGGAGATCTTGCCGGGTATTTTCGGGTTTCTGGGGATTGGGCACATCTATGCGGGGTATACCACGACGGGTATTCTCTTGCTCATCGGGTGGTGGGTCATTCTTTTTATTTTGACGGTGATTACCGTTCTTACCGCCGGGTTGGGCATCTTTTGTCAGGGGTCCGCTGATGATTCTAGGGCCTATTATCTCCGGGCTTGTCCTGAAGTCGAACATGGAAAAATCACGCTAGTAAGCGCCTGCCGATGATTACACCGGGTTATTCCAGCGACAGCCTCCCGCCATGTCCGGCTCCTGTCCTGGCAGGAGGTTACTCTTCCTCCTTCTCCTCCCACGTTACCTCAGCTTCGGCATCGCCCCCTTCGACATCGAACACCACGTAGCGCCCCTGCCCGACATCCTTCTTGCTGAACGGAAAGAGCACCCCATCAACGTAGAGGGTCATAGCCTCGGCGTTGCGCTCCGGTGGTGGCAGCAGCAGCCGGACGTGAGCCTGTTCCCACGACCCGGTCAGGCTGAGGCGGAGGCGCTGTTGCTCTGGCTCGTAGTGCCAGCGATAGGCCACATAGCCGTCGGAAGCGCCATAGCCCACGACCACCGAGACCTCACGGATACCGGGCGCGGCTCCCCACCGCGGCGAGAGGGTCACCTCGCGGTAGCGGGTGCTCGTGTCTCCCACGCCGGCGGCCCCCTCAATGAGAGCGCCGAGCATCGCCCCGGCCCCCCACCCGTCGGTCGCCAGCGTGTGCGGCCCGGAGATGCCCGGTCGTCCGTCGGGGTAGTACCACAGGTATGACGCACCGGTCAACTCGATGAGTTCGGCATAGCGGTGCAGGATATCGAAGCCGTAGCTTTCGTAGCCCACGTGGAAAGCCCCCCGCGCCAGCTCCCCCCCGACTAGCGGCATGATGCCCCCATTGACATATTCGCCCGGCTGCTCCCCTTTACCGCCGGCCATCCCGAAGCTCCCGCGGGGAAGGGCGGGTCAATGCTATACCATTCGGCAAAGGCGCGGCCAAAGTCACGCCGGGTGTGGTAGGCCTCCACGATAGCCTGTTCCTGCTCGGTGCTGAGGACCTCGCGGTTGAGCGCGTAGGCGTTAGAAAGGCTGAGCTGCGTTGCAGTGTCCACGCCCGGCACATAGGGCATTTCGCCGTTGTCCAGGATGAAGTGGGTGAAGTAGGGACCGTTCCAGCATAGGGAGTTGAGCCGTTGCATCAGGTCGTTGCGCTGGTCGTGCAGACGGTCGGCTTCCTGGGGGTTGCCCAGGTACTTTTCCATGCGTTCCATGAGCTTGAGCGCATAGGCCAAGCCCGTGTTGTCGCCGTGGAAGATACCCCAGATGGTCTGGTGGTCAATCCAGTGGCGCGGAGAAAGGTTCCCCTTCGGGCTGCGCGTCGTCGGGCCATACTGGAAATCCCACATATCAATGGTGTAGGGGCGATGCACCAGTCCATACGGTGCGTTCCAGCGCTGCGGGTCGGTCGTGAGATAGGCCAGTCCCCGCTGCATCGCGTCCAGGTTGTCCCGCAGCCAGTCATCATCGCCGGTCGCCTGCCAGGCATCGTAGACTCCCTGCACAAAGAGAAACTCCAGGTCGGATTCGGTTTCCAGGCGGTGGGCCGTCACCCCCCACGCCGGGTAGGTCAGCACATCGGGGAAGCTCCCGTCGGGCCGCTGCGCCCGGCGGAAGGCATCCAGGGTGCTGGTCATATCGCGCTCAAAGTAGCGAAAACCCCGCCCCTGGTAGACGTGGTCGCGCAGCCAGAGGAGGGGATTATCCGGTGAGCGGTAGCCGCGGACCAGGTGCCCATCAAGCTCGTAGCTCACCACATCCTGCTCCAGGAAGGCCCGAACCATCGGGTAGATGCGGTCAAGGTCTGCCTGCCCGGTGGCTATCCTGGTGGTGGAGTCGAGGGTCCAGAGGGTGCTTTGGACCCCGGCTATCTGCCCATCTACCAGCACTGTGGCCCACTGCGGCCCCGCGCTCCCACGCGGCGGCACCAACGGGGTTGCCAGACCACTCCGCACCTGGAGGGTGAGGGCACTGGTCTGGCGCAGGTAGGCATCGTAGAGACGCAGTTCGGCGGGGCCGGTGTAGCCAGCTATGCGAACGGTGAGCGTGACGGGTTGCAGCGGGGCAACCAGCGGAGTCTGGTCAGGTGAGGCGGCAGCTTCGGCAACCCCGGTCGCTTCGATATCGGCGCGATGGGGGGATGATTCCCGCGAGAGGAGCAGGTCCGGAACATGCTGCGGCCAATCGGGTGGCTGCGCATGCACCGTCACCGTGACCGGGGTGGTGACAGTCCGGGTGGTAGGGGACGAAGCCTCCAGGACTACCCCGTCGAAGAACTGGACCAGGTGTCCATCCAGCCAGAGGGGGGCGCTCCGCGGCACCCCGAAGCCGAAGCCGGAGCCACTCTCAACCGAGTGTCTCCACACCTCCAGAAATGGTGGTCGCACGGTGTGGAAGGTGCTATCGAAGAACTGCTCATTGAGCGGCTCGTCCCTGCGCTCAGGGTGCTCAGGGAACCTGGTTTGGGGCACTGGTGCGTGAGGCGTGGTCGTGCGGTGGGTCGTGAGGGGGATGGTGCGGTCAAGGTAACGGGGCGTTCTAGTGAGAATCGCGGAGGGTGAGACGGGAGAGGCCGGGGTGGGAGTGAGCGCAAGCGCAGGAGCCAGCAGGCCAGACGGCCCGGCCTGTTCGCTGGCGCAAGCTCCGCAGAGCAGCGCGAACAGCAGAATCAGCAAGAGCAGAGGGAAACATCTTATCACGCGTCACGGCTTCTCCCCCACGGCCAGCAGACCATTGCCAATGACCGGGGGATAGGGGAAGGGAAACCGTAGCCGCAACCGCCGCGACGAGAGCCAGAACACCGGTTTGATACCCGTGCGCCAGCGCACCCGCACCAGTCCCGCCGATGCCATTTCACGGGCCAGGCGAGGGGGAGTATACAGATTGATGTGGGTCGGGTCGGTGTCTCCGCTCCACACACGCCCGGTGAGCCGGGCAAAGACGCGCCGCACATCCCACAGGTTCGGCGTGGTGATGACAGCATATCCACCCGGTCGCAGAACACGGGAGCACTCGGCCAGCAGGGGGCGACCATCGGGCAGATGTTCGATCAGTTCGCTTGCCAGCAGCAGGTCAAAGCTGGCGCTGGCAAAGGGCAGCGAAACCCCCGCATTGCCCTGCACCAACCCCGCCGCCGGTGCGAGGTGCTGCGCCTTGAGCAGGGGGTAGGACACCAGGTCTATGCCAAACGCCGCGATGCCCTGAGCGGCCAGGTAGCGCAGACCCGGCCCGGCCCCGCACCCGATATCGAGCACGCGCCCGCTCGGAACCACCCCGGCCAGGGCGAAGATATGCCCATATTGCCAGGCTACTTTCGGGTCGGATTTGCGGAGTTGGGCCGCAAAATAGTCCGGGTTGTAGGGTTGATGCTTCACAACGGTCTGGAGTGTAGCACGGAAGGGGTTCTTCTGCAAGTTATTCGTCATATTCCAGCCACACCCCCGCCAGCGCCACCCCGCGGGGGTATGGCTCGGCGGTGCTGGCAACGTGGGTGGGGGTGCGCAGGTCAACCACACCGGTGGAGCCAAAGGGGTTGTCACGAAAGATACCTCGCCCTCCGAGCGGGATAGTGACATCTTCCCACGACGGCCCGACGCGCAGGGTCGCCAGCGGTTCGTAGCCCGTGGTTGCCAGGTCGCGGTACTGGTAGAACACCTCTACCGGGGTGTCGGGGTGGTCGGCCCGTAGCCGCAGCCGCAGCCGCGACGACGGCACTGGCTGGCCCGGCTGCCCCGGCGGCTCTGGCGCAAGCAAACCCAGGCGCATCTGCGCCCGTCCCATCGTCCAGCGAAACGCCTGCTCCCCATCATATTCGACGGCGTAGACGCCGCGCATCAGGCCGGGGGCCGGGTCGGTGATGTCCGGGGCTTCAAGCTGGATGCTCGTAACATTGGGGTCGGGGAGACGCTCCCACGCCCACGTATAGACCTGGTTGGTGTCCCACCCGACCGCAGCAATGGCGGCCATGGCTTCCTGTGCCCCCTCCGGGTTTCCCAGACGGCGGAAGAGGTCAAGCCGCTGAAGATGGACATACGTATTCTGGGGGGCGTGGCTGGCGGCCTGGTTATAGGCTTGCAGGGCTTCGGGGAGTTTCCCTCGCTGCCGCTGCCATTCGCCCAGTGCCACGTAGGGCAGGTAGTGATGGGGGGAAGCGGCGATGGCCTGGGTGATAGCTGCTTCTCCACCTCCGAGGTGGGCAAGCGCCAGGAACAACTGGCTCCGTGCAAACGGCAGGTATGCCTGGGCGTAGAACAGGAACGCCAGGAAGACCATTCCAACGATCAGGGCAACCAGCCGTCTCCACGATGCTCCCCGGAGCCGCTCCCAGGCCCGGCGCGGGTGGGCCAGCACCAGGGCTGCGTAGACGAACATCACCACCAGCAGCGGCAGGCGCAGACGGGGGTGCCCCAGGGACACCGCGCTGAGCAGGGTGCCATAGAGCGGCCAGCCGAGCAGGGCCAGGTTGTGTTCGGATGGGCGAGCCAGCACCACCCCGCCGAGCGCCAGCACCATGACGGCAACATACTGGATATCTGAGGCGACAGCGAATGCCAGAGAGCGTTCGTCAATGGTGACCCCGATGGGCGCATTGGCGACGAACTGGCGGGTGTCAAGCTGCCACAGCGAGACGGTTTTGTAGCGCATTCGCGCCAGGAACGTCAGCGGCTCGTGGCGAATGTTATCCAGCGCCCGCGCCGTTGCCACCTGCTGCCGTTCGGCCGAGTTGGGGATGGTGCGGTTCCACACCGCTTGCCAGTCACGTTCGACGGGTTCGCGCAGGTTGCCAAGCCAGAAACTCACCCCACCGTTGGTGTCAACTAGCACCAGGTGGTGATAGACAGCGGCGTTGCGGATGGTCCACGGCGCAACGACCAGTACGAAGCCAAGCAGCAGCGCCAGAGGGCGGGACGCGCTGGCGGCGAGTTGCCTTTGCCCCTGCCCGCGCCCGGCCCACCACGCCCACACCAGCAGCAGCGGCACGGCATAGACCCCCACCGGGCGGGTGAGGGCGGCAAGCCCCCAGGCGGCCCCTCCCGCCAGGAGGTAGCGCCTGGACATGCGATGGTGACGGGCGACCTCGAAGAGCAGCAGCGCCGCAGCGACCAGGAAGACGTGGAGCGTTTCCGAGAGCAGTTGACTGGCGTGGCTCGCATAGGGCAGAAAGAGTGCGGCCAGCAGCGCGGCAACTCCCCCGGCCCGCCGGCTCAGAAACAACCGGCGGGCGGTCTCGGCCAGCAGCACAACCGTGGCCGCGCTCACCACGCACTGCACCAGCATTGCCAGGGGGAGGTTGACCTCGCCAGCGAGGGCAAACACCCCCGCCAGGAACAGCGACGTGACGGGCGGGCGGAGCCACTGCCCATCGTCGTAGTAGCTTCCCTCCAGCAGCAGGTGGATGGCTCCGCGGTAATATTCGTCCTCGTCGCCGGGGGGGACGACTCCGGCACGGCCCTGGTCGGCCCAGAGCCACAGGCGAGGGAGCATTGCCAGCACCACCGTCAGGGTCAGCAGCAGGGTATACCAGCGATTCGTCACATCGGCCCTCAGACTATCCGCACCAGCCAGCGACGGAAGGGCAGGCGGCTTTCTAGAAGGCGCTGGCGGTCTTCTGGCTCCAACCCGCCGAGCAAGCGCAGCAGCAGGCCGAAGCTCAGCGCACCCACCGCCGCGATGACCAGCAGCACCCCCGCCGCAACCAGACGCGCCCCCAGGGTCGGGCCAATGTCCCCGATCCCCGCCAGGTGTTTGACCGCTAGTACCACTCCGGTCATCCCCAGGGCCGCCAGGGCCACGCGCCCGAAAAACCCCCACGAGTAGCGCAGCGAGAAGGCCCCCTGCGCCACCAGCGCCGTGACCAGGCCAATGATCACCCGCCCGCCACCAATCGCCAGCGCCACCCCGACCAGGCCATAGTGGGGGGCGACCCACACGAGCAGCGGAACGACGAGCAGGGTCAGTGCCCGCGGCAGCAGCAGCAACCAGTAGCGTTCGTAGACTTGCAGGATAATCTGGGCGCTGCTCAGGAACGATTCAAGGAACAGGCAGGGCGTCAGCACGAAGATAACCAGTGTCGCCCCGCCATACTGCGGATACTGCACCAGGATAAGGTCGTGGGACAGCAGCAGCAACCCCGCCCCGCCGGGAATGAGGATGGCCGCGAGGATACGCCCGACGGCGGCATAGGCATCGGGGAGACGCCCGTCACCACCCCGGACGCGGGTAAACAGGGGCACCTGGATGCCAACCAGGGGGGTGTAGAGCAGCGCCAGCGCCTGCCGCACCATCGCCGTGCCGGTGGTATACAGCGCAACCTGGGCCAGGTCGTGGAGCAGAAAGGCCGCGAAATACCAACTCATCACGTAGTCGCTCAGATTGAGCACGTTCGACATAGCAGTATAGACGAAAAAGCGCCACCACGGCAGGGAGCGAGAGGCCGGGGGGCATTCGGGGGATGGAGGGGAGGGCCGGGAAGTGGGCGGAGCGGTCTGCCGGTGCTGGTTGGTCACGACCTGCCACCCCGCCAGCGCCACACTGACCACCGGCGTAACGACCATCGCAACCAGCACCCCGCCTACCCCCTTGCCAAGCAGCACCAGCAGCGCCGCCAGCACCGGCTGCATCAGGCTCCCGATGAGGCCAATCAGGTTCCAGGCCCGCTGGCGGAAGTAGCCAATCAGGTAGGCCATCAGGCCGTCGTAGAAGTTCCCCAGGATGACCAGCACCAGCACAGTGGCGATGAGCCAGGGGGCAAGGTCCGTCAGGATATTCTGAAGCGCCGATTGCGCCGTTTCGAAGCGTTCGGGCAGGTTTTGCACCTGCCTGGACAGGTAGGCGACAAAATGTGGCGAGAAGCGCCAGAAGACCAACCCGAAGAGGAGCAAGAGCAGCGTTTTGATGGCAAGGATGGCGACCATAAAGCGCCCAACTGCCGCACGTCCCTGGTGCTGCTCCAGTTCGGGGATGAACCGCGGGAGCGAGCGGTCAATGCCAGCATCTACCCAGATGCCCAGGCTGGCCGCCGCCGAACTGACCAGACGCAGCAAGCCGATATGGGGGAGGGGCAGGATATTGAGCAGCACAATGGTAGCCCCCAGTTCGGTGACGGTTTTCAGCGGAGCCAGCAGGGTATTCCACGCCACGGCGCGGGAGACCTGGTGGGTCAGGCTGGACGTTCTGGAGCGTCTGTTCATGAGAGGCCAGGATAGGGAAATATCGCGGGGAGCAAAACCCCGGCGGGGACCGGATCGTAGATGGTCGAACTGTTGATGATGCTCCAGACCGACACGACAAAAATCAGCACCGCGAGGAGGAACCCGACGATGACCAGGCCGCTCCGTCGCAGGAAGCGCAGAAGGTCTTCCGGCTCAGGGAGCGTCAGCATGAGCGAGAAGGCATGGTCTTCGTCCGCGTCCGGGTCTGCATCTTCTTCCGGAAAGAACGAGACGCCCGGAACATGGCTGAGACGGTGGGCCGGTGTTTGCCGGGGCTTTTCTGGCACTGGTGCGGGGGTGGGCGCCGGCACCGGTGCGGGTTCATCCAGTGCGGTGGTGGGAGCGGGGGCGGGAGAAGGCACGGGCAGTTCAGGTGCGCCGGGTGATGCTGGTAATACCGGCGGTGCTGGTGGATATTCGCCGTTTCTCCGGGACAGGGTTTCGTCCTCTGCGAACGGTGCGTGGGGGCCTTCTGGCGCTCTGACTTCCCCATTGTTATTGGCATGGTTTGGCGAAACCGGCGGGGCTTTCTCCTCCGCGCTGGCAGGAAGCGGGGCCGGCTCGTCCTCTGCTGCTGCCGCAGGGGGAGGGGGCGGTGGGACATCCGGGGTGGGCGCAGCCGGGGCCGGCGGGGGGTGCTTCTGCTGATGATGGTGCAGGAGCAGGGAGTGGCGAATGCGGGGGGGAGGACTCAGCTTCTTGCGCGGCAGATGGAGGCAGAGGCAGGGGTGAAGATGGAGGTGGGGGTTTTATCTGTGACAACGGCCCGGCCGGAAGGACCGCCCCGGAAGCCAGGGGAGCGCTTGCTTCGGAAGGTGATGCAGCCGATGCTTGTTGGAGCGCCGGGTGTTCCGGGTTTATCTCGGACAACTTTTTCAGACATTCCCTCCATTCCTCTTCGGTTTCGACCGTCCACGAAAGCCAGATCCAGAGGCGTTCATCTTGTGGATGCTCTTCCAACGCCTGTCTCAAGAGCCTGTGAGCCTCTGGTTGGTTTCCCTGTTGCAGCGCAACAATAGCCTGCTGAGCAGGTTCAGGAATAGTTGGAAGAGTAACCACGCTATACGATGCCCATTGTGCTGCTTCAGGCGCACCTGTCCTGCACCTTCAAACGGTCCGCGACCTCTTCAGGATGAACGGCGAGTGGAAAGAGATTTCGTGCAGCGTCATGTGAATGATGCCGCACAGTATGGTACACTATAGCTATAGTAATCGAAGCTATTGTACCATGGCATGGCAACTGCACGATGCGAAACCGGGGACTGTCCTTGCTCGTGTTCCTGATTCTGGCTTTCCAGTTTCCCTGGAATGTTGGTGCTCAGGAGTACGGAAAAATTTATCGCGTTGAGGTGGAGGGCATCGTGACGACGATGACGGTGGAATACCTCAAACGCGCCTTGCGGGTGGCCGAAGCCAGCAAGGCCACCGCGCTCATTCTGCACCTCAGCAACGGGGGGGCAGTGCTGCGCGATATCCGGCCATTTGCGACCAGGCTGGCCGAGGCAGAGGTTCCGGTGGTGGTGTATGTGGGGCCGGAGGGCACCGAGGCCGGAGCCGCGGGGGCATTCTTCCTGAGCGCGGCCCACTTCGCGGCGATGGCTCCGGAAACCAGCTTTGGCACGCCGGTCCCGCTGGCCGACGTGGAGCAGTTGCTCACGAACCAGACCAGAGAACTGGTGCTCGACAGCGTTTCTGAGCAACTGCGCGAGTGGAACACCCGGCGGGGGCGCAGCGCCGGGTGGGTTGACCGGGCCGTGCGCCAGGGGGTTATTCTGACCAACGAACAGGCGATGGCCGCCACCCCGCCGGCCATAGATATCGTTGCCAGAGATATGGACGAACTGCTCACGCTGCTGGAGGGGCGAGTGGTCCAACTCGCATCTGGCTCAACGGTACACCTCCACACCATGGGGCGGCAGACGGTGCTGCTCCCTCCTTCGCCATGGGAACGGTTCCTGCTGCTGCTGGCCGACCCGACGGTGGTTTTTTTGCTCCTGGTGATGAGCTTTGTCGCCCTCTATGCCGAACTGACGCAGCCGGGGGTCGGGGTGTTTGCTGGCCTCGGTGTCGTGTTGTTTCTGGGGTCTCTGGTGGGCCTGGTCGTTCTGCCCATTCGGTGGATAAGTCTAGTCGGTCTGTGCCTGGCGTTCGCGCTCATGGCCGCCGACCTGTTTGTTCCAACCCACGGAGGATTGACCGTGACCGGACTGGTGTTGATGATGGTGAGTGCTTTGACCCTGATTGACGCGGCCCAGGCTCCCAGGGTGTTCATCGCCCTCTGGGCTATCCTGCTGGTCGCGCTGGTGGTTGCCTCGGTTGCGGCGGTCATGATCTGGCTCATTCTCCACCTGCGCAGCCACCCCGTCTCGACCGGGGAGGAAGGCATGATTGGACAACTGGCGGAGGTTCGGAAGCGCCTGGCTCCCGATGGCCTGGTGTTCATTGAGGGAGCGCTCTGGCGGGCCGTTTGTGAGAACGGCGAGGCAGAGGTTGGCGAATGGGTGCGCATCGTGACCGTTCATCATCTGCGCCTGGTCGTTCAGCGGGTTGAGAACGTTGAAGACCACACGCTTCGACGTTCTGGCGCAGAGACGCGTGATACCAGTGATGAGTGATGGAGTAGGGCACCGCGTAACTGTGGTAAAATGATTCACCCCTGTCTGGTAGGGATCAGGAGGGGATAGGGATAAGGGATAAGGAGGGCTTCGTATGGGAGATGAATTGGGATTTGGTTTTGGCTGTCTCGTTGTGCTGATTTTTGTGGTGCTGGTCGTCGTGATTTCATCCATCAAAATCGTGCCAGAATACGAGCGGGGAGTCATCTTTCGGTTGGGGCGGCTGATGGGCGCACGCGGCCGGGCCTGTTCTTTTTAATTCCCATTGTTGAGCGCATGATACGCATTGATCTGCGCGTGATTCCTGCCGATATCCCTGCCCAGGAGGTGATTACGCGGGACAACGTGACCATCAAGGTCAATGCTGTGCTCTACTTCCAGGTCATTGACCCCAACCAGGCGGTGACGAAAGTGGTGGACTACATCCGTGCGACGATGCAGATTGCTCAGACGACGCTCCGAAGTGTGGTCGGGCAGTTCGAACTGGATGCCCTCCTGGCGCAGCGCGAAACGATTAACCAGAGTTTGCAGCAGATCATTGACGAACAGACCGAACCGTGGGGGATCAAAGTGACTATCGTGGAAGTGAAGGACGTGGAGCTTCCGAGCACGATGCAGCGGGCGATGGCAAAACAGGCCGAGGCCGAACGCGAGAAGCGCGCCAAGATTATCCATGCGGATGGCGAGTTTCAGGCATCCAAAAAGCTGGCCGAAGCCGCCGATGTCATTGCCCGTGAGCCGGTCACCCTGCAACTGCGCTACCTGCAAACCCTGACGGAAATCTCTGTTGAGAAGAACAGCACCATCATCTTCCCGCTGCCGGTTGATGTTATTATGCCGTTCCTCAAGGGAATGGGGCCGTCCGATGCTCAGAGGCAGGCTTCCGCTGGTTCTCCGCACCTGAATATGGATAAAACCGATAAAGATGTGTAAAGACGCATGAAGACATGGCAAAACGCGCTGGATATCAGGATAGCCCGGCTTGACCCACAGTGGCGGGCACTCCTGAAGGGGTTGTTGGGGGTACTCCTGTTCGTCTATCCCTGGGGGGTGGTGCTCATCTCCATAGACTTCGTTCCCTCATGGGGAACCTGGCTCGGAGGGGCATATCTGATGCTGATGGGGACGATGATGGGGGTGTGGCTGGTCATCAACTATCGTGGGGGTGGGGTGCTCGTCTCCGGGTTGATTATGTTTGGTTCGTGGCTGGTCGAACATGTCGGGGTAGTCACCGGGGTGCCCTTCGGAGCCTATGACTACACCAACGTGCTGGTCCCGCAAATTGCCGGGGTGGTGCCGCTGGCGATCCCCTTTGCGTGGTTGCTGGTGGTGCCGGCCTCTGTCGGAACGGCGCGGTCCCTGCTGCGAATGGGCACAGCAGACGATTCACTTCCCACGGCTCCTGCCCGCTCGCTTTCGGAGATGCTGCGGGTGGTGCTGGTTGCGGCAACGCTGACCACTTTGCTGGACCTGATGATTGAGCCGGTGGTGACCCGAGTGACTAACTACTGGGCATGGGACCCTGGAAATGGGGGGGGGGCCTACTATGGTATCCCTCTGGTCAACTTCGTGGCCTGGTGGGTGACGAGCGCCCTGTTTGCGTGGGTGCTGGTGTGGCTGCAATGGAACGGGGAACGGAACCGTCGAAGCCCCGGCGCGGACGAGGAGGTTGCCGTGGGCGCACCGCCGGGTGATAGGGTCCTGTTCTTCCCCTGGCTCCCCTACCTGCTCTATGTGCTGCTCCTGGGAATGTTCGTGGTCATCAATACTTCCCACACGCACCTGGTGGCCGCTCTTATCGGGGGGCCGGTCCTGGCCTACCTGGTGTTCGACTGGCTCAGACCCTACGTGGTTCAACGGCTCCGTTTGCCCCTATCAGGAGGAGGGATGGAATGATGAAGATGCAGCGAACGGTGATTCATGCTCAGCTGGCTCCACCGGCGATTGGTCCCTATGTGCAGGCGGTGGGGGCCGGGCCTCTGGTCTTTGTCTCCGGTCAGATACCGCTTGACCCGGACACCGGCGAACTGGTCGGGCCGGATATTGCCCTCCAGACCCGCCGGGTGTTGCAGAACCTTCAGGCCATTCTGGAAGGCGCAGGTAGTTCGCTCGACCGGGTGGTCAAGACGACGGTGTTTCTCACCGATATCGGTGATTTTGCGGCGATGAATCAGGTCTATGCCGAGTTCTTTCCGCATGCCCCGCCGGCCCGTTCTGCGGTCCAGGTTGCGGCGTTGCCCAGAGGGGCCAGCATTGAGATTGAGGCGATAGCGTTGCGTGACGAGTGATGATCTGTGGGTGAGGAGGGTTGTGCAATGCAACAAGGTGATGCAGGCCGGACCAGAAGGTTGCCCCCCGATGAGCGAATAGTCCCGCATGAGCAGGAACTTCCGGAGCAGGTCAACCCGGACTGGCGCAAGCGGCGCAAGCGCCAGACGGGGAGCCGACCAGTGAGGCGGTCGCCTTCAACTTCGCCCCAGGAACTCCAGGTCTGGTTGCAGCAGGGGGGGTGGCTCTATGTCGCTGGGGTGGCGTTTTTGTGCGTGGCCGCTCTGGTGGCGATGCTGGTGTTTACCCGGAGCGGTGGTGAGCGGCAGGTGGCCGGGCAGTCCCCTCCTTCCTCAGCGATAGGTGAAGAGCGCGGGGGAAGCGGGACGGGGGAAGATTCCTCCCCGGCCGGATCGGGGAGTGAGACGCTCCAGACCCTCCCAAGTGTGACGCCGGAGCCACCAACCCCGGAACCACCGCCGTCTCCCATGCCTACCTATTTTGTTGTGGCAAACACCGGCGGGCAGGGGTTGTTCCTGCGGAGCGACCACTCGGTCAATTCGACGGTTCTGGAGACGCTGCCCGATGGGACGCAGGTTGAGCAGGTTGGTGAGGATTTCGCCGGAGCCGAATATGTGTGGCGGCAGGTGCGTGCGCCAGACGGGCAGGTCGGGTGGGTTTCGGTTGACTGGCTGGCTCCGGCTCCGTAGCGTAGCCCTGCGCGGGCTTCTATTCCTCTCGGCGCTCTTCTGCCGGCCTGGTCGCGGGTTTTTGGGGTTTTCGGGTTCGGGGCGCGGGCTTTGGCGGCGGAGCCGGGCCGAGCGCCGTGTCCAGCACCTGGTCCATGTGGCTCACCAGAACAAACGTGAGCTTGCGCCGGACCTGCTGGGGAACTTCTATGAGGTCGCGCTCGTTTTTTGCGGCAGCACAATGGTGTCCACCCCGGCGCCGATGGGAACCAAGCACCTTCTC
>JAAUSY010000024.1 GCA_012032475.1 Chloroflexaceae bacterium
CGGCCTGCTGCTCGGCCTGGGTTCGGGCGGCTCGCTCCTGCGCGGCCCGTTGTTCGGCCTGGGTTCGGGCGGCTTGTTCTTGCTTCGCCTGCTGCTCGGCTTGCTTTGTCCGTTGTTCGGCTCGCGCCCGCGCCACCCGTTCCTGCTGATACTCCCAATCCAGTTCCTCGAAGCTCAGGAACCGCTGCCCATCCGGGCGGTAGAGGTACAGTTCGTCGGGGGTCATGACAAAGCGGATGTCCAGCCGCGGACTGCTCCAATCGTGCAGGGAAGGGATTTCCTTCAGCCGGTGTCCCCGCCGCAGCCACCCGCGCAGCACGTGGTGGTCAGGGTCGTAGAGGTAGTACTCCTCGACCTGGTAGGTGTCGTAGAACCGGAGCTTGTCCGCCAGTTCTTCGGCGGTGTTCCCTGGGGATTGTACCTCGAAGACCACCTGGGGGGCGATGTGCCCTTCTTCCCACTGCTTGTAGGAACCACGGTCGCCTTTGGGCCGACCAAAGACGACCATCGCATCGGGGGCGCGACGAATGGCCGGCTGGCCTCCGACCGGGTACCAGAGCAGGTCACCGGCCACGAACACCTCCGGGCGGTCGTGATAGATGGCATCCAGGTTGCCCTTGATCATCGCAATCCAGCGGAACTGGCGCGTGTTGTCGGCCATGGGTTGTCCATCACTTTCCGGGTAGATGATCTCCGGCTCGATGCCGGGGAGGGTGGCGGTTGCCATCGGTTCATCCTCCTTTCTTCCGCTTCTTTCCCTGAGAGGTGTGGCTATGAAGAAGCCTCCGTGCCCCCTATTATATCACGTTCAGGCGCTACGTTCCTTCCTGCCAGGAAGACAGATAGGTTTCCTGTTCTGGCGTCAGGGTATCTATGCTGATGCCCATTGCCGTCAGCTTGAGCGAAGCAATCTCGCGGTCCAACTCCCTGGGCAGGGCCAGCACCACCCCGTGGGTCAGCGTCCCATGGTTCCTGACCAGGTATTCGGCCGCCAGCGCCTGGTTCGCAAAGCTCATGTCCATCACCGCGCTTGGGTGGCCTTCGGCGCTCGCCAGATTGATGAGGCGGCCCTCACCGAGCAGGTTTATCTTGCGCCCATCCCGAAGAATATACTGGTCAATGTAGGTTCGCGGCCTGCGCTTTTCCGCGCTCAGTGCCTCCAGCGCCGGAATATTAATCTCCACGTTAAAGTGTCCGCTGTTCGCAACGATGCAGCCATCCTTCATCACCTCAAAATCGCGGGCGTCAATGACGTGCTTATCGCCCGTTGCCGTGACGATAAAATCAGCCTGCGCCGCAGCCTGGCGCATCGGCATCACCCGGTAGCCATCCATGGCGGCCTCAAGCGCCCGCACCGGGTCTACCTCCGTGACAATGATGTTCGCCCCCATCCCATGTGCCCGCTCCGCAATGCCGCGGGCGCAGTAGCCATAGCCGCCCACCACAAACGTCTTGCCCGCCAGCAGCACATTGGTGGCCCGGATAATGCCATCAATGGTGCTCTGGCCGGTGCCATAGCGGTTATCGAACAGGTGTTTGGTGTCGCTGTCGTTGACTGCAATGACGGGGAACTTGAGCACCCCATCGGCCGCCATGGCCTTCAGGCGAATGACCCCGGTGGTGGTCTCTTCGGTGCTCCCATACATCCCGTCAATCAAGTCGGTGCGGTGGTTGAGCAAGCCGGTCACCAGGTCGGCCCCGTCATCCATGGTAATCTGTGGGCGGTGGTCGAGCGCCGCGGTGATGTGGCGGTAGTAGGTATCGTGGTCCTCCCCCTTAATGGCAAAGACGGGGATATCATAGAACTTCACCAGCGCCGCTGCAAGGTCGTCCTGCGTGCTCAGCGGGTTCGAAGCACACAACACCACATCGGCTCCGCCGGCTTTCAGCGTGCGCATCAGGTTGCCAGTCTCGGTCGTGACGTGCAGGCAGGCACTCAGCCGAACCCCCGCCAGCGGGCGTTCTTGTTCGAAGCGCTCCCGGATGAGACGGAGGACTGGCATCTCCTGCTCGGCCCATTCCATGCGTTTGTGCCCTTCTTCCGCCAGGTTGATATCTCGAATATCATTGTGCGTTATCATTGCGAATCTTCTCCTTACTTACTTTGCAAACGAAATACTTCCTCAGTCATCAGTCATCACTTAACGTGTCACTGGCATCACGCCAGCAGGTCGCTCCTTCCAAAGGCTTCTTCGTAGCGCGCTGCGAATGCCTCAAGCGTATAGCGGTGTTCCTGGCAGCCACGCTGTTCAATGGCATAGGCCGCAGCCAGCGCCGCCACGCGCCCGGTAACCTCCAGCGGCAGCCGGCGAACCAACCCGTAGACCAGGCCGGCCAGGTAGGCATCCCCCGCGCCGGTCGGGTCGTTGACCTCATGAATAGGAGCGACCGGGATATCCAGTTTCCGATATTCCGGTTCGCGGGTGTAGATAGTCGAACCAAGCTCCCCGCGGGTGACGACCGTCACGGGGGTGCTGGCAATCAGGTCCTCTTCGCTGATTTCCAGCTTGCGGGCCATCATTCCAAATTCGTAGTCGTTCCCGACCAGCACCCGTGCGCCGGTCAGGCCGGCCCGGAGGTGCGCAGCCTCCAGACGCGGGGTTTGCTTGCCCGGGTCGAACACATACGGAATGCCCAGTTCCTGGCACTCAATGGCATGCTGGTACATCCCCTCGGAGTCCGAGGGGGAGATGAGCACCAGGTCGTCGGGGCTAAGCTCCAGGGTGCGGAGCGAAAGTTGGCGCGAATAGGCCATCGCGCCGCTATAGAAAGCGACAATCTGGTTGTCGGCCTGGTCCGTGGTGATAAAGCACGACGACGTAAACTCATGGTCAATCGTGACAATCCGCGAGGTTTCAATCCCCTGGGTTTCAAGCCAGTGGCGATATTCGCCAAAGTCGTGGCCGGCCGTGCCGAAAATCAGCGGTCGTTCTCCCAGGAGCGCCAGGTTATAGGCGATATTCCCCGCCACCCCGCCGCGCATTTTCCGCATCGCGTCAACGAGGAAGCTGACCGAGAGGATGTGGGCCTTCTCCGGCAGGATATGGTCTTTGAAGTAGCCGGGAAAGTTCATGATGTAGTCGTACGCCAGTGAGCCAGTGACAACAATTCGCATAGGCTTTGCTCCTTCCTTTCTGTTCTATCCATTCCCTTTTCATCTCCTTTTCCGTTTCAACATCTGCTAGAGGTCTTCCAGTTCGGCTTCCGAAAGCCCCGTATAGCGGGCAACCAGCGCCCGGTCCATCCCGTCCGCCAGCATCGCACGGGCCATCTCGCGGGACTTCCGGACCTGTCCTTCCTCCATACCTTCCGTCAACCCGGCCCGGTGCCCGCGCTCAATGCCCGCTTCCAACCCCTCGATGCGCCCTTCTTCCAACCCGGTGTAGTAGAGGCTGCGTTCATCTCGCAACTGCTTCAGGCTGCCCTGATAGAACATCCATTCCTCCCGCGAGAGCGCCCCTTCCTCCGCAGCCCGGAACGCCAGCGTGTATGGTTCCACCGCCAGTTCCTCCGGAACCACATCCAGGGTCGCCATGTGGCTGAGCAGGTAGAGCCACTTCTCCGTGCCGGTGGTCAGTTCCGTCAGGGCCCGCGTGAACTTGGGCAGTTCGATGAAAACGAACGTCAAGCCCTGGTAGAACACCTGCCCGGTCGCGACATTCGCCAACTGGATACGCCGCAAGAAGTCCGGTTCGTCGTCCATGCGGAAGCTCAGGATACTGGTCACATAGATGGGCAGCAGCTTGAACGGCGGCCCTTCGTCGCCGCGCTGCACCTGCTGCGTGATGGGAAAGGTGGCGTAGTAGAGCGCCCGCTCTTTGAAGTAGCTGCGGCGGTTGCGCTGCATCTCCACCAGAAAGTGCTGCCCGGTCGCGTCGGTGCAGTAGATATCGAAGATTCCCGTCCGCTCCCCCATACTGTCGGGTATCTGCTCGGTCGGTAGATAGACCAGGTCGGTAATGGGGTGGGGCAGGGCCAGCACCTCGAACAGAAAGTGTCTGAGGATTTCCTTGCTCTCCGGGCTGTTTCTGCGCCCGAAGAGCCGCTTGAACCCGTAGTCGGTGGTCGGGTCAATGAAGCGGGTGGGCATCGGTTCGCTCCTTTCTATTCTCTGCTCCCTGGCGGCCGGATTCTCCCCTCGGTATCTTTGAACCCGTAGGCCAGACGCAGCAACCGCGAAACCTCGACACAAAGCTGCATGGCCCGTTCGGCCAGCGCCACCGACAGGTGTTCCAACCCGCCGCTAGTACTGATGGCCGACGCCGGCACCAGCAGGTCCTGGGGAACCCCCACGGCCCCCAGTTCATGCACCAGGTCCTGAAACCGTTCCACCAGGGTCTCGGCGGTCTCCAGCGCCAGTGCCTCTTCTTGAGCCGGTATCAATCCCCATATCACGAAGCCCCGGCGGTTAAGGAAGGCCGGGAGCACCGGGGCCGCATCCAGCAAGATGTCCTGGCGGTAATAGACATCGCAGGCAAAGCATTCCATGGAGGTTTCCATAAGTTGTTCCCAATGAATCGGTGGCGGTTGTTCTTTCTGCCTGGGGCCAATGGCCCCCACCGAGAGACCACGCCCCCCCCGGACCCCGGCAAAAACCAGTTCGAGCATATCAATGCTGCGGTCCCAATCCAGGGGAAGAAACGGTGAATGGATGGCATCCAGAAAGGGTTCATCCAGGCAAATGATCGTCGTATCCGCCTGGTCGTTGAACTGCGCTGAGAGCCAGGAGGCTCGCAGAGACAGATGGTGCGTCAGGGCTTCGAGCAGCATCGGGTCATAGACCAGGGGACGTTCCTGCTCGTCGGCAAGTTTCAACCCCAGACTGATGGGTCCCACGAGCATACTTCGCACCACCACTCCTTCGAACCGGCTCCTAGGAACCTGAAGCGCTTCTTTCAAGCCAGCAGCATATTCTTCGGTCAGGGCCCCCGCCGAGATGTCATGGGTCAGGTAGGCCAGCGAAAGCCGGTCCAGGTCACGTTCGGCAATCGCCCGATCAACGTAGACCCGCCGGCTGGTGCTGTCAATGACCAGTCCGGGAAAGCCGGCGGCGCTCTGGACAAAACGCTGCTCACGAAAGCTGCGACGGGGCAGTTGCGGCCAGGTGAGAAACGATGGAATGGCGGGCACCGTCGCCATCACCAGACCAAGCGCCAGCGACGGATTGGCATGGGGCATCCCACCGGGCGCTACTGGCAAACAGGCGGGATGAAATGAGCGTGGCATAGCTGACGCAACCCGCGGTCAAATGGCGGGTACCATACTCCTTGTTCGGTAATAATGGCGGTAATCAGTTCGTGGGGGGTGACATCGAACGCCGGGTGGGCGGCCTGCACCCCCGCCGGCGCAATTTGCTGGCCCCGAATGAAGGTGACCTCGTCGGGCGACCGTTCCTCTATCGGTATCTGGTCGCCATGGGTCAGCGAAAGGTCTACCGTTGACGATGGAGCCGCGACGTAGAAGGGCAGGTGGTGGGTTTGGGCCAGCACCGCCAGGCTATAGGTGCCAATCTTGTTTGCCACATCGCCATTGGCGACAATCCGGTCGGCTCCCACGATGATACAGTCAATTTCGCCCCGCCGCATCATATAGCCTGCCATATTGTCGGTGATGAGGGTCTGGGGGATGCCGGCCTCCCGAAGTTCCCAGGCGGTCAGACGGGCCCCCTGGAGAAAAGGCCGCGTCTCATCTACGAAGACATGGAGCCTGCGCCCCTGGTGGTGCGCGGTGCGGATGGGGGCCAGGGCGGTTCCGTAGCCGGCGGTGGCAAGCCCCCCGGCGTTGCAGTGGGTCAGCACGCGCCCGCGCTCTGGAATGAGCGGGGCCCCGTGTTCCCCGATAGCCTTGCACATCGCCAGGTCTTCTGCCAGGATAGCATGGGCTTCGTCGAGCAGGCGCGACCGGAGCATCTCCCCACCTTCCTGGGTCCCCGCCTGCGCACACTGGAGCATGCGCGAGGTAGCCCAGCTCAGGTTGACCGCAGTCGGACGCTGGTCATCCAGCATTCGTTTGGCCTGCCATAGCTCGTCGAGGAGCGCCTCGGTGCTGGTGGCCTCGCTGCGCTGGGCCGCCAGGGCCACCCCATAGGCTGCCGTACAACCGATGGCCGGTGCGCCACGCACTTGCATGGTTTTGATGGCGCGGGCCACTTCGGGCAGGGTGCGACAGCGGACGGTGACCTCTTCCAGTGGGAGCAGCAGTTGGTCAATCAGGCAGACGGAACCGTCTTCCCACCAGACCGTTCGTAACTCATGGGTGCTCATCTGATGCAATCCTCCTTGCGCCTTCCCTCACCAGGGTATGGCGAGGGAATAGACTGGACAACGAGAGCGATTGTATCATGGGTAGAGGGACGGCGCAACAACCGGGGAGCGAATCGGGTATAATAAACCACACACGGGGGGCTTTGTTGTCCCCCAAACCAGACCAGGCCAGATCAGGCCAGGAGCCTACCAGGAGCATCAGCGGTTGGAACCCATGCCGAACTCCATGTCTGCCGAGCACCGAGACCTCCGGCTGGATTTTTACCGCCAATCGTACGATGCCCTGCGCAAGATTGTTCGGGCAACCGGCCTTCTTTTTTTGCTCAGTGTGGTCGTGTTTGCCCTGTTCGTCTTCGAGCCATACACCCGTATCCCCGAACTGGTGCTCCTCGATGTTCTGAACGCCGCGGGGTGTATCATCTGGATCGTGGCGAGTTTTCGCCCGATGAACAGGCTCTTGCTCTACACGCTCACGCTGGCGGGGGTCGCCCTGGTGCTGGTCACCAATGCCGGCGAATCCGTGTTGCTTGGCGACTTCATGAGCATCTTTCTGATGACGCTGGCGGTGAACATTTTCGGGGTGGTGCTTCCCTGGCCGACTATCTGGACCGCTGGCATGCAGGGAATGGTCATGGTTGCGAGCATCAGTATGGGAGCATACTGGAAGCCTTTTCTGATTGGCCCCCTCGTGACGACCTGGATTATTTCCCTCCTTTCGCTGGTCGTCCATGCTCTGTTGACGCATCAGCGGTGGGAGGGTTTCCTCAACCAGCACCGCATTGAGCAGTTGAACATCGAGCTTCGGGCGGCCAACGAGCTGTTGCAAACACACACCGACCGCCTGGAAAACGAACTGGCGCTGGCCCGCAGCATTCAGCAGGGGTTGCTGCCTCCTTCTTGCCCTTCCTGGCCTGGCCTGGATGTAGTGTGCTATAGCAAGCCAGCCCTTGAAGTCGGCGGCGATTTCTACAGCTACCACACGTTCGCTCACGGGCATGTCGCCCTGGCAGTGGGCGATGTTTCTGGCAAGGGGGTGGCAGCGGCCCTGCTGATGGCCGCCGGGCTTTCGCTGTTTGCCGCAACGCTCTCGCAAGATCTTTCTCCAGGAGGACGCCTGGCCTACCTGGACCAGGCGCTGGTTCCCTATACTCGGACACGCCACCAGAATTGTGCGCTCAGCTATGTCGAACTCAATACCCGCACGCTGCGGGTCGTGAATGCCGGGTGTATTCCGCCGTTCATCCGGCGGATGCATGGCGCGGTTGAATGGCCCGATGTATCTGGCTTTGCGCTGGGGTACGGGTTGGGGTCCCAATGCGGCTATCAGGAAAAGGTGCTGGATCTCCCGCCCGGCGACCTGGTGGTGCTCATCAGCGATGGCCTGGTTGAGGCGAAAAATGCCCAGGGTGATATGTTCGGGTTCGAGCGGTTTGAGCGGGCCGTGGCGGGTGGCCCCATCGTCAGTGCCCAGGCGATGCTCAGCCACCTGCTGGCCGAACTGGCGGCCTTTATCGGGACGACAACGCCCCACGACGATATCACCATGGTGGTGTTTCGGGTGCATGGGAGGATGTCATAGTCATAGGAGGGGTAAGAAAAAACCCCTCCCCCCCTGGGCAAGCCCGGCGGGGGAGGGGGTGTCGGGTGCTGGTGGAGGTGAGGGGGATCGAACCCCTGACCTCGACAGTGCGATTGTCGCGCTCTCCCAAACTGAGCTACACCCCCACGCACGCCTCAGTATAGCACAGGCAGCAAGCCGATGTCAAGATGAGCATGAATTACTGAATTAACAGGCTATGATGGTATAATACGCTGGTTGTTCGGTACCATGGTTCCAAAGAAAAAAGAGGAAGGAAACTCCGCACCCTATGGCCCGACTTGATAAGCGACCTCCCTTCTCCTCCTGGAAGACTCTGCTCTATCTGCTCTTCTTGCTGTCGGGATTCAGCGGCCTGGTCTACCAGGTTGTGTGGGTACGTCAATTTGGCCTGGTTTTCGGGGTGACGACCTACGCGGTTGGCACGGTGCTCACCGCGTTCTTTGCGGGCCTTGCCCTGGGAAGCTGGTTGGTTGCCAGGTGGCTCCCTCGCTGGAAGACCGCGCCGCTGCGTCTGTATGGATACCTGGAGATAGGCATTGGTCTCTATGCGCTGACCATCCCCCTGTTGCTCGCCAGCCTGAACGGGTTCTATCGGGTCATCTTCCCGATGACTGGCGAATCGTTCTATCTGCTTTCGCTCATTCGGTTCATCCTCTCGGCCCTGATACTGCTCATACCAACGACCTGCATGGGAGCCAGCCTCCCCCTGGTGGTCGAAAGCCTGTCTGGTCGGGTGTCCCACGCGGCCCTCAACGTCAGCACGCTCTATGCTATCAATACCCTGGGGGCGGTCGTCGGGGCAGCATTCAGCGGGTTCTATGCCTTCGCTTTCATCGGGGTGACAGCGACCATGGTCATTGCGGTGGGAGCCAACGTGGTAGCCGGTGCGGGGGCGCTCGTTGCAGCCCGGCATTTCACGACAGCTGCGCCCCCCGCCCCCTCCACTCCCACCGTCAGCGGCGGTGGTTCGCTAGAACAACCTGCTTCGGTCACCACCGAGGATGAAGATGAGGATACCAGTGCTCCCCAACCCGGACGGCTCCTCATTCCCCTGGGGTTGTTCCTCTCCGGCTTTGCGGCCCTGGGCTACGAAGTCGTCTGGACCCGCGTGGTCAGCATGTTCATGGAGCGAACTTTTGTGGCCTTCACGGCCATTCTGTGCTGCGTCCTGGTGGGCATTGTCATCGGGAGCTGGCTGGTCCGCATCAATGCGCCTCTGATCCGACACCCGGTGCGCCTGCTGGCCCGGCTAGAAATGGGGGTAGCCTGGCTCAACCTGCTCTCCCCGTTCTATCTTGCCTTCCTCGTCCCGATCCATCACCAGCGGAATGTCACCTGGCTCCTCCTTGCCATCGTCCTGCTGGTTCCCAACACGCTTCTGGGGGCAACCCTTCCGCTGGCCGTGCAGGTCTATAAGCAATATTTCCACCACCTGGGGCAGGGGGTGGGCGAGGTCTACGCCGCCAATGTGCTCGGAGGAGTGGTAGGGTCCTTCACCGTGAGCTTTCTGCTGCTCCCATTCATCGGATCGCAACAGACCATAGTTTTGCTGGCTGTTCTGAATGCGGGGATTGCGTGGCTCTTCTACCGGGCCGGCCCTGCCCCCAGACGAACGGTGATGGTTGTTGGAACTGGAGCTACTGCGCTGCTGGCGCTCTTTTTCCTGGTACAGCCCGGATTTCTGTTTACGCACGTCAACCGGGAACTCTACCGCAACCAGGCATTGCTCTTCCAGGAAGAGGGGCTTGAAGGGGTTGTGATTGTGTCGGAAAAGCCATCCCCTCCCGTTCGCCGTCTCTACCTGAATGGCACCCTTGAGTCCAGCAGCGAGCTAAACATCCTCTCGGCTCACCGCCGCCTGGCCCACCTGCCGCTGCTGCTGCACCCTGACCCCAACGATGTCCTGGTGGTTGGTCTGGGAGCCGGCACAACCAGCGGAGCTATAACCCGGCACGAGGTGGAAACCATCAAGGTGGTGGAACTGTCCCACGAACTGGTGCGGGCCGCCCCTTTCTTCGCTCGCGAAAACTATGCCGTTCTGGATGACCCGCGAGTGCAGATTCAGGTCAATGATGGACGAAACTACGTACTACTCACCCATCAGACCTTCGATGTCATTGAGTCCGATGTGATCTTCCCCTACCGCGCAGGCTCGAACAACCTGTACTCCGCTGACTACTATCGCCTCGTTGCATCGCGGCTCAACCCGAATGGTATCGTCTGTCAATGGTTGCTCAACCGGCCTCCGGAAGATGACTACAAGCTCCTGCTGCGGACCTTCGTCCGGGTCTTTCCGAATACCACGCTCTGGGACGAAGGGGCATTTGCCGTTGCCATGCCAGATGGCATCACGATAGACGCGGACCTCATACGTCAGCGTTTCGCCGACCCGACCCTGCACGCCGCGCTCCAGGAAAGTGGCTACCCCGATGCCGATTCGTTCCTGCGATCATTCGTGATGGGACCGGAGGATATCCAGCAATACGTGGGACCCGGCCCCATCCTGACCGACGACCACCCCTACCTTGAGCATACGCCGCGTCTTCGACCGGGTGCCATCTATCTTCCCAGGAAGGATATCCGGCCCTTTCTGAAACCCGTTCTCACAACGGAATAGGGCAGGCCACGTTTCCCAGAACCATATCCTGTGCTATAATCCAGATCAGAGTGGTAGAGCAATCCAGCACAAACCAAAAAACGGAACGAAACAGGCTTTCATGAATGACGCACGAGTCTGATACGGGACCTGGGTCCCCCCTGGTGCTTGGTCGCTATCGGGTGCAAGAGCAGGTTGGGGTCGGTCGGCTGACCTCCGTATACCGCGCAACCGATGAGCGATTGCAGCGGTATGTGCTGATGCATGTGCTGCGCAAAGACCTGGTAGACCAGGAGCATCTCCGCGAACGGCTGATTGCCGAAATCAGTGTCAGTGCGCAGCGTTCTCACCCTGCCCTGCTGGAAGTCTTCGACAGCGGTGAAATCAACAACCGCCCATTTATGGTCACAGAATATGTCCAGGGGCGACCCCTCAGCGACCTGGGGGTGCTGGCGCTCGAAGATGCGCTGCTCTTCACGCGCCAGGTTATCGGGGCCACGACCGCATGCGTGGCACGGAGGCTGCCCCACCCGCCCATCAGCAGCAAGAACGTCCTGCTCATCGGGGAGGGGCAGGTCAAACTGGTCGAAAACTGGCACCTGCCCCCTGCCGAAGTGGCGCTGGACCTCGCCCACTACCGCGCCCCCGAACTGACCAGCGGCGAAGCCGCCAACTCGTCCAGCGTGGTCTATTCCCTGGGAATACTGCTCTATGAACTGGTCACCGGAACGCGCCCCGTGAGCGGCAGCGATGCCCAGATGGTCGCACAGGAACACCAGTATGCCCGTATCCCCCCCCTGTCGCAGGTGCGCCCGCTGCTCTACCTTCCCACGCTGGAAAGCCTGCTGGCGCGGGCAACGGCTCGCCTGGTCGAGCAGCGCATCCCCGATGTCATCCTCCTTGGCGAGGAGATAGACCTCCTGTGGCGGAACCTGAGCACCGACACGCAACGCCTGACCATCCCACCCTCCCCTCGCATCGTGCCTGCTTCCTTCCGCCGGGTTTCTCAGGCCACCACTGGTGTGCTGTCCGTTCCCCCGATGCCCGACCCGTTCGCGCAGTATGACCCCGAAGCCGCCGGAGCCAGTCCGTGGTCTCCCCCCGCGTCCCACGAACCCATCCCCCAACCATCGCTGCTGCGAAACTGCATCGGGTGGCTCATCACGATCATCGTCCTGCTTGGGATTGCCTTTGGCAGCTATACCGTTGCGAGCCTCGCCGTCGAACGCGTCTTTGCCATCAAGATACCGCAACCCAAACTTCCGGACCTGGGGCTTTCCTGGCCGGAGTGGCTGCCCGGCTTCGACGGCGGGGAGGTGCTGATGGTGAACATTAACGAAGGGCTGAACCTGCGCGACGCCCCCGGTCTCTCCACCAGGGTCATCGCCGTCATCCGCAACGAAGCCAGGGTGCGCCAGATGGAAGACCCGCAGGTGGTGGACAACGTCGAGTGGGTGCGGGTCCGCGCCAGGGCCGAAGATGTCCAGTCGGCGGAGGCCGCAATTCAGGGAAAGACGATTGAGGGTTGGATGTCGTTGCGCTTCCTCAAGCCGGAGCCGGAGTGATGCCAGCCATGCAGAGAACAGACATGCCTTATGGACATTGAAATTCCTTCTGAACTTATCAGGCGGCTCCAGAAAGCGGAGCATGTGGTGGTTCTCACGGGGGCCGGGGTATCGGCAGAGAGTGGCATCCCCACCTTCCAAGAAGCTCGGACGGGAGTCTGGGCCGCCTACGACCCGGCAGAACTGGCAACCCCCCAGGCATTTCTGCGCAACCCCCGCCTGGTGTGGGACTGGTATGCCGAGCGGCGGCAGGAGATGGAGGCGGCCCAACCCGGCCCCTCCCACTACGCCCTGGTGGACCTGGAGCAGGGCATCCCCCACTTTCTGCTCATCACCCAGAATATTGATGGTCTCCACTGGCGCGCCGGGAGCCGGGAACTGCTCGAACTCCACGGCAATATCGGGCGCTGCCGCTGCTTCGATTGTGGAACCTACGCCTTCGGGTGGGATGAAGAAGGGGCCAAGCCGCCTTCCTGCGCCCATTGTGGTGGTCTGCTGCGTCCCGATGTCGTCTGGTTTGGCGAAGGGTTGCCCGGACAGCAGCTTCGGGCCGCCTATCGCGCAACGGAGCAAGCCCACCTCTTCTTCTCGGTGGGGACCTCGGCAGGGGTGCAGCCTGCGGCATCGCTGCCCCTGATCGCCAGACGGAGTGGGGCGTATGTCGTTGAGATCAACCCCCACGAAACCGCGCTCTCGCTGATGGCCGACTGCTGGCTCCGGGCAACTCCGGGCGCAGTCCTGCCCGTTCTGGCACGGTGGGTCATGCCTCAGACCGAGGAGGAAGACGCATGAGACGTTCTGCATCGGCGCAACCGGCCCATGGGGATATCTTCGGTCCCCGCGTGGCGCTTCGCCCCTGGAAGGGCGAGGATGAACGCGCCTGCCGGATGTGGGCGACCTACCCGGACCCCTTCAGCAAGCTCTGGAACCTCCCACGCTCCCGCAGCCTGTATGAGGAATTCTTTACCTTCTTCTCCGGTTCCTCTGGCACCCGGCGGTCCTGGGCCATCGAAAACCAGGCCGGGCAACTCATCGGGCGGCTCTCGCTGCGCGAGATAGACCCCTGGAAACAACGCGCCCGCCTGGGTATCTCGCTCGGAGCAGACTATGTCGGCCAGGGGTTGGGCACCGAGGCGCTAGCACTGTTTCTCGACCATTTCTTCGGAGTGCTTGAGTTCACCACGATGGCGCTCGACGTGGCCGCTTGCAATGGCCGGGCCGTGCGGTGCTACGAGCGGCTGGGGTTTCGCCACATCAGGCAGGAATGGCGCAAGGCAGGCCACGCCCCCTGCCTGCAACTGCTGCAAGAACCGGCCTACCACCACCTGCTCCCCTTTTTCCGCAACCAGGCGGGGACCATCTGGGTCCAATTTCTGGAAATGGAATTGCAAAAAAGCTGGTGGGTCAGGCTCATGCCTGGCCGGGAAGGGAGGACGGTGGAATGTCACGCTATCCAGGCCCGGATCTAACTCCCATATCACGACCTATTGTTCTATCGTTCAAGCCACCATTGGTCTCAAGAAAGGGAACACGCGACCATGTCTCTGATTGCTGGTAATCTTGGCATTATGCAGCGCCTCCTTGACGAACATACCATCACCTGGGGTATCTATGGCAATGCGGCCTCCCACCTGTATGGCAACCGGCTGCCCATCAGAACCATAGATATTCTGGTCCCCCCCGCCACGCTCAGAACGGTGGTGCAGGTGATGCAAAGCGCCAAACGAGTGGGACAGTTTGACGGGCGGCGTATTATGTGGAGCGGCATCAATCTCTACGACGACCTGAGCGTCCGCGGCGACGGGGCATTCTACCCCTTCAAGATGGATACCATGATGATTGGACGGCTCCAACGCCGGCAACTGCTGGGGTCGCGGGTGTCGTTCCTGTCGCCCGAAGATGTCCTCATTCAGATGATGCTGCTGCCCCCTCCGGCGGCGCAGAAGAGCCATACCTACGAGGAGATGGCCGCCATTGCTCAGCGCCACCTGCTCGACCTGACCTATGTCCGGCAGCGGTTGAGCCTGTGCCAGGCGCTGACTCTCCTCTCCTGGTATGAAACGGCGTCTTCGGACGAGCAGAAAATCCCTCCTCCCGCCTTCTTTCAGCCCTGAAACAAGAAGCCAGCGGCAAAGAGAAGCCCCCGCGGGTTCGGAACCTGCGGGGGGGCGGGAGGCGCAGCGCACGTTATCATATCCGTTCCATTACAGCAACATCCGAAAAAGGTTCGAAATATACAATACCACCATTGAAACCCCAAAAAACATGCTCCACCCCACATCCATTCCGATGGCCCCGCTCACAATCCACCCGACCGTTGTTGCCAGCAAACACAACAACCAGAACTGCCATCCGGGAATAATTTGCTCTTGCATTGTTTCGCTCTCCTTTTTTATTCTTTCTAAATATTTTCCGCTACTTCAATTTCAATGGTTCAGCCAGCCACCCGACTGCTTTTTGCTATTTTTCTCTGACCGATGACTGAATACCACCGTTTTCCTGATATTCAGTATACGGAAAAAAGCTGAAAACCAAATGATTTTGGACTGAGCCATGGCTCAAGCATGGTTCAGCCCCCATGATGTAGCCGGGTGATACGTTTCGCCCTGGTGCCCGCCCGCCTCCCCGCACCAGCGGCGACCCTATTCACCATCCGGGCCCGCAGGCATCCAAAGGCGGGTGGTCCTGCTACGCCAGAGACGCAGGCAGGGACGCACACAGGATTGATAGGCAGGACGGTTTGATGGTATAATGGGGGAGCAGGGAGCCGTCCGACCAGAATGTATCAGGGCAGGATAGTTCGGAACCATATCCGATGGGAGGGGGTGTCTGCGGATGGAGCACCAGCGCCAGCGTATGGTCCAGACGCAGCTAGAGAAGCGTGGCATTCGCAATCACGCCGTGCTCCAGGCAATGGGGGCCGTCCCCCGGCACCAGTTTGTTCCAGAGGAGTTGCAAGCACACTCCTACGAAGACCGGGCGCTCCCACTGGCCGAAGGCCAGACGATATCGCAGCCATTTATTGTGGCGCTCATGGCTGAGGCGCTGATGCTCCACGGAACCGAGCGTGTCCTCGAAATCGGCACTGGCTCCGGCTATTCCGCGGCGGTGCTCAGCCTGCTGGCTGCCGAGGTCTACACCATCGAGCGGTTAGAGAAATTGGCCCGGGCGTCTGAGGAGCGGTTGGCCGCACTTGGGTTTTCCAATGTGCATGTGGTCGTGAGGGATGGCACCGGCGGATTGCCTGAGCACGCGCCCTATGACGCCATTTGCGTCACGGCAGCTTCGCCGTGGGTCCCGCTCCCCCTGCGGCAACAACTGGCCGAAGGGGGCCGGCTGGTCATTCCGGTTGGTGGCCGCAGCGAACAAATTTTGCTCCGTCTCACCAGGCGTAACGATGCCATTGTGACCGAGCGGTTCGGGGGGGTGCGGTTTGTTCCCCTGCTCGGCGAACACGCCTGGAAGTATGACGCCTGACTCCAGCGGCGGGCAGTGAGTGACGAGGAGCGAGCGGTGCGGTGAGTGGCGGGCGACGAGCCGCCAGGAGCAGACAGGAGGCAACAGTGCAAACGATTTTTCCACCGCGGGGGAGCGGTGCTTTTCCGCAGGGAGCCAACGAAACCCAGGAGTTGCTCAAGGCATGGGCTGCAACCTCGCTGGCCTACGCCATTTCTCTGGTGCATGGGCGGCTTCGCTGGGATCTTCTGACGTTCTTCCTGATAGCCGCGCTGACCTGCGGCATCGGGTTTGTGCTCCACGAACTGGCCCACCGCCTGCTGGCCCGGCATTACGACGCCGAAGCCCACTTTGCCGCCCACAACGAGTGGCTTATCATTCCATTCTCGTCGCGTTTACGGGGTTCTTCCTTGCGGCTCCCGGCGCGGTGTGGCACCGCGGCAATGTGACGCGGCAGCAAAGCGGCCTGATTGCGCTGGCGGGGCCGCTGAGCAACCTGGTGCTGGCGCTGGGGTTTCTGGGGTTGTTCCCCCTGGTGCAGGGGGTCCCCTTCCTGGCGCTGACGTGCCGCATCGGCTATGGCATCAACGCCTGGCTTGGTCTGTTCAATATGATACCGCTTGGTCCGCTCGACGGAGCCAAAGTGATAGCCTGGGAACAACGGTTGGTGGTGGGCGACCGGACCTACTCCGTTCCCCTGGTTTTTGGTCTCACCCTTGCGGTGGCGCTCGTTCTGGTCTTCATCGTCCCGTTCTAAACGAACGAAGAAAACCAGAACGAAAACCCATTGAGAACCACCCACTGAATTGAAGTGAAGATACAGAGAGGATGAGAACGATGCGAATTCCCTTGCTTGCGGGAAACTGGAAGATGTACAAAACGGTTGGTGAGGCAGAAGAACTGGTGCGGGCCTTGCTGGAGGGAGTGGGCACCCCCACCGACCGCGAGGTGCTCGTCTGTCCGCCATTCACAGCGCTCTACGCCGCTGGTCGTCTGCTGGAAGGAACCCCGATTGCCCTGGGGGGCCAGGATATGTATCACGAACCGCAGGGAGCCTTCACCGGGGCGGTTTCTCCGCTCATGCTGCGCGATGTCGGGTGTACCTACGTCATCATCGGGCACAGCGAACGGCGGCAGTACTTTGGCGACACCGACGAGATGGTGAACCGCAAGCTCCACGCCGCGCTGGCCCACGGCCTCCGCCCGATTATGTGTGTGGGCGAGAGCAAGCCACAGCGCGATGCCGGACAGGCCGAGGATATCGTGGTGGCGCAGGTGCGGGCCGGGCTGAAGGACGTGACCGCAACCCAGATGCAGCAGGTCGTGATTGCCTATGAACCCATCTGGGCCATCGGGACGGGAGACACGGCGACCCCGCAAGATGCCCAGGCCATGCACGCCACCATCCGCCGGGTTGTGAGCGAACACTATGGCGAGGAGACGGCCCAATCGCTGCGCATTCAATATGGCGGCAGCGTCAAGCCCGACAACGTGGACGACCTGATGGCCCAGCCTGACCTTGACGGGGCACTGGTTGGGGGCGCATCGCTCAAGGCCGAGAGCTTCCTCCGGATTGTCCAATTTCGCTCCTGAACGCCGCTTGTTCTGCCGCTCTGGTGGGGACAGGGGTCGGGGCGCAGTGCCCTGCATCCCTCCCCTTGCCCCGCCGCTCGTGCAGAGGAGCGCAGGTCGTCATCCGGACGAAGTATCGCTGGCATCCAACCTGCCAGGTTTTCCCGTTTGTGTTGCCAGAACCAGGAAAGGAAAACGAAATCATGGCTGATGAAGTCACCCTGCGTTCAACGCCCGCCCGGCCATTTCTCGCGGCAACCACCACCCCACAGGTTGCCTATTTGCTGGTCGAGCTTCAGCCTGCCCCGGTGATTGCCAATGTGCGTATGCCCGTGAACGTCTGCTTTGTGCTCGACCGCAGCGGCTCAATGAAGGGCAACAAGATAGATCGCGTGCGGCTTGCGACCTCAATGGCGCTCGATAGGCTCGATGAACGGGACGTCTTTTCGGTGGTTATCTTTGACCACCGCACCGAGGTGCTCATCCCCTCTCAGCCGGTGCAGGCACCGGAAGAACTCAAGAACATCATTCACCGCATCCGTGATGCCGGCGGAACGAAAATTGCCCCCGCGGTTGACCGGGCGCTGAAGGAGATTGGCAAAGACACCAGAGGGAAGATATGCCGCCTGGTTTTGCTCACCGACGGTCAGACCGAGCACGAACAGGAATGCCTGCTCCGTGCCGATGACGCCGGTCAGGCCAGCATCCCGATTACGGCGCTTGGGGTTGGGAAAGACTGGAATGAGGATTTGCTCATAGAAATGGCGAATCGCTCCGGGGGCACCGCCGACTTCATTGACCGGCCCGAAAAAATTGTGGATTTCTTCCAGCATACCGTCCAGCGGGCCCAGGCTGCGGTGGTGCAGAACACGATGCTGACGATGCGCTTGATGCAGGGGATAGCGCCGCGGGCCGTGTGGCAGGTGATCCCCCTGATCAACAACCTGGGCTACCAACCCATTTCGGAGCGCGATGTCAGTGTTCAGCTTGGGGAGCTTGAGTATGGGCAGGGGCAGGCGCTGCTGATGGAATTCCTGGTCGAGCCGCGTTCAGTCGGGCAATATCGCGTCGGGCAGGTTGAGGTGACCTACGATATCCCGGCCCTGGGGTTGTCGCACCAGAAGGTGCGCCAGGATATGCTTCTGACCTTCACCACGGATTCGGCTCAGCTCCGGCAGGTTCATGCCCCGGTCATGAACATTGTAGAGAAGGTGAGCGCCTTCAATTTGCAGACCCGTGCGTTGCAAGATTTGCAGGTGGGCGACGTGGGGAGTGCCACCCGGAAGCTCAAGAGCGCCGTGACCCGCCTGCTGAGCCAAGGCGAAACCGAACTGGCCGAAGCCATGCAGCAAGAAGTTGCCAACCTGGAGAAGGACGGCCAGCTCAGCAGCGAAGGACAGAAGACCATCAAGTTTGGGACGCGCAAAACGGTGCGCCTCAGCGACCTGGATATCCCCTGAGAACCGGGGTCGGGGCCGGAATCACTCCTGCCCCCCGACCCCGGCCTGTTCCCGCACCTGCGCCACCTGCTCAGCGTGAAGCTGCGCTTCCGGGTGCCCAATAGCCTCTTCGTAGTCTACCTGCTGCTGCATCAGGGCGATGACCCGCCCCATATCCAGGTCGGCCCCACCGCGGCGTTCGAGGGTCTGCGCCAGGTTCCACCCACTCAGCGCTGCCCCCCGCTGGTCCCCGATATCCTGTGCAATTGCCAGTGCTCGTTCAAACACCTCAATGGTCGCATCAAGGTCGCCCTGGTTGCCCTGGTCATTCTGGCTGCCCTGGTCATTCTGGCTGCCCCGGAGCAAGAACGTCTCCCCGATATCGTTGAGCACGGCGGCTTCGAGCCAGCGGTCCGCCACCTCGTGGGCAATATCCAGAGCTTGCTGCTGATGCTCCAGCGCCCGCTGAACATCCCCGCTGGCGGCGCAGGCAGCCCCCAGGAAACTCAGCGCATAGCCTTCGTCGCGGCTGTTGCCCAGTTCCCACTTGATAGCCAGAGCTTGTTCGCAGCATTCGAGGGCTTTGTCCACCTCCCCCAGGTAGACGTACGCCCGCCCCATATTGCCCAGGTCCGTCCCCTCGCCGTTGCGCTCGCCATACTTCCGCGAGAGGTCCAGGCTCTTCTGGTAATAGTCCAGCGCCTGCCTGACCCGACCCAGGTCGGTGTAGGCCAACCCCAGGTTGTTGAGGGCAATGCCCTCCCCACGCCAATCGTTGGCCGCAAGCGCAATCTCCAGCCTGAGCCGGGATTGTTCAATAGACTTCTTCGGCTCGCCCAACCGCAGATAGGCATGCGCCAGGTTGCTGATAATCGCCCCCTCTTTCTTCTGCTTGCGCTTCAGGTTGCCCGATGTGCGCAGCACCCGCAACGCCTGCACAAAAAAGTCCACGGCTTTCCGGGCTTCCCCCAGGATATTCCAGGCATAGCCCAGGTCGTTCAGGATGTGCGACTCGTTGTCGCGGCGGCGGAGCTTGCGGGCCACCGCCAGCGCTTCTTCGGCGCGGGGGATATACGCGTCTTGCAGGTGGTAGCGCAGAACGCCGGTGAAGCTCAGCACGTTGGCATATTTCAAAATCAGCTCGTCGTCCTGGTGATGACGCGCCCAGTCCCACCCGGCGTCAATGTGTACCCGTTCGCGGTCGAACGTCCGCAACCCCTCGAAGAGGTATTCGTCGCCCATCTGATACATCTGCTCCACCTCAGTGGCAATCTCGGCATAGTGTTTGGCATAGCGCTGAGCGTGGCCTTCGTCGCCACTGTTCGCCTGTCCCGCCGCAAACGCCCGCACGAGGTCATGGACGTGGTAGCGGTGAAACACCTCGTCGTAGGTCAGCAGGTGGCACCGGTGCAACCGTTCGACGACCTGCTCGACACTGGGGGGAGCCGCTCGTCCCCGCGACCTGGACGGGCGGTTGTCCCCCGTCCCCTGCAATGGCTCTTTCTTTGCAGATGGGGTGGGTTGCTTGATATTCCGAAGGTTGACGACTGCGTTCAGCGCATCCAGGTCGAAGCCCGAAGGGAAGATGCTGAGTTGTCCCAGGGCAGCCTGCTCAATGAGCGAGAGCCGCTCGTAGCTCACCCGGAGCACCGTTTCCACCTCCGGGTCATGGGGGAGGGTGGGGTGCTCCTCACCGGCCTCAAGCTGCGGCCGGCGTGCTTCCAGGTCCCGCACATACGCCTCAACCTCGTCGGCTCCTGTCTCTGTCCCCCCCATCCCCTCTTCTGCGGTCCCCTCCATTTCGCTGACGGAAAGCATTCCCGCGCTCACACGCAGCGCCAGAGGCAGCCGCCCACACGCCTCCGCCAGACGCGGAGCCGCAGCTTCCAGGCGCGGGCAGAGCGACACCAACAAGTGTGCCGCTTCTGCCATACTCATCTGCTCCAGGTTTTCCAGGAACGCGCCGGGCAGCGCGATAGGGTGGCGCGTGGTGATCAGCAGGGCACACCCCTCCGGCAGCGGGGTGAGACGCTCCACCTGTGCCACGTCGCGGGCATCGTCGGCCAGAATCAGCACGCGCCTGCCCTGCAAGGCCGCACGATACCGCCGCTGGAGGCGGTCGAGGTTGCCGGACAACTGCGCCTGTGGCTCGAATGCATGAATAACCTGCTGCAAGGCACGTTCGGGCGAAAGGGTCTCGTTCTCGTTGCCGGACCCGTAGAGTTCCAGCAAAAACTGGTCGTCCGGAAACTGAGGCAGCAGACGTTGCGCAACGGCGTAGGCCAGCTCGGTCTTGCCGATCCCGCCGGCCCCGCAGATGACCACCGCGCTTCCTCCTTCTCCCCCTCCCTGCTCCGCCTGGCTCAATGCCCCGACCAAGCGCTCAATGGCGTCTTCCCGCCCCACAAAATCCTCAATCGGCGGGCGAAGCTGGTGCAGAGGGCCACTTTCGCTGGCCTCGCTGGCCTCATCAACTTTATCGGGCAGGGCAGTTCCGACGGTTTCGTCCGGCTGGCCCGGCTGACCGTCCGTCGCTGGCTTCGGGGTCATCTGGTCTGATTTTTCATTCATAGGCAAAAGGGGAGTCCTGTTCTGTCCCTGGTCAGGCTAAACGGCGATAGAGATAGAGAAAGACGTCGCGGCTTATCGCAACTGCTGGAGCCACGAAAAACACGCCAGCCAGCCCGAACAACTGGCTGGCAATGATAATCAGGATGATCAGCAGGGCGGGGTGGATACCCACGCTCTCGCCCAGGATACGCGGGATAAGTACATTGCTTTCGATAATTTGCACCCCCAGGTAGAGCAGGGCAACCAGCAAGGCGGTGAGCGGCGAATCGAACAACCCGACAATCACCGCGGGAATGGCACCAATCACCGGCCCGATGACCGGAATCAGTTCGGCACACCCGGCGACCACCGCGAGCAGCAAGATATACTCGATGTCGAACCCGAACCCATAGCGCATCACCATGAGTCCCATGCCCGCGCCAGACCCGACAATGACGCCGAGCAAAATTTGACCGCGCAGGTAGCTCCCGAAGATGCGGTCAACAATCTGCGCAATCTCCCAGAAATCAGGGCGCATCCACGAGGGCAGTACCCGGTCAACGGCTTGATGCACACGGTGGTAATCGTGGAGGACGTAGAACATCCAGACCGGAACCACCACCAACCCCAGCAGGAAAAGCACGGTATTGATGAACTGCATCGCACTGCTGAACACAAAGGTGCCCACATCCTGAAGGTACGACACCAGGTTGGTCTTCAGCCGTTCGAAGCCGCTATTGATGCTCTCTTGAATGGGTTCGCGCACCTGGGCCGGCACAATCCGCTCATAGGTATCGAGCAGTTGTTTGGCCTGCTCGGTAATATTTTCCATACTGAAATCGGGGATATGCCCCAGGAGCTGCCTGGTCTGAAACACGAGAATGGGGATGATATAGGCCACAATGCTGCCCAGGAAGATCAAACTCACCAGATAGACCAGGATGATGGCAATCCAGCGGGGAACCAGCCGGCTGAGCCGGTTGACCAGCGGTAGGAGCAGATAGACGAAGAACCCCCCGATCACAAAGGGTATGAGGGATTGGCGGGCATTCCACAATATCCACCCGATGGTCAGGAGCGCAGCAGCCACCAGCACCCAGCGCCCCACCGAACGCAGCGGCGGAAGGCGGCGCTGGAAGAAGGCGAAGGACTGCCCGGCTGGCTGCATGGCAGAAGCCCCGGAAAGCACCGGGGTCCGATGGGACGAATCAGCAGAATCATCGGAATGGGCGAGGTCTTCGACCACCGTGACATAGGCCGATGGGGGCAACCGATGAGTTTCCCGATCCACGCGCACCCTATCGTTCGCCTCCATTGATGGTACTGACCGAGAGCAGCATCGCGGTTTCGTCCCCGATGTTCTTCCACTCATAGCCCAGTTCATCACGGAAAAACAGGGTATCGCCCTGCTCAAGGATATACTCCTCTTCGCCAATGGTATACCGGAGCCGCCCATGGATCAGGTAGATCATCTGCCCGACCCGCGCCGAAAACCCCTGCTGGCCTTCGCCCGGCAGGGCCTCAATCAAGCGGCTTTCCATGTAGCCATTGGCCGGCAGGAGCGAATAGACCTGCACCGGCGCATCGTCCAGGCTGAGCTTGACCCGGTCGGCCGCACGGACAAACATGCCGACCTGCTGGTTATCTTCTCCTTCGAAGAAGTAGGTCATTTGCACGTTGAAGAACAGCGCCAGTTTCCGCAAATTCCCAACGGAGATATTCACTTTGTCACGTTCCAGACGACTGAGGAACGACGGAGTCAGCCCCGACCCTTCGGAAACTTCCTGAAGCGTCAATCCGCGTTCCTGCCGCAGCCGCCCGATTTTCTGTCCTAGCGACATTATTGATAACCTCATCAGAGGGGGTGTCCCAGAACGTCATATTTTGCCATATTATACGTCAGGAAAGGTTTCTGTCAAGTTGTGCCTCCAACTTCACCCGAAACCGACCGATAGGTACTCTGCTGGGCAGGCTCCTATGCTATAATCACTATAACACTTTCTCAGGATTGGGACAATGGGTATGGGAGCATCGTGAGTCACAAACCGAGCCAGCGTGAACCCCGCGACTGCCCGCACTGCCAGCAGCGGCTTCTGGTCGCTTCGCGCTTCTGCCCCCACTGCGGGTCGTCCGTTCTGCCAGATGAAACCGAGCCAGACGATATTCTCCTCCCTGGCGGGCAAAATCTGCGGGTCTTGCAAGACACCCTCAACCTCCGCGAGCTGCTCGAAGTGGTCGAGACGGGGATAGCCTGGTGGGAACAGCAGGTGCAGGTGGCCGAAGGTGCAGCCCGGGAACAGGCTCTCGCCGCGGTTCACGCGCTCTCACGAGCGCTCGATAGCCTTTCGGGCCACCTGGAACGCGGCCAAGAATCGGTCAAGATAACCACGCGGCTCCCCTCACGCCGAAGCTACCGCGTGGGCTGCCCGGTGTGCGGGCGTGGCAACCGCGACGGAGCGCGGTTCTGCCGGTCGTGCGGGTCGCTGCTCCCGGCCCCCCCCCAGGAAGCCGCCCCGGCATCCCGACCATTCACGTTTCATGTCGCTTCGCAGAGCGACCGGGGGCAGGTGCGCCAGAACAATGAAGATACGTGTTATACTGGGACCCTCCGTCAGGCAGCGCAAGACCCGGCGCTCCTCCTGCTGATTGCCGACGGAATGGGAGGGGCCCAGGCCGGCGAAACGGCCAGTCAGATGGCAAGCGAAACGATTCAGCAAGAGTTGGTGCAAAGACTGCGCCCCAGCCAACCCGCTACATCGGAAGAATGGCAAGAACTGCTCCGTGCAGCGGCAACGGTCGCCAACCAGCGCATCTATACCCAGTCCAGAGCCTGTGTCGAACAGCGCGGGATGGGAACGACCCTCACGGTCTCGCTCATCGTGGGGGGAAGGGTCCACCTGGCGCATGTCGGAGACAGCCGGGCCTACCTGATCAACCGCCACGGCCTGACCGACGAGCACACCCCCCTGGTCCAACTCACCACCGACCACACGCTGGTGGCTCGCCTGGTAGATATCGGGCACCTGTCGCTGGAGGAAGCCCGCACCCTGCCACAGCGGAATATGCTCTACCGCGCCCTGGGAACTGAGCCGACGGTCGAGATAGATACGATGAACCATTCTCTGAATGTGGGGGACGTGCTGCTCCTTTGTTCGGACGGCCTGACCGCGCATGTCGAGGACCACGAACTGGCAGCGATGGTCCTGCAAGCCCCCAACCCCGAATCCGCGTGTGCCCAACTGGTGGCCCTTGCCAACCGGCGGGGAGGCAAAGATAATATCAGTATCATTGTAGCAAAAGTCGAAGGCTGAAGGCCAGCGGCCAGAGGCAAACGGAACGGATGAACGTCACGTGTTGAAGTTGAAACGAAAAGCTACGCTCAGTCGCGTATACAACAACGAAGAAAGGTAGCAGGAGTTCCATGGACCAGGCCCAACCTGCTCCCCGGTTTGGGGAACGCTACGAGATTGTCGCTGAGGGTGAACAGGCCCGTGTAGAAGTGGTAGACCGCGAACCATGGCGTCGCTGTTGGGCGTGTGGCACAACGACCAACGGACCGGGGGAATCCTTCTGTGCCAACTGTGGGGCCGATTTGCGAGACCGGCGCTACCACGGTATCCTGACCTCCGACGCCAGCGGGCTGTCCCTGATTTCGATGGTGCGGGATGAAACCGCCCGCTCCTTCCTGCCTCCCATCTGGGACCAGATGGAAGAAGGCGGCCTGATGCTCATCCTCTTCCAACCCGACGATGCCACCCCCGTTTCGCTCCCGCTGGATGAAACGGTCGCCCTGCGGGTGGGGAAAGACCTGGCAACCCTGCTGGCTGCCCTGCACCAGCAAAAGCTGGAGCTTGGCCCCCTCGTCCCCGCCGATATCGGTCTGTTGCCCACCGGTCAACCCCGGCTCCTGAAGGTGGATAACCTGCACCTGATGAACGACGCCGAATATGCCGACGCCGTCGGCTCCGACCTGCTGGCGCTGGCCGGCCTGCTGGAGGTGATGACGAACACGCAGCGCCGCACCCAGCGGCTCGACCACGCGACCGCCAGAGCAACCCCCCTCCTGGCCGAAAACGAGCCGGATATCGCCGTGGTCCTGCGCGAAATTCGCACCGGAGCCATTCGGAGCGCCGACGAACTGGTCGCCCGGCTGGAATCGCTCTACACCGAACACACCAACCCGATAGCCCTGCACCAGTTTATCGGTTCGTTCACCGATACGGGGCGGGTCCGCGACCACAACGAAGACAGCCTGCTGACCATGAAGCTGTGCATGAACAACACCTCCATAGACCGCACCTGGGGGGTCTACATCGTCGCAGATGGCATGGGCGGGCACGCCGGGGGCGAGGTCGCCAGCGGCCTGGCTATTCGCCGGGTGGCCGAGGTCATCATGAGCGAATACCTGGCCTTCTCCCTTGCGCCGGAGGCTGCCTATGACGAACGGCGAGCCAGAGAGATCGTCTATGAGGCGGTGTTGCAGGCCAACGAACTGGTGCGGCAAGAGGGGTTGTCACGCGGAAACGACATGGGCACGACCCTGACCATGGCGCTGGTGGTGGGAGACCGCGCCGTGGTTGCCAATGTGGGCGACAGCCGCACCTACCTCTACCGCGATGGCAAGCTCCACCGCATCAGCAAAGACCACTCGCTCGTGATGCGCCTGGTCGAACTGGGGCAGATTAGCGACAACGATATCTACATCCATCCCCAGCGGAACGCCGTCTTGCGCTCGCTGGGCGACCGGGCCACGATTGAGGTGGATATCTTCACCCGGCGGCTGCGCTCCGGCGATGCCCTGCTCCTGTGTTCCGATGGTCAGTGGGAGATGACCCGCGACCCGGAGATGGAAGGGATACTGGCGTCGTACGACGACCCCGAACAAACCTGTCGAGAACTGGTCGAAGCCGCGAACCGGGCTGGTGGCGAAGACAACATCTCGGTGGTGCTGGTCCACTTTGTCTGAATCCTTCGAAACGAGGAGGGAAAGCTATGTCTCATCGGGTGAATCTTTCGTGTTTGTGGGGACGTGCGCCGTCCCCGGTCAGCAACGTTCCACAAGTCAACTACCTGCTGGTCACGGCGCGGCCCGTTGCCCCCCTGGCCGCGCCGGTCCCGCTGAACTTCTGCCTGGTGCTGGACCGCTCCGGCTCGATGAAAGGCGAAAAACTTGCCAACCTGAAACGTGCGACCATGCGTCTGATTGACCTCCTGACCCCCCAGGATATCGTCTCCCTGGTCATCTTTGATGACACCGTCCAGGTCGTGGTTCCGGCCACGCCCGCGACCGACAAAGCCGCCCTGAAGGCCCAGGTTGATACAATTGAGGAAAGCGGAGGAACGGCCATGTCGCTGGGGTTGCAGGCCGGGCAGGCCGAACTGCGCACCTACGCCGGCGATTCCCACCTGTCTCACCTGCTGGTGCTGACCGACGGGCAAACCTGGGGCGACGAAGACACCTGCCGCGATATCGCCCGCAGCCTGGGGCAGGCCGGAGTGCGCGTGACCGCGCTTGGGCTTGGAGCCGAGTGGAACGAACAACTCCTGGACGACCTGGCCGAACTGACCGGTGGCACGTCCGACTACATCGCCACTCCGGAGAAGATGAGCACCTTCTTCCAGCATGCTATTCAATCGGCGCAGGGAACCGCCGCCCGGAATGTCCACCTGCTGCTGCGCCTGGTCCGAGAGGTGGACCCCCGTGCGGTCTACCGCGTCACCCCGACCATTGCCAACCTGGGGACCCAACCGGTTGACCCGGGCGAAGTAGCGGTCAGGATGAACGACCTCGTCTATGGCGAAGAAAGCAGCATCCTCTTCGAGTTGCTCGTTCCGCCGCGGCCCGCCGGTTCGTTCCGCGTGGCCCAGGCAGAGTTTCGCTGCGTGCCCGTCGGCCTGCCCGAAGAAGCGTTGCTCAAGCAGGATGTGGTGCTTGACTTTGCGGCCGACACGGGCCGCGCCGCCTACCATCCGCGGGTCATGAACCTGGTAGAGAAGGTGACAGCGTTCAAGCTGCAAACCCGCGCCCTGGAAGAGGCCGAAGGCGGCAACACCGGTGCAGCGACCCAGAAGCTACGGGCCGCCGCCACCCGCCTGCTCGACCTGGGCGAAATGGACCTGGCCGAGAAAGCCCGGCAGCAGGCCGAGCAACTGGAGCAGGGAACCCAGACCCATATTGATGCAGAAGCGCAAAAAGCGTTACGCTACGCCACCCGGCGGCTCACCCAGAAGCTCGATGACTAGCGCGAGCGCGAGCGCGATGTGGGCGTTTCGTTGCCAGATAGCTCATTGCCAGAATATGCTTGCCAGATATCGTTGATGAAGTTGTTCTGATGGGGTCCGCTGGTAGCTGACCGAAGACGGAAAAGAGCGAGTATGAGCCTGGAAGGTATAGATGTAAGGAGGAAGCGAGTATGATTACCTGCCCGATCTGTGGCGTGACCAATGACCCATCCAATCGGTTCTGCGATCAGTGTGGGGCACGTCTGGATGCTGCCAGGGCAGGGGGCGGTCCGGCTGCCGGTAGCCCCCCTGCGGCCATCACCCTACCGTGCCCGGCCTGTGGGGCCCCCGCGTTGCCCGGACAGGCATTTTGCGATAATTGCGGGCATGACCTGCGCGATATCATCCAATCGGCTGCCTCTTCCCCAGACACCCCGACCCAGATTGTGACACCACCCCCGCCAACGGATGGGGGGACGGTGGTGGTGCCACCGCCGGGCGATGCGGCATCCCCGCCGGCCCAACCTGACCCGTGGACCCCCACTTCCCCATCCGCAGAAACCGCGGTGCCGCCCCCCTCGCCGGTACAACCCGACACCGAGACCGTTCTGGCTCCCCCGCCGCCGGCCATGCAAGAACCCCCTCCGCCCCCCTCGCCGGTCCAACCCGACACCGAAACGGTCATTGCTGCACCGCCTGCACCGCCCGCACCGCCTATGCCTATCCCCATGCCTGTGCCTGCGGAAGAAGAACAAGACGCCTCCTCCATCCAACCCGATTCCGAAACGATGCTAGCCCAGCCGGTGCCGCAACCAGCACCAGCATCGCCCGGTGCCGAAACCATGGCGGCCCCGCCACCACCCGCACCGCCCGACGAAGAACGGCACAAGCTCGAAGAGGAGGTGCAGCGCCACCGGGCAACCGTTTCCCAGATGGAACAGATGCTCAAGTCCTACCCCTCGGACGCCCCCGCCCCCGAATTTCTCACCCAGGGGCTTGAGGGGGCCCAACGGGCGCTTTCCCAGGCCGAAACCAGACTGGCCGGGTATTCGGGAGACTCCCACCAACCCGACCCGCAAGAAGTTGCCCGGCTTGAGGAGCTTATCCGCGTCCATTCCGAAACGATTGCCCAGTTTGAGCGCATGAAGAGCAGCTACCCGCCCGATGCCGCGCCGGTCTTTCTGGACGACGGTATCCGAGAGGCCCGACGGGCCTTGACCAAGGCCGAGGCTCAACTTGCCGCCCTGAAGGGCGAAGCCCCCCCTTCCCCATCCACTGCGGCTCCGCCATCGTCGTCGTCATCGTCGCCGGCCCGAACCCCGGTTCCGCACAAGCCCAAAGAAACCGACGCGCTCCTGGAGCCGGCCAAGGGGCCGCGGCTGGAAATCTTCGATGGCAAACACGTCTTTCTCTTCCCCAAAGACAAAACCGACATCATTGTCGGGCGAGAAGACCCGGTGAGCTATATCTTCCCGGAGGTAGATTTGACCAGTGTCGGAGGAGAAGCCGGTGGAGTGAGCCGCCAGCACGCCCGGATGACCAACACCGGCGGTCAATGGACCGTGACCGACCTGAACAGCACCAACCACACCCGCGTGAATGGCGAGCGGATTGAGCCAGAAAACCCCTTCCCCATCCATGATGGAACGCGGCTTCAGTTCGGTCGAATTGTAGCGATTTTCCGCCTGTAGAAGACCTGGTGACGAATGATGTGATGAGAGATGAGGGTACGGAATACCAGCATCGGTAAACCATACCCTCGTCATTGGTATCCCTCCTGCTCCTCCACCCCGCCTTCGCGGGTCCTTGCTCCGCGCTCTCCTCCATCCACCCCATCCTGCTTCCATTTCAAGAGGCACATTTGTGGACGAGCCACCGGGTAGAATAGAGATAGAAGAACCTGATGGTGCCACCTGGGCCAACCCAAGAACGAGTATGTGACCCGATCCCGATGGTTGCAGAGCGTGTTTCTGCGCATATCCTCGAACAAATCGTCCAGTATTATCTTGAGGACAACCTTTCGCGATATGCCGAAAAACGCAGGAATCCAGAGATCTCCGGCTGCTTCGTGAGCACGGTTTGCTCCCGCCAGCGGAAGCGACCCCCGACTCCGAAGCCATACCCGAACCCCCACCCTACCTCCCGCAGCGCCGCAAGACAACCGACACCCACCGGCGACAACTCCTCCCGGAGATTCAGGACATGACCGGGGCGTTCGTCCGCGGAAAGACCGCGCTCGGTGATTTTCACCAGCAACTTGCGGCCTATCTTGCCAGCACCAACGACTGGGGAACCAGAAACCTGTTCGTCGCCACCCTGGATATCCTGGCAAACCAGTATGACCAGGAAGCCGAGGCGGTTCTTCGGAGCACGCTGGATGGCCTGAACGCTACCAACGTGGGAACCCGCATCGAAGATTTTTCGCGCTTCCTGGAGCGGGAAAAAATCGCCCGAAGACACACCCACCCGTTGAGCCAGGTGGTGGTTCCGGGCAGGAGTGCCCTGCTCATCTCCCTCTTTGCCTCGTGGCTCGACCCGGAGGAAAACGTCGTCGTGGCCCGTCCGAGCCTGCGCGACGGCCTGGGAGTGCTGCACGCCGTTGGAGCATTGCCCGCCCCCGCAAACCTGCGCTTCACCAGGGGCACCGTCGTCGTGACGACCGCCGAAGACTACGCCGCGGTTTGCCAGACCATCCACGCAATCGGGGAGAGGTCTCCACCGCTTCAAACCTCGTCGCCCTACTGGTATGAAGCCTTCCTGAACTGGGTCCACGACCGTCGGGACGATATCTACGAGTTGCTCCGCGACGATGGCAGTGGCGATGACCGCAATGACACCAGCGCACCACCGTCACCGTCCGCGCTGACTCCGCGGCTCATCCCCGATGCACCCCTCCCCGCGGTGCCGGCTCCCCGCCTGCACGAAGGCATCCGCGCCATTCGTCGCCACCTGCTCATCGCGGAAAGCCTCATTCGCCGCATCTACCACGCCCTGGTTCTGGGGCAACATGTCATCCTGAGCGGGCCGCCCGGTATTGGCAAGACCGAACTGGCCCGTCTGCTGCCGCAAACGCTGTGGGACAGCAGCGAAGCCGGCTACACCGTACGGATTGCCACCGCCACCGACGAATGGACCCCGCGCCACGTCATTGGCGGCATTGTGCCGGTGACCGAAGGGGGGCAGGTGCGCTACGAAATTGCCTATGGCTGCCTTGCCAGAACCGTCATGGAAAACTGGGATATGGACAAAGACCGACCAGAAACCTGGACCCCTCCCCAACGCCGCACGGTCATCGTTCGCCGCGACCCCACCGAAGAGGAATATCGGGGGCGCTGGTTGGTCATAGACGAATTCAACCGGGCGCCCATTGACCTGGCGCTTGGTGAAGCGCTCACGGCTATCGGGAACGAAGCCGGAGGGTTGCAGGTGCCCGTTGCCCAGGGCACCGCCGCACTGCCCATTCCCAGAGACTTCCGCATCATTGGCACGCTCAACACCTTCGACCGGCACTTCCTCAACCAGATGAGCGAAGCCCTCAAGCGGCGCTTTGCCTTCATTGATATGCAGCCTCCCCCCCGCCAGGAACGCCCCGCAGAACAGGCCATCGTGCTCCGAAAATCCCTGGAACACCTGGGCACCATCAGCCAGGGAGCCATCACCATTACGCCAGATGGCTGCCGCTGGAGCACCCTGGTTGAGGTGAGCGCAGAAACCGCAGAAATACCAGGGGACAGGTTCCCCTGGCGCTCCCAGTGGAAGGGACCCCCTACTCCCGTCCGGCAGGGGTTTGAAGAAGGATGGCGGCTTTTCGAAGTCATGCGCCTCTACCGTCCATTCGGGACGGCCCAGGCCATTCGCTGGACTGTTGCCTACTTCGGTGCGGGCCTGCTGGATGGCCTGTCCCTTGAGGACGAGGTGGGGTGGCGTCGTGCCCTGGGGATGGCCTTTGCCGATACGCTGGCCGACCAGCTTCAAATCCTGTTCCCCGACGAACTGGAGAGCCTTCTTATCTACCTGCGGACCACCAGCAGCGCCGATTTCGCCAGTGCCTACCAATCTATGCTCGCCCGGCTCACCAACCCCAGGCGGCGCAGCGCCCAGGTCATCGCCTTGCAGAGCATCAAAGATAGGCACGAGCAACCCTATCTCTCCATGGACGAAGCCCGGCGCATCATCGAAGACGACCAGCACCCGATAGACGAAGCGGTGCTGGCTCCGCTCTTCCATGCGGACCAGCCGCGGGGTCGGCTGGAATGTCTGGAAGAGCGCCTGGAACGGTTTTTTTTTGAACGCACGATGTGATATGAGGAGAGTCACTACCCCATCCTGGCGTCCTTGGCCCGGCTATCATCTGGATGACGAGGGAGGAACCCGATGTCAGAATCTCCCGGCGTAGCGATGCTCCCGCGCCTCCAACGGCGTGTGGCCCGGCTGCTCCTGCTGCATGACCGACGGACCTTTCGGGGGCACTTTCGCGAACGCTATGCCGCCAGCATCCTTCCACAATTGCCGGAGCTTCGGTCCTACGACCTTTTCACCCGCCTGGTGCTGCTTGCCGATGAACTGCTCGATGATCTTCTGCCCCGTATCCATCGCCATCTGAGCTTCCACGCATCGCGGGACAGCCTGGAAGAAGAGCCGCCCGTGCGCGGTCAGATTGACTGGAACGCCTCCATTGAACGGGCCTGGGGGGCACAGCCCGGTCATCCACCGACGCGCCTGACAACGCAACTCCGCACCCGCACCTTCAACACCCCCGAAAATGCCCTGGTCGTCGCAGTGCTCAGCCACTACGCCCACGTCCTCGCCAGGTCCCGGGCCGGCCCGTTTTTTCCAGATATTCCGATGAACGAAGACGAACAACAAGACCTGCTCCAGATTGAAAACCGACTCCGACGGGAACTAGCAACCCCGCACTTCCAGGAACTCACGAGGAGCATGCCCCACCTGGAAGACGAGCGGGACCGCTCCTCAGACATCGCCGCCTTGATTGACGCCATTGAGCCATCACTTCGTCCGGGTATCAACCCCTACCGCGACCTGGTCACCTGGTGGCTGCGACTGGAGCAACTCCACCTTCGCTCCCAGGGAGAAAGCCAGCTCCCCGCCACAGTGCTCGAAGACCAGCACCGCCTGGATCTCCTCTACCAGCTCTGGGTCACCCTCGAACTGGTCGAATTCCTGACCGACCGCCGCCTGATTGACTATCCCTACCTCCGGACGGATTATCTTTCCTTCACGTTTCGCTGGCAGGGCCGTTCATTCTGCTTTGTCCACGACCGCCAACCCTCAGAAGCCATCGGATGGGAAGGGGTGTCGGGCGAATGTTCTGGCGCTCTCATCACCCGCGCCGACGGGGTCGAAATCACTTATGAGGATACGCTCATCTGGCGGGAGCCGGGGGTTCTGGTAGATACCCGCTGCTGGTCAGGGGAGCCGAAACCATGGAGCCTTGAGACCATCGGGGAGGTGATTGCCACTTTCTTCCTCCTGGACGTAACGAAGGGGGTGCTCATCCTCCCGACGAGTGCTGGTCTCCAGACCCCCATTCACCCGCGGCAGGAGCGGTTATGGACCACCGGCCCACCCGACACCGAAATCCACCTCTACGAACTCCACCCCCTACTGCCAGTCAGAACCCTGCATCAGCAGCTTGAGAACCTGCTCAACCAAGTGGGGGACTGGCTCCCAGACCGGCCCCCGATAGCGTGTCACGGTATCTTCCAGGATGCCGACACCATCAATACCAGCGGAACCCCTCCCCACCGTTGCAGCCAGTGCGGGAGCGTGCAGGTTTTTTGCCTCCGTCCCCATATCAACCCGGCGTATGGAAGCCTGGTCTGCCCCCGGTGCGATTGCCTGCACAACCCCCGCCTCTGTCATGTGATGAGCCTCGACCACAGCCCGACGTTCACTCCTCCGTTTGTCAAGCGCATGGCAACTCACGAAGACCTCCTGACCACCATTCAGACCCTCCGCGCCCGGCTCCAACAGAACGTCGCCCCTGACGATGAGAGCGACGCCGCAAACGCTGCCCGTACGGTGCTCTTCCAGACCGTTGGAGACCTGACCAGTACCTACATCCAGTATGCCAGATTGGACACCGGGCAGATTACCTACTTGCTTCGGGAAGGGTTCTTTCAACAGTTCTGGGACCACGCTACCCACCCGCGTGGCCTCCCGGAAGATGTCCGCAATATGCTGATATCAGGCGACTATGTGCGAAGCCAGTTTCAGCAGGCTCCGGTGAAAGATTGGGCCGCCTGCGCTATCCAGTACCTCCGTTCGCTGGAACGGGAAACCGTGCGACGGATCTACGGGGTGTGCGGTCGTCATTTGCTCAACCGGCACCAGCAACCGATGCAACCACGGGAGTTTACCTTTGGCACCCCCGGAGCCACCTACTACCGTCGGCAGAGCAAAGACCACAACCCGCACAACTGGCATATGTTCCTGACGTATGTTGTGACACCAAGCAACGCCGACCTCGCCGCATTTGAACAGTTGCTGATTGATATTGATAGCCTTCGGCAGGACCGCAACCGTATCGCGCATGCGCAGGAAGTGGACCGGGAAACTGCTGAACGAATACGGACCGCGGTGCTTGGGGAAATCGGCAAGCCCGGCCTCCTGCGCCGCCTGGCCGAAATGCTCAATTTGCCCGATGGGGACGGTGATGGGAGATAAATGGGCGGAACAACCCGGAACTGGTATCACCCAGGCAAGGCCGCCTCGAACGCGGCGATGCTCTCTGCCCGGAGCGCCAGTTGGAACAGGTCGTGCAGGGTGGTCGCCGCCGTGACCGCCGACAAGCGGCGTTCCAGGTCGGCCAGGGTCTGGTCGTCAAGCCCGAACCGCGCCTTGAGCACCTCGGCAATGTCCCGCCGACGCGTGGTCAGGAGACCCCACTCCAACCCCTCCTTAAGGATGGCCTCCCGTTTGCGCTGCATATAGGGTGAGTTGTCCAACACCTCCTCAAATTCCTCGTCGGTGAGGAGCGGCAAGATCAGCCGGGGCAGCTCCTTCCCCCGACGCAGCAGGTCTTCCTTCGTAATCAAGTGCATCTCTGGTTCCCTTTCCACATTCCAGACATCCATCAACCCCCGCACGATCCACGACACCCGCGGAGCCACCTCCTGCCAGGTCTGCTGCTCAAACCGACGCAGCGCCTCCTGCCGCGCCCTCCGCCGCTGCGCAAACAGCTTGAAGAAGACGTTGTGGGGCGCATTCGACAGTTCGTTCAGCACAATCAGTGGAGTGCGCCGCAGCAGGTATTCCGTGCTCCAGTAGACCCCGGCTGGCTCCCGACGGGTGTAGCCCCACCGCTTGCGGGAGGTTTGCCGCGGGGTGTGCGCACTCACCAGCACCGCCTGCACCTGCTCGGTGTCCAGGCAGTGTATCCGACGGTAGAACACCTCATAGCCAATCAGCGCCTGGAGCGCCTCGTCCGTCACCGACTCGGTGTATTTGAACTCGATGACGATATGGGTGGCGCAGCTCTCGCGGATGCCATCGGGCAGTCGCGCCTGCTGGTTGGGGGTCCAGGCGGGAGCCTCCAGGTTCTGAATGAGCAAGATATCTATCTCTGGCGGGGTTGTGCTCACCACCACCTCAGTTTTCACCAGCACCCCCACGGGGCCAAGCACCTCTTCGAGGATGCTGCCGAACAACACGTGCCAGCGGGTCAACTCCGGTGTTGCCATACCTTTATTTATGTATGATAGCCCATAGCAGGGGCTTTTTCAAACCTTCGTGGTTGTGGTTGTGGTCGTGGTTGCAGAGCAGGCATTATTCCCTCCGCAACAGCGTCTCATCCAATATTTCCACCGTCACCTCTTTCACCCCACGCGCCCGAGCCGCATGCTCGGCGGCCTTGCGCATCGTCCGGATAGCGCTCACCCGTCCGAGAAACGGTATCTGCTCAACGGCCCGGTTGAGCTTCTCGGTTGCTTCGTCCGTCCAGAGCATCGTCCGCTCATCCTCTTCGACCGGACCTGCCCCTCCCCCGGCCACCGCAGGGGTGTCATCACGGATCACCGTATCAACCGGCAGGAAATCCACCACCATCTCATAGAGCCGATTCACAATCTCCTGGGTGATATAGACTGCTCCGGAATATCCCAGAAACGGCGTGCCGAGCGCCCGCCGCACAATGGGCATCGGAAAGCCCGACGGAATGAAGTGGCTCCTGGAATTCACCTCGGCCATATAGATTTGCTCATTGATCGTCGCAAACACCATCGTCGGAACCCGTTCATGGATCAGCTTGCGGATGGCGATATTGTCCGGTTCACCCTCCGCACGCGGCTGCCCCGACGCCCAGACCACTTCAATCCCCAGTTCGCCCTGCAAGAAATCGCGCAGGCCATCCGCATAGCTCCGCCCGGCCACAATACAGCAATTCACCGTCGAAAACCAGTCGCTCTGGGGGCCGAGCCACATATCCCAGAGGGGCTGAAGGGTCGTCCGCTTCTCCGTCTCGACAAACGTTTCAACCTGCTCCCTGGGAGTATCAAGCAGTTCTCCCAGGTCATACAAAAACTGCGTGGTTGCCCGAATGCCGAAGGGAGCAAAGAGATAGGGACGTCCTAGCTCCCTGGCAAGAGATTCGCCAAATTCCCGGTACATCACTACATTGACGGACGCTTCGAGCAGCCGGGGGGTTGAGGCAATGGTCGTCTCATAGGGATACACCAACCCGACCTCACCGCCAGCCCCGGCAATCAACCGTTTCAGTTCGTGCAAATCCGAAGGCGCATTGAAGCACCCCAGGGTCGGGCCGATGACGTTGACCCGCCGGGGCACCGGCGCGGCAGATGGAGCGTACGGTTTCCCATACTCCCTCCAGAGAAACAGTAGCGCCCGATCCCGCCCGGTCCATTCATCATGCTCAAGCGACTGGCTCCAGAAAAAGCGGGCCTGCGGGTCGAGCGTCCTGAGCAGATTCGAATGGTCCGCCCCGATGAGTTCGCTTTCCGCGCTGCTGAGCACAATCAGAGATTTATTTTCGAGCTTGCCCGTGTCGCGCAGGTGGTTGAACATCCGGCGGACCGCCTGCTCAGTGCCATTGATGACATCTTCCTCGCGGATCACCGTGGGGGTGAAATTCGGCAAATAGGGCAAGGCATCGGTATAATCTGTCACCCCGATGCCAAGCATGGCAAAACAGCCAATCGGCATATCGCAGATGGTATGGACATCTGGAAAACAGCTAAACACCCAGGCCGCTCCCCAGAAGGCGCTGCTGTCTGAAATGTCTCGAATAAGTCGCATCATGTCCTTCTACTTCCTGCTTACTTCCTGCTACTTCCTGTGTCCTTCCTCATCCTTTTCCTTACCCTTATACGCTCCGTTTCCTGGGCATTCATAACAATAATGGCGGCGCAGGAAACCACTTGCTTCAGCGGGTTTCGGCCGCGCCGCCGTCCTCCTTTTGCATCTATCACGGGTACTCTCACCATCGTTCCTTTCCTGATACCAGGTCTCCTGGTCGGGGCCAGGGTTGGATGTCCCTTCGGCGGGGCCAATCGGGCATCGTCGCCTTGACAACGTGGCATTGCATGGTTCTGCCGAACGCAGTCCGCGCCAGGAAAGCACGCGGAGGTTCTTCTCGCCCGATGGCGGCTGCTCTTTCGAGCCGTCTCGTCAACGGTTGCCTCGGTCCCATCCCATCATTCCAAGCCACCCGCTGAAGCGGGTGGTCGTTGACCTCTGGCTATACCTCCCGCACCTGCTCCCACGAAAAGTTCGGCAGGGCATAGTGAAGAAACGTCTGCAACCCCCGAATATCGGCATCATCCAGGTAGTAGCGCAGGCTGCGCAGATAGTGAGCACACACCCCGGACGGCAGCCCCAGGCGCGGAGCATAGGCCAGGGCCATTTCATCAATCGAGCGCATCCCATCGGCTCTGGCGGCATAGAGCGCCGGGACAACCCCTGCGGCCCGCACCGCGTCGGCGCAGTCGTCACGCACGGCCCACACAGCAAACGTGAAGGGCAAGCCCGTAAACTTCAACCACTCATCGCCCAGGTCGAAGCAATAGGGCAGCCCCCGCCGCCCGATATGGCGGCGCAACACCCCCTCGAACAACGCCCGGTCGCCAATGAGCAACGCCCCCTCGCACGCCGAGAGCATCAGGTCCAGATCTTGCGGCATACTGCGCCACTCCGGGGTAATGTGGTAGCACTGCTCGCACAACACCCGCAGCAGATTCACACTGGTGATGGAATGGTCGGTCAGCGCCACCGGTGCCCCATTCAGCTCTCGCGGGTCGGGCCGCCACGAAAAGAGCAGCACACTGTTGACGGCCCCCATCGAAGCAATGGACAACCCCGGCACCAACCGCAGCGTATCGGTGTGGAGCGCAAACTCGTAGGAAGAGATAGCAGAGATTGCCACTGCCCGTTCAGGAGGGCGCGGTTGACAGCCGT
>JAAUSY010000125.1 GCA_012032475.1 Chloroflexaceae bacterium
GGCTATGACGGAAACAGAGACAGAGAAGGATACGAGCCATGTTGACCCTTGAACAGATTGCCGACTACCTGACCACGACGATTGCCGAGGATTTTTTGCGGGCCGATAAACTTGGCCTGCGGCGCACCCAGACCACCGCGGGGTGCTGATGGCGGCGGCCCAGTCGCTTGGCAACAAAGAAACTGCCCACAAGTTTCGGCTCATTGCGGCCCAGGCTGCCAACAAGCAGGAAGAACTGGACGAGAGGCGCTAACCTATGCCAATTATCCAACGTTTGCATCGTTTCCGCGGCATCGAGCTTCAATTGATGGTCACGGTGTTGCTGTTCTTTGTGGCGGGCTATTTGCAGGTGGTATTTGCCACCCGCCAGCGCGAATTCATCCCCACCGTGCCGGGCGTGCTCTCTATCCTGTGGCCCTCCAGCCTGCCGCTGCTGCTCTTCATCGGCGTTTCGCTTGGCCTGAGCTGGCGCATGACCGGCGCAGACCAGGTGGTGTTGCCACTGGTGGCGCTGCTTTCGGGGTGGGGGTTGCTGCTGACCACCCGCCTGGAACCCAGTCTCAATGCCCTTTACGGAGATATCTACGGGGGGGTTGCCACCAAGCAATCCCTGTGGGTCACCATTGGCGTCATCATCCTGGCGGTGATGATTTTTGCGCCGTGGGATAGCATCTTTATCCGCCTGCAACGAAGCTCGCTCATGGACTGGCTGGACCACCACCGCTATGTCTGGCTGGTGCTTGGGCTTATCCTGGTGCTGGCAACCTTTGTCTTTGGGACCGACCCGAACAACAGCGGTGTCAAGGTCTGGTTCAATTTCGGGTGGTTCATGTTCCAGCCCTCGGAACTGCTCAAGATTGTTCTGGTCATCTTTATGGCCTCCTATCTCGATGAACACCGGGAGGTCGTGACGGTGGGGCAGGGGTATCGCCTGGGACCACTCACGCTCCCCCCCCTTTCCTACCTGGTCCCTATCGTGGCAATGTGGGGCATTGCGATGGGCACCATTGTCTTTCAGCGCGACCTGGGGGCGGCCTTGCTGCTGTTTGGCGTCTTCCTGGCAATGCTCTATGTTGCCACGGGCAAGAATCTCTACGTGGTGGCGGGGTTGGTCGCGTTTGCCATCGGGGCCATCTTCCTCTACCACTACGTTTCGGTGGTGAAGCTGCGGGTTGCCGTGTGGCTCGACCCGTGGGCAACGGCGCAGGGCACCGGCTACCAGATTGTCCAGGCTGCCTACGCGATGTCGGCTGGCGGGGTCTTCGGCACGGGTCTGGGGCGGGGGGTCCCGGCCATTGTGCCGGCCATCCATACCGACTTCGCCTTTACGGCGATTGGCGAAGAACTGGGGCTGTCGGTGACGTTGGCGGTGCTGGTGACCTACGTTCTGCTCATTTTCCGCGGGTTCCACATCGCCCTGACTATCCCAGGGCGGTTTCGCGGGTTCGAACAACTCCTGGCCGTCGGTCTGACCACGATTCTGGCAGTTCAGACGCTGGTCATCATTGGGGGCAATCTCCGTCTCATCCCCCTCACGGGCATCACCCTGCCGTTCATCTCCTACGGTGGTTCGTCCGTTCTGGTCAACTTTCTGATCGTGGGCTTGCTCATGCGTATCTCTGCGGTGGGGCGAGAAGCAGCCTGAAAGGGAACCCAGGTGCTCCCCCACCGCCTTCTTGACGCATTCGGGGGAGTGGGGTACGATACCAGCGAAGTGGCTGAACGGGGCCTGATTACCTATGACTGAAAAGCAAGAACACGAACAGAACCGCCCCGAATGGGTTCCCTCTGACGGGGGGCAGGCGTTTGCCACCCATGTGCTGAAGGGGGTTGCGGTCGAAGGTGGACACGACGGGATGCCCAGACCGCCCGGCCCCTCCCAAGCCGCGCCGGGGAGGGCAAACCGCCGACGAAAGCTCTCGGTTGATGACTACGTGCAGGGGGTGTTGAATCGTGACCGGACGATTCTTGCCCGCACGATTACCCTCATCGAGAGTAATGCCCACCCCCACATGGAAACCGCCCAGGAGGTGCTGCGTCAATTGCTCCCCCACACCGGCCAATCTATCCGGGTCGGCATCACCGGTGTTCCGGGGGTGGGCAAGAGCACCTTCATTGAGGCGCTGGGGTGTCTCCTGTGCGAACAGGGGCACCGGGTTGCGGTGCTGGCGGTTGACCCGAGCAGCAGCGTGACGGGGGGGAGTATCCTGGGTGACAAGACGCGGATGGAGCGATTGTCACGCGAGCCTGCGGCGTTTATTCGCCCCTCGCCCTCCGGCGGGACGCTCGGCGGGGTGACGCGCAAGAGCCGCGAAACTATTCTGGTGTGCGAGCCGGCGGCTTTGATGTCGTCCTGGTTGAGACGGTGGGGGTGGGGCAGAGCGAGGCGGCGGTGCGCTCGATGACCGATTTCTTCTTGCTGCTGGTGCTGACTGGCGCTGGCGATGAGCTTCAGGGCATCAAGAAGGGGGTGATGGAGCTTGCAGATGCCATCGTGGTCAATAAGGCGGATGGGGACAACAAAGCCCGCGCCCTCGCCACCTGCCACGATTATCACCGCACGCTGCACTATCTGGCACCGGCCACGGAGGGATGGTCTACCCAGGCGCGGACCTGTTCGTCCCGGACGGGTGAGGGGATTGCGGATATCTGGCGGATGGTTGGGGATTTTCGGCACCAGATGACTGCGTCGGGGATGCTGGGGTCCCGGCGGCGTGCCCAGACGCGTGACTGGGTGCGGGCGATGATCGAGGATGACCTCAAGGCTCGGTTCTTCCACCACCCGGCGGTCAAAAGCCTGCTCCCCCAGATTGAGGAGGCCGTGGTGGCGGGGGATATTCCCGCGACGGTTGCGGCGCAAGCCTTGCTCAAGGTGTTTGAGGGGAACTGACGGCTGATGACCGCCATTTGCCCACGTTTTCGATGATTTGACGATGCCCGCTGCAACGCCGCATTGAGCATATTTGCCGCGAATGACCGTAGGAGGAATACCGTTCTGATGGAGACGACCTCAACAACCAGTCCATACGAAGACACCCTGACCAGGTCCCGACGGCTCACCACTGCGGACCAGTTCAGGTTGATTGCCACGCTCGCCACAGGTCTGGGTGCGGCACCCACCTTCAGGAACCCGATGGAGCCGAAGGCCGGGTGCGGGTCATGCTTGAGATTCCCGTTGATATCTATGCTGCCATCAAGGATGCAGCGGCGCAGCGAGACCTTTCGCCTGAAGCCTGGATAAGCTATGTTTTTCCGGACCTGCTCGCATCACTGCTTCATAAGCCTGTCCCGAATGACTGGAATGACCAGGATAACCTTTCTGAGAACGACCGCTGTTTCCTGGAAGGATGGAATAACCTGAGCGTGTGGGAGCAGCAGGGAGTGCATAATCCGCTGGAGCCTGCTGAAAACCTTTCGTTGGACGAAACTAGAGCAGAGGTGCGGCATTTGCTGAGTGGATGGTTGCCTGATTCTCTTTCGCAAGAAGAGGTGCTGAATCTGGCGTTATCTGCTGATATAGAGGAAAGCTCCATTGAAGCGTAGCCTGGCAACTATCCCTGCTGGGACCGGCATTTTTATAGATGCCAACATTTTCTTACTGACTGCATGGGGCAAAGGCTCCCTGGGGCAGCAATGTCATGAGTTTGTGGCGCGGGTCAAACAGCGAGACCTGAAGGGCTATACCTCCGTCTCTGTCGTTGCAGAAATTACCCACCGGCTCATGGTATATGAAGCAAGGGCACAATTTCCACCGGTCACGGTCGAGTACCTGCAAAAGCATCCTGACCTTGTCCGTAAACTGTCACGGCATCTAATGATAGCCAGCGACATTGCCCGTCTTAACGTGGATATTCGCCCGGTCACAGTCTATGACCTGCATCGCGCAAAGGATGTCCGCCGCGACCATGGACTGATGACAAACGACTCCTTAATTGTCGGGATGATGCGTGGGGGAAAGCTACGCCACCTGGCAACATTCGACAACGGTTTTTTGCCCGTCTCTGGAATACAGGTGTGGGCACCAGAGGAGAAAACTGCCTCTTCTCCTCAGCCATAGCCATTTGCCTCTACTCATACGCCAGCACATTCCGGATGGTCAACCGCGAAGCGTTCCACGCGGGGATGAAGCAGGCCAGGAACGCAATCACCAGCGCAATCGCCAGCCACACCAGCGTCCCCTGCACCGAAAAAGCATAGCTCAACGGCGCTCCGGTGAACAGCGTCCCGACAGCGTAGCTGAGCAACAACCCGATGGGAAACGCCAGCAGGATACTGAACCACCAGCCAATGAGGCTCATCATCATCCCTTCAATGAGCACGATTTGCTGGATGGAAAGATTCGACGCGCCAATGGCCCGCATCACCCCGATTTCACGGGTGCGTTCGAGGACGTTCATACTCATCGTTCCGGCCATACCCAACCCCCCCACGACCGCCGTCAGAACGGCCATAATCAGCAGGCTGTAAATGATAATATTGAAAATGTCAATCTGAGCCTGGTATTCTGCCATCCGTGTGGTACTGCTGCTCACATCCAGCCCCACGCGGCGAAAGTGCGCTTCCAACTGCTCCTGCACCTGCTGCTGGAAGGTAGCATCGTGCTGCGCGGTCACCACCCGCACGTTGTCGGCCACGCCCTGTTCCCGCACCTCGCGCTCGAAGTAGGGGCGGTTGGCATAGGCCATCAGCTCGTTGCCAAACCCGACAAAGATGCCTACCACGCGCCAGGTGATTTCGCGCCCCTTGATTTTGAGCGTGATGGTATCGCCCACGTGGATATCCGTTTCTTTCTTCAACAGGCCGGTACTGAGGGCAATGCCGTTCTCATCCTCCGGGAGCAACCAGCGCCCTTCGAGCATCTCCGGCTTGAGCAGGGTTGACCCTTCCGGTGCCGCCGCAAGAAAGATGGTGTCGCTTTCGGTCTGGTCGGAGCGCAGGCGGCGACAGGATGTTGACCCCCAGGTTTCCGCATGGGCCACGCCGGGCACCTGTAAGGCTTCCTGGACGATCTCATCACTGCGGTAGTCGCCGTCGAAATCCAGGTAGACGTCGTAGCGCACATGCGCCCCGAACAACTCGTCCAGGGTGAGCGCTACCGATTCTTTGGCGCTGAACACGGCAATGAACGTGCCCCCGGCCAGGGTCAGGGTCGTGAGCGTGAGGAGCAGCCGCCCTTTGCGGCGGAAGGTGTTGCGCAGCGAGAGCAGCACCGGGCGCGGTAACCCGCGAATGTGGTTGATGATGCGGTCGAAGAGGCTGGTTCCAAACGTTCCGGCCCCTCCAGTCGCGTCGAGCGCCTCGCGCACGGTCATCGTCGTGCCGCGGATGATGGAATAGACCGAAGCAGTCACGGGCACCACGATGCTGACTAGCAGTTCGAGCGCCAGGACTTCGGGGATGATGCCGATATTGAGCGGGTCGAAGTTGAACATACTGGCAAAGAAGTTGGTGAAGGCTCTGGCCGCCATTTCGGCCGGGGGAGCGCCGATGACCAGTGCAATCAGGCCAAAGCAGACCACCAGAACAAAATACATCAGCATGACCTGGGCATTACGAGCGCCCAGAGACTTCATAATGCCAATTGCGCGAATCTGCTGCGCCAGCAACCCCGAAATGGTGTTGGTCACGAGAAAGCCGCTCAGAAAGACCGCCAGCACGCCCACCGCGCTCAACACCACCAGCAGCGGTTCTAGCCCGAACGACGCCGTCGGGCTGACGCCGGGGTCGGGGGGGATGAAGATTTCGTCCACCTCGCGCCCACTCTTTTCAATCTTCTTTTCAATCGCTTTGGCGACGGTAGTGATAAACTCGCGGTCAAAGAAATGCTGGCGGTCCACCCGGAACATCACCGCATTGTAGAGGCCGGGCGTTTCCCCGAACCATTTGAGTGTCTCCTCCGTCATATAGCCGTAGTATTCGCCGGTGATGAACGCAGGTGGCTGGTTCAGGTCGTGGGCAAACCCGGCAATGGGCAGTTTGCGCTGCTTCTGGTCCAGCGTTTCAACGAGGACCGTGTCGCCCGTCTGAAAGGTCGTGCCGAGCATCGGGTTCAGGGCCGAGCGTTCAAGCAGCATCGCCTTGTCCGGAGGCGGCCACGCCCCCTCGAATGGAGCCATCCGCGCCACCCGGATATCTTCAAAATCGTCAATTGCGTCGAGGTTGAGGTTCTTCCACTGGTTGGGTCCGATTTTGAGCCGCAAACGGATACCGCGCCGGGCGTCGGCATCCTCCACCCCCTCGATGTTGCGGATGGTTTCAAGCAAATCCTGGTCGAACGGCTCTTTCGTCGTCAGCACCCCGCTGAAGGGAGCGCCGGCCAGGTAGCCTTCGGAGAGACCGCGCAACATCCGCTCGCGTGAACCGAAGATGAAGCCGACGGAAAAAACCCCGATGGCGATAGAGAGCGAAACGAGAATCGTGCGAATCCGGTTGGCCCACAGGTCGGAGCGCACTTTTTTCCAGCGTGGGGCGAACATCGTAGTGGCGAGGCTCCTCGAAACTATCCTCCCGTATCCTAAATCATCCGGTCTGGGCGATGTCTTTACCCGTCGAAGGCGGGCCGGTCACGCATCACCCGTCACGGGTAGCACTCACTCGTCTGCATCCGTATCTGCATCCATATCTGCATCTGTATCTGCGTCCGAAACTTCAGACTGCTTTTCGAACCTCAGCCTCGGCATTTCTTCTATCAGCCATTCCAGCGCCAGCCGATAGCCAAGCCAACCAAGCCCGGCTATCTGGCCGGTGGCGATGGGCGCAATCACCGAGGTATGGCGGAAGGGTTCGCGCTGGTAAACGTTCGAAAGGTGAACTTCGATGATGGGAGCCTCCAGGCTCGCCAGGGCATCGCGCAGGGCCAGGCCGTAGTGGGTCAGCGCCCCCGGATTGATAATCACGCCGTCGGCGTCCCACCCCTCGGCCTGGATGAAATCAATCAAGGTGCCCTCCTGGTTGGACTGAAAACAGACCAGGTTGACCCCCTGCTGGGCGGCGTAGAAGTCCACCAGTTGCTCTATCTGCGAAAGGGTCAGCGTGCCATAAATCTCCGGCTGCCGCTTCCCCAACGCGTTCAGGTTGGGGCCATTGATGAATAAAACCTTCATGCTTCTCCTCCCCGGTCCGGGTGAATGTCGTCATCCCTATCGGGTATCATACCACATTCGGGTGTTTGGGAGGTAACCAGGGTGGTCACCGTCGGGATGTCAACTCATCATCGCGGTGCCGTACAGCGAAGTCGCGCTGCGCTGAATTTTTTCGATGGCGCGGAATGATTCTTTCAGCTCCCGCCGTTCCAGGGTGCTCAACTTTGCCACCTGGAGGTAGTTGGTTGGCGGCTCCCCCCGCTTGAGTTGAGCATATTGGTGGCGCAGGCGTAGCAGGCTGATGTGCTCGAACGCGGCGATAAGTTCTCGTGCCCCTTCCTCGCTCAGGTCGCTCCGCGGCGCGGCCAGGTGGAGCCGCGTGATGGTATTCGTTGCGGTAGAACCAGCTTCAATCGCAAAGAGCCGCGCCAGGTCAACCACGAGCGCGGTTCCGCGCATCTTCATGTCAATCACGCTCTGCCCATGCTGGTCGTGCTCCACGGCAAAATCGCGGAAGAACCAGCCGAGCGGCGGCGATTGGCGCAGGGCGTTTCTGGCAAGCCGCCCCAGAAAGATGCGGTTTTTGGCGGCTTCCTGGATAATCGGTCGCAGTTCCTGTTCCACATCCAGCGTTCCATAGACCCGCCGGTAATCGAAAAAGATCGAGGCCCGCATCAGGGCTTCTTCGTCCGGCACGTGAATCCAATCGTGGAAGTAGCGTTTCCAGACCCGGAGCGGTTGACGCCAGCGGGAGTTCGTTGCCATAATATCGCCGGGACACCGCGGGAAGCCGCATGCCACCAGCAGCGCCACAATGTGTTCGGCCAGTCGTTGGAAGTAGTCTTCGGCCTCCGGCGGGGCATCGTCGGCATAGACCAGGGCGTTATCCTGGTCGGTGCGCAGGGTTTGTTCGTAGCGTCCCTCGCTGCCAAGCACCATCCAGGCATAGGGGCAGGGCGGGGGGCCGAGTTCGGCTTCGGCGTTGCGCAACAGGTGCTCCAGCAGCGCACTGTGCGACACTGCCACCATCCGCCCGATATCGCTGACCCGTGCCCCAGAATCCAGGAAGCCGCCAACCGCACGCGTGACCTGGTCGGTATACCGGCGCAGTTCGTCCAGGCTGCGGGCCCGCGCCAACTGCCGGGGCAAAAACAGGGGGCTGTGAGTCTGCTGGCGCAGAATGTCAATATGGGTGACCACGCCGACAATCCGCCCGTCCTCGGTGACGGGCAGGTGGCGGATACGGTGCTCCAGCAGGGTCATCAGACCCTCGAACACCAGGCTGTCGGCAGGGAGCGTCAGCAGCGGGGCGGTCATCACCTGCCCGGCTGGTGTATCGTAGCTCAGCCCTTCGATAAGCACGCGATTGCGCAGGTCGTGGTCGGTCAGGATGCCGGGGGGGGGAGGTGTCTACCATGACGTATCGCACGTTGTTTTGCTTCATCAGAAGGGCCGCATTGCGAATGCTGATATCCGGGGTGACGCAGATGAGCTTGCGTTGTAAGATGTCGCGCAGGCGCACGCGAAATTCGGGGGCCTCGCTGGCATCGCTCTTGTGGAAGGTTGCCGCCAGACGGTCGAAGGCGGCGTTGTCCACAAACTGCCCGAACGCCCGTTGTTCGTAGCGCAGGCGGAAGAACGAGTCGGCCGGCAGGAGGTAGAGGGTCGTTTCTTCGCGGCTCCGCACGGTGACTTCGGGCGGTCTCCCGCGGATGAGCGAAGGATGCCCAAAGAACTCGCCCGCTCTGAGCGTATCAATCAACAGGACCTGGCTCTGGTCTTCCTGGTTGAGCAGGTCAACGCTCCCCTGACGCACGATATACAGATATTCGGCGGGAGACCCCTGAGCGAGCAGGATATCCTGCCCGGCGGGAACCTGAGATACCTGGATGTTGCCGGTCAGACGTTGCACCTGTTCGAGCGGTATCAGGCTGAAGGGGAGATGCTCGTGAAGAAATCGGGCAATATTGTCATCTTTCTCTTTCATCACTTTTGTTCCTTTTTCACCTTAGTTTGAGAAGCGTGACCATCGGGAACGGTCGTGTTTTCTGGGGCCTTCCCCTATCTTATCCGGGGCAGTTACGCCGATGGCGTGGGTTTTCGGGTGCTGTCCCCCACTTCGCACTGGTCGGGTCGGCGGTGCTCGTCTCCATAGACATGATACCATGCTCACTGCGCTCACTGCCCCCAGGGTTCTGGGAGCCGGCTACCCGGCATGAGGCGGGGACCCAGTTGCAGCACCCGCCGGAGGTGTGGTAGCATGGGCGTGGCCGGGCAAAAAAGGGGAATGGGGCGGGTCTCGTATGTTGGGAAGTGAAGGTATAGACAGAGAAAAAGGGAAGTGAAGGAAAGGAGTCGTATGCGGACCTATCAGGCCATCATCATCTCTGGTCTTCTTTCGCTCGTTGTGCTGGCAGCCTGTATCGTGACGGAGTCTCCGAACCAGGCGAGGCAGCAAGAACGAGAAGAGCAGGTGCGGAAAATCGGGCAGGAAGTTGCCGGAACGCTTGGGAAGGAACTCCTCCAGAAGGTGAAGACGGCGATGGAGGAAAAGGGGCCGGTGGATGCATTCGAATTTTGCTCCACCCGTGCTCAGACCTTTACGAACGAAATTGAGGCGCGGTTTGGGGAGGGTATCAGGGTCAAGCGCACCAGCTTTCAATATCGCAACCCGCTGAATGCGCCCGACGGTGACGAGGAAGAAGCCCTGCGCTTCTTTGAAGAGGCACTGCAAGAAACCCAGTCCCTCCCGGAGGATTATATTCAGCGGGTGAGCAGCAAGGAATATCGCTATTACCGTCCGCTGCGGATGGGCAAGGACTGCCTGATATGCCACGGTGACCCGGCCGATTTTAGCCCGGCGCTCCTGGAAAACCTGGAACGATACTACCCGGAAGACCTGGCAACGGGCTATGAAGAAGGCGACTTCCGCGGGGTTATCCGCGTGTCTATCCCGGCTTCCAATCTGGAATAGGAACGGGGCCAGCGACGCGTGACGCCTCACGCCGGTGTCAGGCCTCATGCCCCAAGCGTCACGCGTCACTGCCATCACCTCACCACGCGCCCTGCCCGCGGATGCGGTCGAGGAAAAAGAGCGTGCCGGCTATCACCCCCATGGGAATAGCGACCAGGCCGACAAAGGGAATGCTCACCAGGGACAGCCAGGTCAGCCCGAAGGTGGCACTGGCTGGCAGGGCGTGCAGGATAAGGGACAGCCGGGTGCGAAAGCGCACGTATCGGCGCGAAAGCGGCGGGTCGAAGAAGTCGAGGCAGACAATGGTGGCGGCCAGGAGCAGCCAGCCAATCGTTGAGAGCAGCGACCCGGCAACAGGAACGAGATTCAGCAGCAGCAGGAGCAACCCGACCCCGACAAACAACAGGAATTTTTTCATCTCAAACATGATGGCATACCAGCAATCGTGGATGATGGTCTTCCAGGTGACTGCCGCGGGGGTTGGCTGATGGCCCGTGTGGATCTGCTCCAGCCGTTCGGAGAGCCTGCCATACCAGGGTGCGCCGAGTATCATGCCAAACCGCAGCAGCACAAAGCCGATGACGAGCAACAGGATGATTGCCAGCAGCCCGAACAGGACCGCTTCGAAGAACCCGGCCCATTCGGGCACCCGGTCAACCAGGGCGTCTATCTCGCGCAGTCCGACCGTCAGCAACCCGGCATAGAGCACGCTGCCAATGAGCAGGTTGAGCAGCAGCGGCAGCAGGATATAGGAGACTAGCCCTGGGTAGCGAACCAGCACCCCGATGGCCCGCAGGGGATAGATAGCCCCGGCGAGCAGTTCCCCCGGCAGATTGGTCAGGTGCTCCCAGAAGCTCTTCGTTCCGGATGGTGGTGTTCTGGTGGTCATCGCGTCGTTCTATCCTCCTCTCTTTCCGATTCTCTTCTCTTCCTTCCAGTGGTGCAAACCAGCGGTGCAAACCAGTGGTTCAGACCAGCGGTGCAAATACGCAGGTTTCTGACATATAGAAATCTTGTTTTTTTCCGCCAGTTGTATACCATGGACTCCGGCCTTTTGCAACTGGATTTGTCTGGTATGGTACCACATGGAACCGAATGGAAAGGATGACCACTATCCATGCGCAGGACCAAGATCATCGCGACGATTGGCCCCGCAAGCAACCACCCGGAAACGGTGATGCGCCTGATTGAGGCGGGGATGGACGTTGCCCGATTGAACTTTTCTCACGGAACGCACGAGGAACATGCCCGAAACATCGCCATGCTGCGGACGTGTGCTGAGCAAGCCGGGCGACCGCTTGCGCTGCTCCAGGATTTGCAGGGACCGAAAATTCGCACCGGTAAACTGGTGCAGGGGCAGGCCGTCTCGCTCCCACCGGGCGCTCGTTTTACGATTACCACAAGAGAAACCGCCGGAACCGCCGAAGGAGTCAGCACGACCTACCGAGACCTGCCGCGTGATGTGCAGCGCGGCGACCGTATCCTTATCTCCGATGGACTGATTGAACTGCGCGTGCTCGACACCAGTGGGCGCGAGGTTCAGACCGAGGTGGTGTTCGGGGGAGAACTGCGCGAACATCAGGGGATCAACTTGCCGGGGGTGCAAGTGAGTGCGCCCTCGCTCACGCCCAAAGATGCCGAAGACCTGGCCTTTGGTCTGGCGCAAGGGGTGGACTATGTGGCGCTTTCGTTTGTGCGCCGGGCGGCGGATATTGTGGATATCAAGGAACGCATTGCGGCCACCGGGCAGGATGTCCCCGTAATTGCCAAGATTGAGAAGCCAGAAGCCCTGGACGATATCGGTGAGATTGTGCGGCACGCCGATGCTATTATGGTGGCCCGCGGCGACCTGGGAGTGGAGATACCGACGGAGCGGGTGCCCCCGACCCAGAAGATGCTCATTCACACGGCCAATGATGCGGCTGTCCCGGTCATCACCGCTACCCAGATGCTCGACTCGATGATTCGCAACCCCCGCCCGACACGGGCCGAAGCCAGCGACGTTGCCAATGCGATTTTCGATGGGAGCGATGCGCTCATGTTGAGCGGTGAGACCGCCACCGGCTCGTTCCCGGTCGAGTCGGTCCAGATGATGGCCCGTATCATTACGGCGGCCGAGGATAGTGGGCGCTACTCCGACCATGTGCCAGATGTGACGATGACGCCGCAGCGCGACATTCCCCATGCGATCAGTGCGGCGGCCCGCGCCATTATTGAGGCGCTGCCGGTGAAAGCCATCGTGGCGTTCACCAGGAGTGGCCTCACGGCGCGGCTCATTTCCTTCCAGCGCCCCAATGTTCCGATTATGGCCTTCACTCCTTCGGAAGCAGTCTACCGTCGTATGAACCTGTTCTGGGGGGTCATCCCATTCCAGAGCAAGTATGCCGAAAGCCTGAGCCGGCTGAGCCGGATGGCCTTTGAAACGCTCCTGTCCCGCGACCTCATCAAGGCCGGCGATATGATTATCATGATGGGGGGCTATCCGGTGGCGGCCCGAAGTTCGACCAACTTTCTGAAGGTGCTCAAGGTCAACCCGATGGGTCTGGTGGAGACGAATATCACGGAATAGACGAAAAAGCGTATCGTGAGGGGAGACGTTGTTGTCTCCCCTCGTGTGTGAGGCTTGTCAAAGACGAAGAGCCATGCTAGACTGCTTCGAACGTGAAAGTGAGCGTGAAGGTCATCACCCGTAGCGGTGACGATGTGACGAGAGGAGGCGTGACCATGTTCTGGAAGAAATATCGGGACAACGAGCAGGTGAAGAAGGCGATAGCGATTCTGGAGGGAACTGAGCGCAACAAGCAAATCCAGCAGACGATGAAGCAGTTGCAAGAACAAATCTCCGAGCGCACGCAAGAGGTTTTGCAACTGCGGGAAGAACTCGAAGCTGCCAGGGCCGGGCAGAAGGAAGCGGCGTCGGCCAGGAGCCAGTTGCGCAAGATGCAGCAGGAGGTGGATCAACTGAAGCGGCAGCTTCGGACCGCGGAGGAGACGTCCCAACAACCCCAGGAGGTTGAGGACCTGGAGGAAATGTCGGCAGACCAGCAGCGAGAGGTCCACGAAAAGACCAGGGGGGTGCTCCGGTCGGTTATGGAGAAGTTCCAGGAGCTAGAAGGACGGGTTGCCCAGACCGAATCCGAAGATGCCCCGAATCGTATGGAGGTGGGCAGCGCGGCCTGGGTTCGGCGGGCCGGGGGCAAAACCTCAACCGCCGCGATGCACCGGGGCTGAATTCGCAGGTGCTCGACCATCTGCCCATCGGGATGCGATTAACGCTGCTGGAGGGCCCGAACCCGGC
>JAAUSY010000126.1 GCA_012032475.1 Chloroflexaceae bacterium
CACGCCCCTCCCCACGCCCCTTCCCACGCCCACGCCTCCCCCGACCTCGATATCACCTCCTTCGCCAACTCCGTCACCGGTAATCCCCTCCCCATCACCCTCTTCTCCTGCGGTCACTCCTGCGCCCACCTCATCTCCTTCGCTTTCTTCCCCGCCCCCGCTCCTGCTCATCAACGAGGTACTGGCTGCCCCATCGTCGGGGCAGGCCGAATGGGTCGAACTCTTCAATCCGGGCCGCGAACCGGCCACCGTCGAAGGGTGGGTCATCCACCGCACCAGCACCGGTGGCACCACTCGTCGGCACCCGCTGGACCCCTTCACGATAGCTCCAGGTGGGTTTGTCGTCCAGACATTCGCCAGCGGTTTCCTGCCCAATGACGGGGGGACGCTCGAACTCCTCGCTCCCCAGGGAGAACCGGTGGGCAGCGCGCTGACCTACCCGGCCCTCAGCACCGACCAGCCATACGCCCGGATGAGCGACGGAGGAACCACCTGGAGCCTGGACTATCCCCCCTCGCCCGGTGAACCCAATACCCCACCTCCACCCACCGCAACCACGCTCCCGACACTCCCCCCCACGCCCACGCCCCTCCCCACACCCACGCTTCCCTTGCCCCCGACCCCGTCTTTGCCGCCTTCGCCCAATCCATTACCGGTCGTTCCCTTCCCATCACCCTCTTCTCCTGCGGTCACTCCTGCACCTACCTCATCTCCTTCGCCTTCTCCCCCACCCCCGCTCCTGTTCATCAACGAAGTGCTGGCCGCCCCGCAGCCGGGGCAGGCCGAGTGGGTCGAACTCTTCAATCCGGGCCGTGAGCCGGCTACTATCGAAGGGTGGGTCATCCACCGCACCAGCACCGGAACCAGCACCGGCACCACCACCCGTCAGCACCCGCTGGACCCCTTCACGATAGCTCCGGGTGGGTTCGCCGTCCAATCATTCGCCGGCGGCTTCCTGCCCAACAGTGGCGCAACGTTGGAATTGCGGGATGCCCTGGGGCAGGCAACCGGCGGGGTGGTCTCCTACCCGGCCCTGAGCACCGATCAACCGTACGCCCGTATGAATGACGGAGGAACCGCCTGGAGTCTGGACTATCCCCCCTCGCCCGGCGAACCAAATGCCCCTCCTACTCCTACCTTCACCCCCACACCCTTACCCACGCTCACCCCTTCCCCGCTGCCCACTCCATCGCCCACGCCCACCTCCTCGCCTACGTTCACGCCATCGCCCACGCCCTCTCCCACGTTCACGCCATCACCAACCCCAACTCGCTCACCAACCCCAACGACGGCGGTTCCGTCCCCGCAGTTGCTCACCCCCTCCGCCACCTCCGCGCCTCCTGCGTCCCCTCCGCTCCTGCTCATCAACGAAGTGCTGGCCGCCCCGGCTGCGGGGCAGGCCGAGTGGGTCGAACTCTTCAATCCGGGCCGCGAGCCGGCCACCATCGAAGGGTGGGTCGTGCAACGCACCACTACCCGCACCGGTGGCACTACCACCCGCCAGCACCCGCTGGATACGTTCACGATAGCTCCAGGCGGGTTCGCGGTTCAATCATTCACCAGCGGCTTCCTGCCCAACAGCGGCGCAACGTTGGAATTGCGGGACGCCCTGGGGCAGGCAACCGGTGGGGTGGTCTCCTACCCGGCCCTGAGCACCGGCCAACCATACGCCCGGACGAGCGACGGAGGAACCGCCTGGAGCCTGGACTACCCCCCCTCGCCCGGTCGCCCCAACGTCCCCGCTCCACCAGACCCGATCTCGCCCCTGCCTTCGTCTCCCATTCCCACTCTGGTTTCTGCTCCCGCCCCGCTGCCCCAACCCGATGAAAGCCCGCTAGACCAGGAGATATCACCTTCGGCACAGGCCGCAACCGCAACGGAAACCCCCGTCGGTTCAGCGCCGGCCCCTGACCCTTCTGCGGCTCCCCAGTCTGGACCAATTCCGACTGCGGGGGCAGCGCCCGTTTCCTCAACTACCGCGCTCTCCAATGCCCTGCCACTGCCCCCACCCTACCACCCGGCGTCATTTCAGGGCCAGGGCAGCGGGAGCGGTGAGGCCGAAAATCCCTACCGCTACCAACCCGTGCCGGGATACCTTTACCGGGGACCTGCAACCGCCACCCTCCCCCCGGAGCGGTTCGAAGCGCCCGCTCCACCCCCGGCCCCGGCCCTCCTGAGCGCGACCACGATGAACCTGTCGCCATCCGAAGCGCCCTGGTTGTATGACCGGACCTTGATGCTCGGTGTTGGATTGATGGGGGGGTCGTTGGTGGCTATGGCCTGGTTGTGGCGAAGAGAATCACTCCAGCGGAAGCAGCTTCGCCGGGCGCAAGGCGCGGGGACTGCCGAAGCAACCCCCTCGCCCCCCGCGCCGAGTGATGAACGATGAGCCAGGGGGTTCCGTCGTCGAAAATACCGCAAATACTACGATGTCTGGTATAATGGCGGAGGTTCCGGTCCGGTTGCGCCAATGTCGGGTTTTTGGCATATGCTGGTCTACCCTTCACCGCAATAGTTTCTGTCAGGAGATAGTTCGCATGCATGCTTCAGGTTGTCACCCTCCCCACCAGCGGCTCTTCCTCGCCGCGGTAGTCGTTTCCCTGCTGGTTCTTCTGGTCATCATCTTCGGGTCCCTCCCTCGTTCTTCGTTGCTCGCCGCCTCCCAGGCAGATGTTCAGTTGCCGGCAGGCCCGGAAGACTACGTCGCCTACTGGCCGTTTGACGAAACAAGTGGTGGGTGGGTCAGGCGCTATACCAGCGGGTTCGTGCCTGACCATCAGGATGCCATTAAGGCCGGAACGATGCAGTGGGTGAGCGGAAGAGTGGCGAACGCGCTCCAGTTTCCTGGCAGCGGCTATGTTCAGACGGATTATACCTATCCCACACCTGGGGTTACAGCCTACTCGTTTTCTTTCTGGATGAAGACGACGACGCGTGATAAAAATCAAATCATCATTGAGAACCGCGGCCCGAACAACAGGAACAAAGGCCCATACCACGAGGGACTCACGATGGGAATCGGGAGATCGAAAGATTCAAACACGGATCGCGGTCTCTTCATCATGCTCGACCGGGACTGGGTCGGGTGCGGCATCGTTGCCATACCCGACGTTGATAACCATACGGACATTGCCGACGGCGCATGGCACCACGTGGCTGGCATCTGGAGCGCTCCCTCTGGAACGCCGATCTCTCAGGGGCAATTCCAACTCTACGTGGATGGGTCGCGTCAGAGGTCGGCAGAAGAGATGAACCGAGACAGAGGTTGTAGCGCGGCCCGCGTTCTGTCGTCGCCACTTACCTCCGAAGCCCTCACCCGCATTGGTGGTGGTGGTTACGAAGGCGAGGCAGTTTGGGGAGAAGGAGAGATTTTCCCCTTTGAAGGCACGCTGGATGAATTCCGGATTTATGACCGGAAGCTGGAGGCGCTGGAGATTGTCTTGCTGGCCGGGAAGGAAGCCATGGTCGAACTGCTCGATCCTCCCGCTATCGGGGGTATCGGTAATACCCTGGTTTTTACGGCGAACGCGATTGGTCTGGAAGACCCCACGTATCGCTGGCAAGAGAGTGATGGGCGTGATATTTTTGAAGATGAGGGCGTCGTTTCCTTCTCCTGGGACACCCGCGGGACCCGAACCCTCAACGTGACTTCCTGGAATGCCGGCACTCCGGTCACTGACACCGTGACTGTCCTGACCGACACCCACGATGTGACCATTCTGGATGTGCGTATTGATGACAATCTGCCGCCAGGCGGCGGGGTGGCGTTCTCGCCCTATTCGTTTAAACCGCAGGAAATCTGGACAGGTAGGGTCGTTCTGGGGGATTATCAGTGGGAGGCGACCGATCAACCGTCAAAGGAAGGGGAGCAGGTTTCCTACCAGTGGGACGAGTATGGCACCAGAACGGTGACCCTGACCGCCAGGAGCACCCAGGAGTATATCCGGGGGGCGGCGGTAGTGGTTGAAGATGTGGTGATCAATCCGCTCCTTCCCCGTGGCCTGAGCCTTTCGGGAGCATCCATTGTGGCGTTCAACGAGTTGTCGGACTACGAGGTGCGACCGGAGCCGTTCCCTCTCTCAAAACCCATCACCTATGTCTGGTGGTGGAACGAGGACCAGGCTTCTTCCCCCTCCTCCGCACCAGAGGTATCGGTCAGCGCGCTGGAAAGCGATTACCTGACCGATACACTTTCGTTTGCCTGGCTCCCGGACGAACTGGTGGTGCCGGGGTCGGTGTCGCGGACCATCACGGCGACCATTCAGGGAATGGATGGCAAGGTGCTGACGACGACGAAGGTCGTGTCGGTGACCCACCGCCCGGTGGTGTTGGGGAGCGGCGGTTTCGGTTCGTTCATCCCCGACCAGGAGATTTTTGAAGATACGGATCCGGTCATGGTGTCGTTCAGCGTGGTGGACACCGACACGATGGGGATGCTCACATTTGCAGCAATTCCCTTCAGCCAGACGGGTGAGCTTGCCCTTTCCGACGAGAACTTTTCCTTCCGCCAGTCCCCACCGGAACCCGGCGGGGTGGTGAGCAGTACCTTCACGATGACCCCGACCGCGCAAGAGTGGGGAGAAGCCGGGGTTACCATCCGGGCATGCGATGAAAATAGCATCTGTGGCGACCAGACATTCCACCTGACGGTGACGCAGGTCAACGACCCGCCCGAATTTACCCTGGAACGCGACACAGTCAGTGTGGATACCAGTTCCGGTCCACAGTCCTTCGAGGGGTGGGCGACTGGTATTTCACCCGGCCCCCTTGAGTCGACCCAGAGCCTCACTTTTACAACTGAAACTAGCAATGACCGTCTCTTCCAGGAGCGGCCAGAGATTGAGATGACGGCGACGGACCCGCCTTCGGGGACGCTGCGCTTCACTCCGGCCAACGATGTCTATGGGAGCGCGGTGGTGACAGTGACGTTGCGCGATAGTGGAGGGACGGCGCACGGTGGGATAGATTCGACTACACGGGTCTTTACGATTACCGTGCGGCAACCGCTGGTTGCGGGAGATGGCTTCTTTACCATCCTGGAAGATACGTCGCTGGTGATTTCGGACACGCAGATTTTCGATATCTCAACGATTATTGAGCACCTGGTTGATATGGACCAGCTGGGGGTGGTGGCCGTTGGTCCGGCGCGGAACGGAGTGGTCGCCCTGACGGAGGTGGTTTCGCCCACGAACCCGGTCACCCTGACGGCAACCACGACACGCACGGTTTCCAGCGTGCTCCACTATACGCCGACGCTCAACTTCTTCGGAACGGATTGCTTTACCTATACGATTGGGGATGGGTTTTTCAGCGATACGGGGCTTATCTCGATAACGATTGTGCAGACCAGCGACCCGCCGGCTGGCTCCGCCGCCTTCACGGTTCCGGAAGATACCTCGCTGGTCATTTCTCCCACGAGGGATTTGCTGCTCACCACGACGGACCCTGACCCGGAGGACCGGCTCACGTGGGGAGGAATTGGTCTGTCGAGCAGCGCGGGGGGGACGCTTGCGCCTGACAGCGATGGGAACTACACGTATACCCCGGCGGCGGATTTCTTCGGGGAGGATACGTTTACCTACCAGGTGAGCGATGGGGTTTTTACTCCGACGATGACCGCGCTCGTTACAGTGACCCCGGTGAATGATGCCCCGGCGTTCGTGAAAGGGAGCGATGTGGTTCGTTCTTCGTGGCAAAGTGCCCGCCCGGTGGTGCTGGATGCGTGGGCAACCGGGGTGTCGCGTGGTGCTGCCAATGAGTCGGCGCAGGTGCTCACGTTTACGCTGACGGCTGACCAGCCGGGGTTGTTCTCGGTGCTGCCGGCCATAGACCCGGATACGGGGAGTCTCTCGTTCACCATTGCGCCCGATGCAGTGGGGGTTACCCAGGTTGCGGCGGTGCTCCAGGACAGCGGCGGAACCGCCGGAGGTGGGCAGGATACGTTCCCGCTGCCGGCGGGCGACCCGGTGACGTTCCTGGTGGAGATGATTGAGAACAGCCCTCCGACGGCGGAGACGAAGGTCTTCACGACGACGATGGATGTTCCGCTGGTTATTCCGACCAGTCAACTGGTGAGCGGGAACACGGACCCCGACCCCGGAGATGAGGACCTGGTGGCGTTCGGGGGGGGGGCTTCACCGAGCGAGCAGGGCGGTACGATTGTGACGGAGGGGGATAACTTGACCTACACGCCTCCGGAGGGGTTTGTCGGTACCGATACGTTCCACTACACCACGACCGATGGTGATGCGGTTTCGGCGGAGGGGGAGGTGGAGGTGGTGGTGGTGGAGCCGCCGAAGATTCAGGTCTATCTGCCGCTAATTCTCAGGACATCGCCGGCGGACCTGGTGGTCAGCAATTTCCGGATTGATCCCTCGCATACGCCGCTCATTGCGGGGGAGCCGGTGACGCTGACCGTGGAGATTGCGAATGAGGGAGCGGGGGATGCTGACCCGTTCTGGGTGGACCTGTACCTCAATCCTTCCAGACCGCCGGAGGTGGGAGACGCCTGGAAGAGTCTGTGTACTGAGGAGCAACTTCATCCGGATGCGTATCATTGTTATGGGCTTGCGTGGGGGGTTCCGGATGGCCTGGAGGCAGGGGAACAGTTGCGTCTGACGACGGATGCCGGGGATACTGGAGGGGTGCTCTACGATGCCGATTATTCGACCTGGGAACACACGCTGACGGAGGTAGGTCAGACGGAGCTATACGTGTATGTGGATAGCTGGAAGCCCGATGATACGGCCTCTCAGGGGGCGGTGTCCGAGCTTTCGGAGGAGAATAATCGGGCGGTTGCTTCGGTGGTAGTTGCTGCCGGGGCGGCGGAATGACGTGCCGTGTGGTCGCTTCCCTCACCCATCGTCGGTCCCCGTCCCGCGCACAAACACGTTCGGCCACGCCCTGAACCGCGTGAAGAACGGGTCGCGGCGGAGTTCCTCCCCGTCGCGCCGAATGACGCGGGTAATCATGATATCGCGCCCGTTGCGGGCGACATCGCTCTGGTAGACGGTCCCCGCGGGACGGGTCGGGTCGTTGATGTAGACCGGCTGGCGGGGAGCCGCAACCTCGTTGCTGATGACGGGTCCCTCCAGCGCCACCTGACGGTCCGGGCGAGTGCCATAGAGTTGTACCGTCAACACCTGGTGGTACTCATCTACCTCAACCTGCATCAGTAACCAGTGGCCGGTGTCGTTCACAAACTTCAGGTCGTTGACGCCTGTAAAGATCGTCGCATCCATCCCCGGCCCATCCTCGTGGGGGCCATAGGCAAAGCGGTCATACCAACTGATGATGAAGGGGTGGGGGTGGTGCTCGGTGATGGGCAGTCCAGCCCAGAATGCCGCCCGGAACACGGTGGTGGAGTTCTGGCAGACCCCGCCGCCCCACTCAAGCTGTGTGCGGTTGCCAACCACCGCATATCCCTCAACAAAGCCGTTTTCGGCATTCACCTCGCCAAGCTGCGTATTGAAAGAAAACTCCTCGTCAGGGGCAATCAGGACTCCATCGAGCCGGGCTGCCCCGGCCTTGATATTGGTAATGCGATAGTCGGCAGAGCCAGCAAAGCTGCTTTTGCCCTCGGCCACCAGTTCGACAATCCCCAGGTCAGGCAGGGTTTCCTGCGTAATGTGCGGGAATACCTCCTGCACCGGCAGCACCACCACCGTCTGCGTCGCCGGGTGTGGCTGGTGCAGCGTCTCGCTGATAGCCTGCACCGCGGCGGGTTGCTGAAGCTCCCACCCGGTGTATCCTTCTCGGACCAGGTGAACGCGGCCATCCTCAAAGCGCAACCGCGGCTCGACACTCCCGCTGTCAACCAGTTGCGCCAGTCGCTCAACCTCCCTCGTCAGGCGTTCGCGGGAGATGTCTACCCTGAGCTGCCGGTCAACTGGCTCGATATGCAGCAGGGTTGCCAGTTGCTCCGGCTCCCAGGTCCAATAGCTCGCCTGGGCGCTGTGGGTCAGGATGAGCGTGCTATCCAGAAAGCCCCTGGCGCGTTCCTGGGCCTCCACCAGTGCCTCGTTGCCGATGGTCGGTGGGAGCTGGCGCGTTCGGAGCGGGCATTGCTGCGGGGTGAGGGTTCCCAGGGACCGCGCAAGGTCCACCGCGGTTTCATGGGCCAGAAGCTGCACGCCTGGAGTAGCCGGGGTGCCGATGACCTTCCCCGCAGCAACGCTCAGCGAAGCGTTCTGGGGTGGGGTTTCGACGGTCGCGCTGAGATGGGACAGGTAGTTCTGGAGATGACGCATATCAATGACCAGCTGGGGGGACAGATCGTGCCCATCCCGCCAGAGGGACCACAGATGGCGCAGGCGAGTGAGGGGGTCGCCCTGGCGACCCGGTGTGAGTGCTGCGGCGGCCGTACCGTCAAGGTCGAGGGTTACCCCCAGTTCGGCCAGAGTCGGTTGCCAGCTCTGTTCGGCATAGGTCAGGGTGACGGGTTGGCGCAGGAAGCTGGCATAGTGGTGTGACAGGGCCGTGGCTATCTCCTGCTGGTTCAGGTTGTGGACCGGGCGTCCCTGCACGCTGACGCCCGGCAAGGCCCGCTCGTAGTAGAACAGCGATACGGCATAGGGTAGCACGATGGGAATGACCAGCAGGGCCGTGACGACCCGCAGGAGCACCCACCCCCACGCGATGCGGCGCAGACGGCGCGGACGGCGTGGCGACGGCGGACGCTCGTGGCCGGGGGTTCGTTTTTCGCCGTCGCTGCGGCGAGGGAGTTCTCCGCTGCGGCGGCGGCGCTGGATGGGGCCGTAGTCCTGGTAATAGTCTCCAAGGGGCATCGGGCTATCCTGGTCGCGGTGGTCTGAGTTTCGTTGTTCGTTCCTGACGCATTTGCCTCATGACATTGTACCTGTCTCTGGGGTGGGTGACAAGGGGGGGCTGGGGGGCGACAAACCACCAGGGCAAGGTGAGGGGTTTTTCAGGGCTATGCTGGTGGGGAATTTTCGATATGTTCGCGGAACTTGAGCGGGAGCAGCTCCAGGAAGACCATGGCCTCCTGATAACGGTGGTAGATTTCTTCTGTCGTTTTCGGAAGAGGAAAGGTTGCGAAGTTCTCGTGGACCAAGGCGTTGCGGGTCTGTCCTATCTCCATGAACGCCCGGACCGCCTGGTCAAGTTGTGGGTTTGCCTTGATCTCTGCCTTCATGGCATTTTTGAAGTCATCCCCGAACAAACCGAAGAACTGATTGGCATTCGATTCCTTCCAATCAAAAAAGGTATGATATTGCCGCTTGATGGCTTTGTTGGCGACAAAGTTGATGAGCGGTGCATTTGTCTGCTCCTGAAAAAGGTCAAGGATCATCTGCTTGATGATATCTTCAAAATAACTTGCCACCGCCAGAAGCAAGACTTTCGGGAAACTTCCCTCAACATTCGACAGAAGGGAATATTGCCCCTGGCTCTGGAGGTAATCCACCAGGGCTTTGTTATCTTCGTACAGCCGGTCAATAATCGTTTCGGTGGTTTCGGTCATGCAGAGGCCAGCCGGATAAGTTCCTGTGCTCGTTGCAGCCGGGACTGCACATTGTCCTTGCTGGCCGTCCCTTTCTGGGAAGCCGCCTTAAAGCCGCGGTCGGCCTTCAGTTGGGCGACCGAATCGGGCACGATGGTGCCGGAGACCAGGTGATGGTTGGAATAGAAGGGCAAACACACCGCAACGAACACGGACTCGAAGAGCATGAGACTGAACCGCCCGCCGGTTTGAAACGCATCGTCGGGCAGTGCTGAGCAGCTTTCGAGAAACGACCCGAACAGCGATCCCAGATATTCGACTTCCTCCGGGGGGTCATTCTGCGCCTGCCTGGAAAACCCGTTCAGAAAGCGCACCATGGAAGGACGGTACTCATCCCCTTTGATCAAGAGCGCCAGACCTCTGAGCAGGGACTCCAGGTCTTTCATGTGGATATCCGGCTCAGGAATACCCAGGATGCGCCGCCAGGTCGGGTTGGCATTGGTCTGGTGCAGCATATCGTAGAAATTTGAATGGTAGAGGCTCATCCTGATTTCTTGCTGAGAAAGATTCATCCCCCCGGTATTCAACCGATTGAAAATCTCGTAAATCGCGGTGTCCCCTTTCGGAGCGACCTGCTTAATGACAATGCACCGAATGGTGCGCAGGTCGAAGGATGATTGATACTCTCCCAGACTCCCATACCCCAGTTTGTTCAACTTATTTTTCTGGTCGGGGAGCTTCTCAGAAAGGCTGAGCTTGAAATCATCGAAATACTGATCATCTGCCAGCATAGCTTCTGGAATATTTCCCTGTTGATTAAAAATCCTCCGAAGCTCCGCCCGCTTTTCTTTCTTCGGAAACCGTTCTTTGACAAAGTAGTAAATCGTCATCAGCCGCTGTTGACCATCAATAACCAGAAACTGGTTGCGGCCCTTTTCATAGAGGAAAATTTGCGGAATGGGAATCCCCACGATGATGGACTCGATGAGCCTGGAGGCTCGTTTGATATCCCACACGTAATTGCGCTGGAAACCGGGGATTTCTATCACGCCAGAGATAATGAGGTCGAAGATGGTTTTGACATTAAAGTCATTTGGAGAAGAGATGAGATCATATTCTGAAACCGAATACCCATCTTCATACGCTTCATCCATTCCTTCGTCGTCATACCAACCGCCTCCATTCTGGTCTGCTACAGCGGTCCTCACAACGGACAAATCCTGCTGTTCCATACCCCATCTCCTCCATCCATCCATCTATCTATCCATCTTATCCATCCATGGTTTGCCGGTCACTTCCAGGTCATTATAGCACACCACCACCCTTGCGGTCTTCCCCGGACCGTCTCGCGCAGGGCCTTCGCAGCGTCCTGCTGGGGACAACCTGCGGCGCTCTGGAAGGAAGGGGGGGACTCATACTCATGGACATAAAAGTCACACTGTGTTATAATCTTACAATAAAGAACCGGGGCTTTCAGATTTCTCGCATTGGAACGACCGATTTTCAGGCTTCAGCTATTCCGCCTGCTGCAAGCTCCTTCGTTTGAAGTATCATGACGTATTATGGGCCGGTATCAAAAGCGCTGGTAGCCCGATCACCGCAGCGGAATATGGTTCCGTTTGCCTGGCTGCTGGTTCCATCATTTTTTCTATCCAGGGAGAAGTAACGATGCTCCCTGCCACAGGTCAGGGGGCATTGGCTGATCGCGTTCTCGACCAAGGATCTCTGTATTGCGACAGGGGATAAGGGCCGCGGACGCTTAGAAGGAGAGCATCGTGCCACGTCAAGTGCCCTATCCGCCGGAGATGTTGTTGCAGGGCCGCGGCGGGTGCATCGCCCAACCCTTACCTGCCGATGAGCAGCTTGCCTTGCTCTTCCACCTGGCAGGCACCGCTCCCCTGGTTGGCATGCGCCTTGAAACGTTTCCACCAACCCACCGGGGGCTGAAGGATGCCTATCTGACCTGCAAGCAGATAACCCGTCACCATTCCAAGAGTTTCTATTTTAGCAACCAGTTTCTACCCATCGAAAAACGCCTGTCCGTCTATGCGCTCTATGCGTTTTGCCGCACCAGCGACGACACCGTGGATATGGCGCGTGACGACCCGGCCCGCGCTCTGGCGGAATGGGTCCACCAGGCCCGCGCCCCCCACCCGCCGCCGGATAACCCGGTGCTGCTGGCTTGGCACGACACCCGCACTCGCTACCACATCCCATCCGCGCTGGCTGATGAACTGCTCGCGGGGATTGCCATGGACCTCACCATCCATCGCTACGACACGTTTGCTGATCTGTGGATTTATTGCTATCGCGTAGCGTCTGTCGTGGGGTTGCTGAGCATGCGCATTCTTGGAGCCGCTCCAGGAGCAGAAGCCTACGCGATAAAACTTGGGGTGGCGTTGCAACTCACCAATATTTTGCGCGATGTGGGAGAAGATGCCCGGCGCGGGCGGGTGTATCTCCCCCTGGAAGACCTGGAACGCTTCGGGGTATCTCCAGAAGATATCCTGGCGGGGGTTCTGGATGAGCGGTTTGTGGCGCTGATGCAGTTTGAGATTGCCCGCACTCACCGGCTGTATGAAGAAAGCTGGCCGGGCATTGCCCTGCTTTCTCGCGATAGCCGGATGGCGGTTGGGGTTGCCGCCCAGGTCTACCGAGGTATCCTTGACAAGATTGCCATGAACCAGTACGATGTCTTCAATCGTCGTGCTCACCTGAGCCTCTCCGAAAAATGCAAGCGCCTTCCACCCATCTGGGCAGCCGTGCGGCGGCTTGGGAAGCAGCAACCAGGGTGAGCAGAAAGGGAAGACATGCAAGCCGAGGGATACGTTGCTATCATTGCGGTTGGTCTGATTCTGTTGTTCGTTATGGGCATCTTCATCAGTCTTGCCTATCCAGTGATTATTGTTCTGCTCGGATTTTTGAAACCGACCGACCAGCCGGATGACCAGCCAGGCGACCGGCCAGGCGACCAGCCGGATGACCAGCCAGGTGACCAGCCGGATGACCGTCCAGCCGACCGTCCAGCCGGCCCAACGAGTAACTAGCCCGACCGACGCTCGTGCTATCCTTGCTGTCCTTGCTATCCTTGTCGTCCAGATGAATGCCTCTGACCCTCCTGCAAGGCCGCCGGTTGGTTGGTTCCTTGCGGGAGCGGTCTTTCGTTTCGCCTGACTGGTTGGCAGGCGGCAGGCTCCCAGGGCACCCGTTTCTCCCCCCGATGGGGGATAGGAAGAATGGGGGCTGAGTGATACAATGGTCATACTCGAACAGAGCCACCTGCTCTGTTCGAGGTCTGATGGTACCTCCGGGGAGGTATCATCCTAATCCCCAGAATTCAGACACTTCCACGCTGCACCACACGCTTGCACGAACAGGATTCGATGGGTCAGGAGGTTTTTCATGGCTGAGTCAAACTTAATAGAACTAAGCCAGCGATACCCGGAACACTATCGCCATCTTCGAGAGCTTATCTATGTGGTTCCGGCCAGAGGGTTGCCAGGTTTCTATGTGGTGGAGAAAACCGCTCCCGATGAAGAGGTTATTCTGGAAATTTGCCAGTCTGAACAGCGAGCGTTGCAGGAACGAGACAATCAGATATTGCACGATATGCGCTGCTTCGACCAACGACAGTTTCACCGATATGATGTCCCTGGTCGCTGGAGGGCAACGGCGAACCTGGGGCTTGCGCTGAAATAGGCATTCTTCCATTAACAGTTACCAAAACCATCGCGAAATCTTGCATTCCCCATTAGAATGGGAGCAATGCCGACTGCTGATAGCGTTGATGTTTCCCCGCCGCGGGCGGGTGATGACCTGCGCCCGATGGACCCGTAGCG
>JAAUSY010000127.1 GCA_012032475.1 Chloroflexaceae bacterium
CACTCCCCTCCTGCCGACACCGAGAAACCCACCGGCAGCATCACTTCTCATACGGACGGCAGCAGCACCAACAACCCCGGTTTCACCATCACCGCCGATGCCAGCGACAATGCTGGCGGCAGCGGCGTCGGGAAAGTAGAATTCTACGTGCATTACGACGGAGGCTTCAACCTGGTCTGCACCGACACCGATGCCCCCTACGCCTGCGATTGGGATGGCAGCAGCATCAAGGATCAGCAGCTTATTTTCACAATCCATGTGTTTGACAACGCGGGTAATCGGGCCGTGGACCCTGGGGGCTACCGCCACGTCACCCTGGACCGAACGCCCCCCACCCTCCCCGGCACAGCCACCAGCGAAGGCAGCGAGAGCGGCGTCTGGCAGAACCGCGTGCGGCAACCCACCTTCACCTGGGAAGCCGCGGAGGATAGCCTCTCCGGGGTGCAGGGCTACCTGGTCTACTGGGGCACCAACCCGGCGGGCACGAGCAGCACCCTCCAGACCGGCACGAGCTTCGACGCGCCCGCACCCGTTGCCAGCGAGAACGGGGACGCCACCTTCTACCTCCGCATCGCAGCGCGGGATACGCTCGGCAACACCAGCGCGTGGCGCACGGTCTACACCTTCCACTACGATGGCAGCGCCCCCACAGGCCGTTCCCAGATGAACCACGGATGGGGCATTGCCCACAGCGTTGCCATGCCCATCGGTCTCTTTGCGGGGGACCGCGGCAGCGGCGTGCGCGAGGTACGCCTGAGCAGCGATGGCACCACCTGGAACGACTGGCTGCCCATCCAGGCGAACATCTGGTGGCAGGTGACGGGACAGCACGGCGATAGCGCGACGGTGGCGGTGCAATACCGCGACCAGGCGGGCAACGCATCCCCCATCTACTACCACCCCGACTTCCCTGCATCCCAACACTACCGGCTCCAGAGCCACGTCAATGCCATAGACGGGGGAGTACGGCAATCGCAGCGCTACCAGGTCCAGGACACCCTGGGGCAGAGGATTGCGGGTGGGGAATATGCCAGGAGCACCCGCTACCAACTCGCAGGGGGATACTGGCCGCGGATCGGCACGTCTGTCCCTCCCTTCAAGCTCGACTTCTACCCCCCGCGACCCTCATCCGAACGCTACGTGCTCTCGGCCAATGTGGTAGCAATAGGAGGCACGGCGGGGTCGTCGGAGCGCTACGCCCTGAACGCAACCAGCGGGCAGGTGCTGGCAAGCGGGGACTGTGCCCAGAGCGAAGCGTATCAGGCCAGCCTGGGGTACTGGAGTATGTCGGACCTGGCTCCCACGCCGACATCCACCCCAACCCCGACAGCAACGAGAGAACCTGATGAGCCGCCAGCAGACCAGACCGTCACTCCGACGGCGACGGGGGGACCGCCGGACCCTTCCCCCACCCCAACCGCAACGGTTTCCGTGGACCCTGGAACGGAGGAACACCAGGTGTATCTTCCGCTTATCATGCGCTAGATGCAAGATTTCGCTGCGGTTCGGTCAACGATGATACAATGGAGAGCGCGGGTGGTATGATCCTTGAAGCCAGGCCATCTTTGCGTCACGTGGTAATTGTTCAGGTGGGTTCAGGAGGTCCTGGTGTTCCTGCCCGTCAGTCTCATTGCCCTGCTGAAGCAGTATGCCTCCGAGCAACATTACCAGCCATTCACCGAGGTGGTTCAAACGGTAGACTGGGCTACCAGAAGCCCTGATGAGATGCTCCAGGTGGTGGATCGGTTCCTCCATCTGGGGCTGAACCAGGCAGCTACCGAACTGGCTCAGAAAGCCGCGCCCCTCCATCCACAGCATAAGCGGGCGCAGCGAGCCGCTACGGGTGGTATCGCTGGACCCTCTCGCCCGATGACGGGGTGAAGTACCTGAGCATCGCCATTGCCAATGCGGACGGTCAGGAAAGCATGCGGGAAGGAACCCATCTGATCCGCACCAACCTGATGAGCCGGGGCGGGCAGGAGCTTGGTGCGGGCGAGAAGGTGCAGTATCGTTTGCACCTGTACCCCAGCGATCTGGCAATCTTCAACCTGGTCGAGTTTGCGGGCGATGCCAGTGTGTATGTCTGGGAGCCGCGCAACGGGCTGCACCCCGACCACGAAAGTGTCTCCACCGAGGTCAACTTCGCGGGCGTGACCATTGACCTGGCGGGCTTCTTTGCCCAGGAGAACAGCATGTACGTGGTGGAAGTGCATGGGCACGAGCCGGGAACGAGCTATCGCCTGGTTCCGGCGGGCGATGTGGAAAGCACGCAGGCCGTGACCGCGGTGGTCAGTAGTGAGGACGGGGCCACGATGGACGAACGGTCGTTGGCGGCTGCCGAGGTGGACCAGATCGCGGCCTATGAAGATGCGCTGCGCGGAGGAACAACGGCGCAGGAGCTTGCTGCGACCGACCGGGGGGTTCAGCTTGCAGCGCAGATGCGGCCAGACCATCCGGACACGCTCTCGACGCCGTGGTTGGCAATAGAGCCACCGGAGGAGCCGACCAACCCGCCGCAGCCGGGGGCAGAAGGCAAGCCGGTCTATCTTCCGCTGGTCGTTCGGTAGGATGCGTTTGGCGGAGGCCGGTGGACGCTGAAGGGCAGGCAAAGGGGGGAAGCAGAGGTATTGCTCCCCCCCTTTGCCTCACGAGCCATTGGACTGGCTCACGTGTTCGACCTGACGCAAATTGGCATGAACCACCCGGACCAACCCGTGGTCGGCGTGACCTGGAGCAGGTTCAACGAGTTCTGCCCCTGGCTGACGGAGCAGATGGCTGGGGTGCTGCCAGCGGGCTATGCATCCAGTTGCCGACCGAGGCGGAGTGGAAGCCGCGGCCCGTGAGGGAACGAGTGGCAGGACACGACGCTCCTCGGTATAAACTCCCCCATAATAGCGCCTGCCCCGTGCTGGTTCTGCCGGGGCACACGGCACGGGGCCGAACATCCGAACGGCCCACACCCCCAAGCTGGTCTTAGGAGCGTGGGCCGTTCCCCGCTGCTTCGTTCATCGTGTTGAGTTTCTCCCATTGCAATCGCAGAAATGGCGATTGCTGTAATCAGAACTGGTGGAGGTGGGGGGATTCGAACCCCCGTCCAGAAAAGTAAACGGCAGATATCCTACAAGCGTAGTTTCCCGTTTTCATGTCACCTACTATCGCACAGGAAACCAGGCGAACCGCAGGTCAGCCTGCATAATCTTAGCCTGATATGCGCAGACATCAACACCAGGAGCACCCGGCTTGCTGACGCCTGACTCCCCACCACCGGGAGAGTGGAGACAGACGTGCTACTTTATCTTAAGCAGCAAGGGCCATCTGTGGGGCCCGAACATTCATGTTGGCAGTTATTGCCTTTGCCCCTTTTACGAGACTGGGCGACTCGGCTTGCAATCTACCGTGCTCCTCCCCTGTCGAAACCAAGCACCCCCAGAAATCACCTTTCCAGGTTCTCTGGAAAACCTACGCCATCATCAACACCGGATAGTATACCACGTTTCAACAGAGGAGACAAGGTGTTCGGTCCCATAGTCATGTCCCCGGCCAAATTCCCCTGGGAGCTTGAGAACCAGTTGCCGACCATTTACCATCAGATGCAGCAAAAGACATGGACGTACTATCCAAACCCTTGACGCTCCCCAGAAAACTCGCTATAATACGATTGAGTAGTCCATACGGCTCCCCTCATCTCATCCCCTGAAAGATCAAGTTGTATAGGTGAGGTCGTACCGCCCAGAGCAAAAGGTATGACCCTGAACCCAAACCGAAGCCGCCCGATACCACGAAACCAAACAGAACGAGGCTACCTGCACCTTAGCAACCTTGCCAGAACCTGAACCGTCCCCACCCACCAGGGGAGGTGTGGGGGTCCGGTGGTGGCGTGGTGGCGTGGGAGCCTCAGTAAGGAGGATAGCAATGATATCAACTCCAGGTGGAACATCGCTTTTGCACCTGATCAGCGAGATGCAAGACCAGAAGCAATTTCGGGAGTTGCACTGGACCGGGTCGTTTGAAGACTATCTGGCATTAGTTTCTCAGCGCCCATCCATCACCCGCAACGCCTTTCAGCGCATCTACGACATGATCATGTCCCATGGCATCGAAGAATTCTTTGATGACAAAAGCGTCTGATACGCTATAAATTTTTCTCCGACGAATCCTTTGATGGAGACGACGCCGTCTTTGGCCTGGAAATCTCCCTCATGCGGTTGGTCAACTTCTTCAAGAGCGCGGCCCAGGGCTACGGTACCGAAAAACGCGTCCTGCTCCTGCATGGCCCCGTCGGTAGCTCCAAAAGCACCATCGTTCGCCGCATCAAGCGCGGGATGGAACGCTACACCAGAACCGAAGAGGGAGCGCTCTATACCCACGACTGGTACCTGGGCGACATCGAAGATATCGAAATGGGCCGGGTCAAGGAAACCGACTGGGAACCCTGCCCCATGCGGGAAGAACCCCTTCACCTGATTCCCCCGGACCTGCGCCAGGTCTTTGTCGAACGGTTCAACGAAAACCGCCCGACCGAAGAACACCTCGCCATCGTTGGGGACCTGTGCCCGGTCTGCCGCTTCAACTACCGCGACCTGATGCGGCGCTACGATGGCGACTGGGCCAAGATGATGCGCCACATCCGGGTCCGCCGCCTCGTCTTTGCCGAACAGGACCGTATCGGTATCGGAACGTTTCAGCCCAAAGACGAAAAGAACCAGGATTCGACCGAACTGACCGGCGATATCAACTACCGCAAAATTGCGGTCTATGGGAGCGACAGCGACCCGCGAGCCTTCAACTTCGATGGAGAATTCAACATCGCCAATCGCGGGGTGATTGAGTTTATCGAAATGCTCAAACTGGATGTGGCCTTTCTCTACGACCTGCTCGGCGCATCCCAGGAGCACAAAATCAAGTCCAAGAAATTTGCCCAGACCGACATTGACGAAGTCATCATTGGACACACGAACGAACCCGAATATCGTCGCCTGGAAAACAACGAGTTTATGGAAGCGCTCAAAGACCGCACCGTGCGCATAGATATCCCCTACATCACCCGGCTGCGCGACGAAATCCGAATCTATGAGCGCGACTTCAACCGGAAGAAAGTGCGCGTCCATATTGCCCCGCACACCATTGAGATGGCCGCCATGTGGGCCGTTCTCACGCGCCTGGAAGAGCCGAAAAAGGCCAACCTGACCCTGCTGCAAAAGATGAAGCTCTACAATGGGAAGACCCTGCCCGGCTTCACCGAGGACAACATCAAAGAACTGCGCAAAGAGGCCAGTCGAGAAGGGATGGAAGGCATCAGTCCCCGCTATATCCAGGACAAAATCAGCAACGCCCTGGTTATCTACCAGGAAGAAGGGTACATCAACCCCTTCATGGTGCTCACCGAACTGGAAACCGGCCTGAAGAACCATGCCCTGATCACCAATGAGGAGGACCGCCGGCGCTACCGCGACTTGCTCTCGGTCGTCCGAGAGGAGTATACCGAAATCGTGAAGAACGAAGTGCAGCGAGCGATAAGCGCCGACGAAGAGGCCATCACGCGGATGTGCGCGAACTACATTGACAACATCAAAGCCTACACCCAGCGCGAACGTATCCGCAACAAGTATACCGGCCAGTATGAAGAGCCGGACGAGCGCCTGATGCGGAGTATCGAGGAAAAGATAGACATCCCCGAATCCCGCAAGGACGACTTCCGCCGCGAAATCATGAACTACATCGGGGCCCTGGCAATTGAGGGCAAAACCTTCGACTACCGCACCAACGAACGGTTGCACAAGGCGCTGGAGTTGAAGTTGTTTGAAGACCAGAAAGACAGCATCAAGCTCACCTCACTGGTCTCGCAGGTCATTGACAAGGACACCCAGGAAAAGATTGACGTGGTGAAGAGCCGTCTGATACGTGACTTTGGCTACAACGAACAGAGCGCGACCGACGTGTTGAACTACGTTGCCAGCATCTTTGCTCGCGGCGACCCCTACCAGCGCTAGTCCCTGCTGGCGGGGTATCCTGCCCCACCGCACCCTGCCATGGGGAGTCTCTTGCCTGGTCGCAAAGCGCGCAAAGAACCGGACCAGGGGGGTTGTGGACTTTGCGCCTTTGCGCGAACGAACCTATCGCGAGAACTCAGGAGGACCGGGCGGGGTGCGAGCAATGAAATGAATGGAGGAACGTCTATAGTGGAGCGAGCCGCCCCGTCGGATGACGGGTGACCGGCTCCGACGGAGGCCACAGCCCCCTAACCTCGCAGGAGGTTCCCCTATCGGGAAAGGGGGGAACCTGCCAGGGGGCCGGGGCAATTGAAGGAACGAAGGATAGAGACCTATGCAACGAGTCGAACGAAACCTCAACCGCTTTCGCCAGATTATACGCGGAAAAATAAAAAAAGATTTGCGAAAATACATGTCCCATGGAGAAATGATCGGTCGGCAGGGCAAGCGCTACGTCAGCATCCCGGTGCCCCAGATAGACATTCCCCAGTTCCGCTACGGAACGAAGCAAAGTGGGGGAGTGGGGCAGGGCGATGGTCAGGAGGGTGACCCCATTGCTCGCGGCGACGGGCAAGAAGGTGGGGGCGAAGCGGGCAGCGAACCAGGCTCCCACGCGCTGGAAGTAGATGTCACCCTGGAAGAACTGGCGCAGATTCTCGGTGAGGAACTGCAACTGCCGAACATTGAACCCAAAGGCCGGAAAAACATTGTCAGCGAAAAGGACCGCTACAGCGGGATTCGGCGGGTCGGCCCCGACTCGCTGCGGCACTTCAAGCGCACCTACCGCGAGGCCCTGCGCCGCCAGCTCGCCACCGGAACCTACGACCTCGATGACCCGGTGGTCGTGCCAGTGCGCGAAGACATGCGCTACCGCTCCTGGAAGGAAACCCTGCGCCCGGAGAGCAACGCGGTGATCATCTACATGATGGATGTCTCCGGCTCGATGGGGGTTGAGCAGAAGGACCTGGTGCGGGTCACCGCCTTCTGGATTGAAACCTGGCTGCGCTATCAGTATAAAGAAATTGACATTCGCTACATTGTCCATGACGCCGTGGCAAGAGAGGTGGACCAGGAGACGTTCTACCACATCCGCGAGGGCGGCGGCACCAAAATCTCCTCGGCCTATCGGTTGTGCGATAAACTCATTGATGAGCGCTACCCCCACGACGAATGGAACATCTACCCGTTTCATTTTAGCGACGGGGACAACTGGGGCGGGGGCGATACCCGCGAATGCATTGAGATTCTCCGCAAGAATCTGCTGCCGAAAGTGAATCTGTTCTGCTATGGACAGGTCCGCTCTCTCTACGGGTCGGGGCGCTTTGCCCACGACCTGGACGAGTATGTGGGCGATGACGACAATGTCGTCATTTCGGAGATAGTCGTGCGCGAAGATATCTACGATGCCATCAAGAGCTTTCTGGGGAAAGGGAAATAGCCATGAAAAACACTCGCCTTCCGCCGGACCTCGAAGCGGCCCGCGCCGAGATTGAAACCTTTGCCCGTGAATATGGCCTGGACTTCTTCCCCATCCTCTATGAAGTGCTCGATTACCGCACGCTCTATGAGACGGCGTCCTACGGGGGCTTCCCGATACGCTACCCGCACTGGCGCTTCGGGATGGAGTATGACCAGTTGCTCAAAGGCCATGTCTGGATGGGCAGCACGATTTATGAGATGGTCATCAACACCAACCCCTCCTATGCCTATTTGCTGGAGGGCAACGAGGCCGTCACCCAGAAGATGGTGATGGCCCACGTTACCGCCCACGTTGACTTCTTCAAGAACAACCTGTGGTTTGCTCACACCAACCGTAAGATGCTGGACGAGATGGCAAACCACGCCTCCCGTATCCAGCGCATCATTGACCGGTATGGGTATGAGGTGGTGGAAGACTTCATTGACACCTGCCTGTCGCTCGAAAACCTGATTGACTACCACGCTCCCTACATCAAGCGCCCCGAAGCCCAGACCGCCCGCCCCATTGTGGAGGACGAAGAGGTGCCGGTGGTGGAAGGGTTGAAGGTAGACCGCGAGTATATGCAGCCCTACATCAACCCGCCGGAGTTTCTTGACCGGCAGCGCCAGCGGCTCGAAGAAGAGCGGCTCAAGCAGAAGCGCTTTCCGGAAACCCGCAGAAAGATGTGCTGCTCTTTCTGCTGAACTATGCCCCGCTTGAGCGCTGGCAGCATACCATTCTGGAGATTATCCGGAACGAGGCCTATTATTTCGCACCCCAGGGCATGACAAAGATACTGAACGAGGGGTGGGCCTGCCTGGTGGCCGGGTCGCGCCTGTTCACCGACCGGGGGTTGCTGCGCGTTGACGAGGTGGTCCGCCAGCGCCTGCAGGTTCGGGTGAGCGATGGCAACACGCTGCGAGAAGTCTACGACTGGGTGACCTTTGACCAGCGGGAGACGGTGCGGCTCCGCACGCGGCGCGGGTTTGAGCTAGAAGGCTCGGCCACGCACCGCGTGATGCGGCCAGATGGCTCGTGGCGTCGGCTCGATGAATTGCAGGTCGGTGAACAGGTACGGGTGCCGCCGGGTCCGGACCTCTGGGCCGAGCACGCGGTGCCAGGCGACTGGGTAGACTGGGTGCCAGACGCCCATACGACGTTTCAAACAGAAGCAGAAGCCGCAGCGTTTCTTGCTCACCGGGGTCTCACCGCAGGCGGCTCGGCCAGCACCCGCGATGTGCCGGAAGCTATCCTGCACGCCCCGAAACCTGCCGTTGCCGCGTTCTTGCGGGTGCTCTTCGACGGCGCGGGGCAGGTGGGCGATGACGGCGTGGTGCTGGCGCTCCCCGCGGCGGCGATGAGCCAGACCGTGCAACTGCTGCTGCTCAACTTCGGCATCCTCTCGTCGCGCAGCGAGCAGACCGGTGGGCCCTGGGAGGTCCGGGTGGTGGGACATGCAGCGCGGGTCTTTCAGGAGGCGGTCGGGTTCGGGTTGCGCCACAAGCGGGAAGCGCTCCAGCGCTACCAGGAAACCTGCACCGGGTGGGAGGCCGAAGCATGGAGCGACGAGGTCGTGACCGTTGAGCGTGGCCGCGCCGTGGTATACGACCTTTCGGTTGAGGAAACCCACCGCTATGCGGCGCAGGGGTTGATGAACCACAATAGCTACTGGCATTCCAGGATTATGACCCAGAAGGCCATTCGTCCATCGGAGATTATCAGCTTTGCCGACCTGCACAGCGGCGTGGTAGCGACCGGGCGGGGGCAGCTGAACCCCTACAAGCTCGGCCTGGAGATGCTCCGCGATATTGAAGACCGTTGGGACAAAGGCAAGTTTGGCAAGGAATATGACGAGTGCGACGATATTCTGGAGAAGCGCAAGTGGGACCGACAGCTTGGCCTGGGGCGGCAAAAGCTGTTCGAGGTGCGCAAGCTCTACAACGATGTCACTTTCATTGACGAGTTTCTGACCCCGGAGTTTGTGCGAGAACAGAAGCTCTTTGCCTTTCGCTACAACCGCGACACCGACCTGTACGAGATCTCCAGCCGCGAATTCAGAGAGGTGAAAGAAAAGCTCCTGTTTCGGTTGACCAACTTCGGCCAACCCTTCATCTACGTGGAGGACGCGAACTACAACAACCGCGGGAGCTGTATCTCCGCCACCGCCACGAGGGGGTTGACCTGAAGATGGATTATGCCCGCGACACGATGCGCAACCTGTATAAGCTGTGGACGCGCCCCATCTACCTGGAAACGGTCATTGACGAGCGCAAGCGGCTCATTTACTATGATGGACGGGAGATTAGCGAACGGCGCAGTGAGTGAAGCACCGGCCCCCCTCCTGGCGGAGCTTCGGCAGCAACTCCAGGCGCACTATGGCGAACGGTTGGCGGGGGTGGTGCTGTTCGGCTCACAGGCGCGGGGCGACGCTGAGCCGGGGTCGGACGTGGACGTGCTCGTGGTGCTGCGCGGGGCCGAACCACCAGCGGAAGAGGACCGCGCCTTTGCCAGCGCCCTGAGCTACGACTTGCTGCTGCGCTATGAGCACCTGGCGTCGCTGCTGCATACGTCGCTCGAAAGCTACCTGCACGAGCAAAGCCCGCTGATGATCAACATCCGGCGGGAGGGGGTGGTGCTGAGCAGTGGCGAGGGTGGCGAGCTTCAACCCCTGCTGGACACGGCAATACAGCAGCCACGGGAAAGGGGCAATGGGATGACACCAGAACAGGCGGCCCTGCTTGGCAAAGCAGCCGACGACGTTCGGGCAGCGCGGATGCTGGCAACCCAGGGGATGTATGACGCCGCGGTATCGCGGGCCTACTACGCTATGTTCTCGGTTGCCCAGGCCTTCTTGCTCGGTCAGGGGTTGGCCTTCTCCAAACACTCCGCGGTGATTGCCGCGTTTGGCCGGCAGGTGGCGCACGCGGGGCTGGTCCCGCTTGAACTGCACCGCCACCTGATAGACGCGCAGGAAGCCCGCCTGCAAGCTGACTACGCCCGCAAGTACCGCGTTCTGACGGAGCAGGAGGCCATCAGGCACCTGTCCCACGCCGAAGCGTTCCTGGATGTGGCGGTGCGTCTCATCGGGCCGGTGCCACCTGACCACGCGTCATGAGCCGTTCGAGAGCGGCAACGAACAGAGATGGACGACACCGACGAGCGCGAACAACCCCCGGCACTCAACCTCCCCTACCTCCTCGACATGCTTGACCAGATGCGGTCGGCCGGGTCGCTGGAGGAGGTGCGCCACTTTGCTGCCCTGCTCCAGGAGCAGCTTGCCGCGTCAGGAAGCACCCCCTCAGCTTCTGGTCTGCTCCTGCTCAATGACCTGACGCAGATTGCCGAAGCGCGGACCCTCGAACGGGCCTGCTACTACACTGAGCGGCTGATACGCAGTGTCACCGAAGTGAAGACCACGCCCATCAATGATATCAACCTGAATCAGTGGAAGGCGTATGACCATATCTGGACGGACAGCCTGTGGGTGATGGACCGTCGGGACAGTTCCGGGGTTCACGCAGCGGATTACTGGGGCAACTTTGTGCCGCAGATTCCCCACCAGATGATGCTGCGCTACACGAAGCGGGGCGAATGGGTGCTGGATACGTTTGCTGGCTCTGGCACGACGCTCATCGAGGGGCAGCGCCTTGGGCGACACACCATCGGGGTCGAGCTTCAGGCGGAGGTTGCGGAGCAGGCGCGGCAGCGGGTGGCGGCAGAGCCAAACCCCCACGGCGTGGTCTGGGATGTGGTAGTGGGGGACAGCACGACCGTAGATTTCCCGTCCCTCCTGCGACCATATGGGCAGCAGAGCGTCCAACTGGTGGTGATGCACCCGCCCTACTTCGATATCATCAAGTTTAGCGCCGACGGCCGCGACCTCGCCAACGCACGGTCGCTGGACGATTTTCTGGCAAAGATGGGTATGGTCGTTGAACGGGTTGCGACGGTGCTCGACCGCGGGCGCTACCTGGTGCTGGTGATAGGGGATAAGTATGTGGAGGGAGAATGGGTGCCGCTTGGCTTCCTGACGATGCAGGAGGTGCAGCGGCGCGGCTTTGCGCTCAAGAGCATTGTGGTCAAGAATTTCGACACGACAACGGCCAAGCGCACCCAGAAAGAGCTATGGCGCTACCGTGCGCTGGTCGGAGGGTTCTACCTCTTCAAGCACGAATATGTTTTTATCTTCAGGAAACGCCTATGATGATAACAAACTCCCCACCCCGTCGTATCCTCATCTGCGCCGCCCAGGTGCCGTTTGCGCGGGGTGGCGCGGAATACCTGGTGGAAGGGTTGCGCGACGCGCTGCTGGCACACGGCCACCAGGTTGATGTGGTGAGCCTACCCTTCTCGTGGCACCCGGCGCAGCGCATCCTCGAAAGTGCCCTGGCCTGGCGGCTCGTCAACGTGGCGGACGTGTGCGAGGTACCGGTTGACCAGGTCATCTGCACCAAGTTTCCGTCCTACCTGGCGCGGCACCCGCGCAAGGTGGTATGGTTGGTCCATCAGCTTCGCCAGGCGTATGACTGGTATGGCACGCCGTTGAGCGACCTGGGGAATATGCCGCAGGACCGCGCCGTGCGCGAGGCTATTTTTCAGATGGACCGGCGGGGGTTGGGCGAGGCCCGGAGGTGCTACACCATCTCGCGCAACGTGAGCCAGCGGTTGCGTCGCTTCAATGGCCTGGAAAGCACCCCGCTCTACCCGCCGAGCCGCCATGCCGCGGCACTGCGGGCCGGCCCCTATGGCGACTACATCCTTTCACCATCGCGGCTCGACCGGGCCAAGCGCATTGATCTGCTGCTGCACGCCCTGTCCCGCACGGGGTGCGAGGTACGAGCTATTGTCGCCGGGAGCGGCGAGGACCGCGCCCGGCTGGAGCAACTGGCGGCAGACCTGAGATTGGGCGAACGCGTGCGGTTTCTGGGGTTTGTGGATGATGCCACACTGGTAGACCTGTATGCCGGGGCGCGAGCGGTCTACTACGCGCCAGTGGACGAGGACTACGGCTTTGCGACGGTTGAGGCGTTCGGGGCGGCCCGCCCGGTCGTGACGACCGAGGATGCCGGGGGGGTGCTGGAGTTCGTAGAGGACGGAGTGAGTGGCTATGTGACTCCGCCCGACCCCGCCGCGCTGGCGGCTCGCCTGGAGCGCCTGATGGCGGATGCCGCGCTGGCGGCTCGTCTGGGTTTGGCCGGGCAACCGTGCGTTCGCGAGATAACGTGGGAGCGTGTGGTACGGGCCCTGGTGGAGGCCGGGAGTTGATATCACTTCTTGATGATATCGAACAGACCTGGCTGGATGGGGATGTTTGGCACCGGCTGAGCATCGAACGCAGCTTGAAAATCGCGCAGATCGAACGTTTGCACCGGCTGGTGTTGCTCGCCCTGCTGGTACATATCCAGCATGCGCCGGCCATCCACCAGGACCGAACCAGCCAGGGCATACCCCTCTGGCACGAAAAGATACCCCTCCGAACGGGCCGCAAAATACCAGGCGGGTTCGGTGCCATAGGCAGCGCGGGGGGCATTGCGGATATACCAGAGCGTGATGAGCGATTTTTGATTGCTGTCGTAGCTGCCCTGGATAATGCCCCGCCGGTAGAGTTCTCCCACGACCTTCCATCCATCCCGGTGGGGAAAACCAAAGAACCCGCGTTGCGGAGGTTCATCGCCGTAGCTCGCCAGGTAGATGGCCGGGCGGGCGACGGGGAAGGTGCGCTCATATTCGGGAACCTGCCGCACGAACACGATGAAGAGGTAGGGTACGGTCAGGGCCACGACCGCCGCTCCCCACAGCACTAGAGGCGACAGCATCCAGGCCGTTG
>JAAUSY010000128.1 GCA_012032475.1 Chloroflexaceae bacterium
TTTGGTGAAGACGAGAACCTGGCTCCCTCACCGGCCCCGACCGCCTCGCCGGCTCCGTCTGAGCCGGGGCGGGGAGAGGATGGGAGTGGGGCAGGGGAGCGCGCCCACCGTCCGCGAGGAATTTGCCGACACCGCCTACTGGGAGAGCACCATTACAACCGACAGCGACGGTCGGGCAACCGTGAGCGTGCAGCTTCCCGACAACCTGACCACCTGGGTGATGCGCGGGGTTGGCCTGACCTTCGAGACACAGGTGGGCGAGGGAACCGCCGAGTTGATAGCCACGAAGCCGCTGCTCATCCGCCCGGTCACGCCACGCTTCCTCGTCGTGGACGATGTGGTCGAGCTGGCAGCGAACGTGAGCAACCGCACCGACGCGCTGTTGGAGGTGCAGGTTGGCCTGGCAACCCGCGGCCTGACCATCACCGGCGCTCTGACCCGCACCGTCCAGATTGGCGCGGGGAGCGAGGAGAAAGTGACGTGGGAGGCTACGGTGCAGGACGTGGCGCTGGTAGACCTGGTGTTCCAGGCCGTTTCCGGGCCATACCACGACGCCAGCCGGCCCACCCTGGCGACCGGCCCGGAGGGGACGCTCCCCGTCTACCGCTACAGCGCCCCCGAAACCGTGGGCACGGCGGGACAGATGGAAGGTGAGGGGGCACGCACCGAGGTGATTGCCCTGCCGCCGCGCCTGGACGAGCGCCGGGGCGAATTGACCGTGCGCCTGGACCCATCGCTGGCGGCCAGTATGCGTGACGGCCTCACCTACCTGGAGCACTACCCCTATGAGTGTACCGAGCAAACCGTCTCGCGGTTCTTGCCGAATGTGCTGACCGTGCGGGCACTGAAGCTCCTGGGGTTGAACAACCCCGACCTGGAAGACCATCTGCCCGCGCTCGTGCAGGAGGGGCTGAACCGCCTCTACCAGCGGCAGCACGGCGATGGCGGATGGGGGTGGTGGGACCAGGTGCATGAATACAGCAACCCCCACATCAGCGCCTACGTCGTGTTTGGCCTGCTGCGGACGCAAGAAGCCGGCTATCAGGTGCGGAACGAGGTGCTGGAACGGGGACTGGACTATCTGGAACAGGAGGCAAAGGCCACTGGCAGCCTGACCAACCCCTCCCATGCCAATCTCCAGGCCTGGTTGCTCTACGTACTGGCAGAGGGCGAGCGGTTTGCCCCCGACCTGCTTGACGACCTCTACGAACACCGCGACCACGCCGGGGTCTATGGACGGGCGCTCCTGGCAATGGCGCTCCACACGACAGCCGCGTCCGACAGCCGCGTCCAGACGCTCCTGTCGGAGTTGCAGCATGATGCTATCCTCAGTGCCACGGGGACCCACTGGGAAGAACCAACCATTGACCACTGGGGAATGACCACCGACACGCGCTCAACCGCTATGGTGCTCTCGGCACTGGTGCAACTCGACCCAGACCATGCGCTCAACCCCAACGTGGTGCGCTGGTTGATGGTGGCGCGGCAGGGCGACCGCTGGGAGACGACCCAGGAGACGGCATGGGCCATTATGGCGCTGACCGACTGGATGGTCCACACGGGCGAACTGAACGCCGACTACGACTACGCGGTCTGGCTGAACGAGCCGGGCAGCGCGGCTAGCGGTGACCCACAGTTTGCCGGGCACATCGGGCAAGACGACGTGGACGAGCCGGTGGTGCTGCGGACAGCAGTGGCCGCCCTGCTGAACGAGGCCACCACCTGGCTGACTATCGGACGGGGCAGCGGCAGTGGACAGCTCTACTACACGGCACACCTGCGTACGTTCCTGCCCGTCGAGGACGTCCAGGCGCTCGACCGCGGCATCATCGTGCGGCGGCGCTACACCCTGGCAAGCTGCACCGATGGCCCGCAGTGCCCGGACGTCAGCGCGGCCAGTGTGGGCGACGTGATGCGCGTCGAGGTGTCGGTGACTGCGCCGAACGACCTCTACTACGTGGTGGTCGAAGACCCCCTGCCGGCCGGAGCCGAAATTATCAATTCGAGCCTGGCAACCAGTGCCCAGGATGGGAATGGGCAAGGACAGATGATGGACCGGTCGCTCCGACCCTGGTACTGGTGGTGGTGGCAGTGGTACAGCCGCAGCGAGTTCCGCGACGAGAAGGCGGTTCTGTTTGCCGACTGGCTGCCGGAGGGGTCCTATCTCTATACCTACGAGATACGGGCGACGGTGCCGGGGACATTCCACGTCATCCCGACCACGGCAAACGAGTTTTACTTCCCTGAAGTCTCCGGGCGCGGGGAAGGGCAGGTGATGGAGATAGCGCCATAGCAGGTGTTATGCATGCGTGACGCAAGGAGAAGGTGACGGGAGCCTCCTGGGGGTTGTAAGGGCCTGTGGGAGGCTCCCGGCTCCCGTCGTTTTGATAATCAGGCAGAGCATACAAACTGCACGTGGCTTCCATGAGGCACTACGGCTCTTTCTCCATATTTGCCAGAATAGCGGCTATCTGGGTTTTGAGCAGAGGCAGGTCGTTTTCAATAATTTCCCAGACACGGTACGGGCTTACCTGGTCGTACCCGTGAATAAGCAGATTGCGAAACGAGATGATTTCTGTCCATGGCAACTGGGGGTACTGATGTTGAAAATCCTTTGAGAGATGGTTAGCAGCTTCTCCAATGACCTCAAAATTCCGCATAACCGCATCCTGGACCAGCAACGACTGAAGAAAAATTGCCAGACCTTCGTCCACAAAGGTTTCGATACGCTCGATACGCTCGTAGATATCGAGCAGGTACAACCTATCCCCTTTGCCCTTCATAGCGGCACTGCCTCTCGGAGCACTCGCTCCCGAATGATACGATGCAGTTCGTCTTCCCCGACCACATCCACATTTCGTCCGAGCAATTCCGTCAGTTCGATGGGTAGCCCGATACCTCCCCACCGTGACAGATGACCATAATTCCACGTTACCAGCAAATCTATGTCACTGTCATCGCTGGCTTCACCTCGCGCAACCGACCCAAAGACGCGCACGTTCAATGCGCCATGCTTCTCGGCAAGGCGCAGGATCTCCCCACGCTTTTCCTGAAGCAAGTCAGCAATTCCCCGCCCCGTCTGTTTTGTCACCATATCTAAAACCTCCACTGATATTATGATACAATACCCCCAGAAACACCAGACACGTTCATATTCTCTCATTGCTAGATACGGGTGAAGATGCTCATTGTGAGCGCGGTTTTGCCGCTTCGCCGCGGCTCATCACCCATAACGAATAGCTAAACGTCGCAGATTCAAGGGAGCATTTCGATGGACACGGACGACACGGACGACATGGACGACATGGACGACATGGACGACGACGACATGGACCGCCAGAGCGTAGCAACGTTGCAGCAGGAAAACCAGCGCTTGCGCGAACAAGTGGCAGCGTTGGAAGAGGAACGGAACGAAGCCAGAGCCAGGTATCAACTGATGGAAGACATGCTGGAGCAGAGCAATGTTCCCACCTGCCTCTGGATCGGCGAGGAGATGATCTACCACTTTGCCAACCACGCCTACCGCGTTGGGACGGGGAAGCACCACCCTATTGGAAAACCCCTCCGGGAGGTTTTTGAAGAACGTGAGATACCCGGATTGACCCCGGTGCTCGAACAGGTCTATGCCAGCGGCAAGCCGCAGGTCGTCAATGAGGCGCTGGTCAGGCTTCCCAACGTGGAAACCGGTGCGGAAGAGGAGCGATGGTACAACCTGGTCTATAACCCGGTGTGCGACGAGCACGGCAAGATGGTGGGGGTATCCAATTTTGCCGTCGAAGTCACGGCCCAGGTGCGGGCGCGGCAAGAATTGCACCGGCAGGCGCAAATTCTCGAACAGGTGCGCGGCTCCGTGGTCGTTACCGACCTGGAGGGCACCGTCATCAGTTGCAACCGCGACACCACCCGCATCTTTGGCTACCAGGCGGAGGAACTCCGGGAAAAGCCCATTCTCACGTTCTATCCCCCAGAAGAACAAGAACGGCTCCGGAAAGAGGTGCTCGCCTTCTTGCAGACCCAGACCGAGCTTGAAATCGAGATAACAACCTGGAACAAAGCGGGGAAGCGCTTTCCCATTCGGCTCTCGCTCTCGCTGCTGCGCAACGACAGCGGCACCCCTATTGGCATGATTGGCTACGCGGTAGATATCTCCGAGCGCAAGCAACGGGAGCAAGAGTTGCAGATATTCAAGACACTGGTGGATGCTGCGCCCGATGGCATCGGCATTGCGGCCCTTGACACCGGTCAGGTCATCTATGCTAACCCGGCCTATCGCACGATGTTTGGCTATGGTGATGAGGTTATCGGGACCCATTGGGAGGTTCTTTCTGCCGAAAGCTCCGAACGCCTGGCGCAGCTAGCTCAAGATATTATCGAGCAGAGCAGCTGGCACGGCGAATTGAACTGCCGGCGCAAAGACGGCAGCATCTTTCCCGTCTCTTCCTCCAGCATTGTCCTGCGCAGCCCGGATGGACAGATTTTCGGCCTTGCGGGCATCGCCCGCGACCTGACCGAGCAGAAGCAGGCCGAAGCGGAGCGCCTGACCCTCCAGCAGCAAATTATCGAGGCCCAGCGCGACACCCTGCGCGAACTCTCAACCCCGCTCATCCCCATCGCCGATGACGTGGTGATTATGCCACTGATTGGCGCAATTGACAGCCGCCGGGCGCAACAGATGCTCGAAACGCTGCTCGAAGGTGTGGCGCACTACCAGGCAGCACTGGTCATTCTCGATATCACCGGCGTGCGGGTAGTGGACACCCAGGTGGCACAGACCTTCATCCAGGCGGCCCAGGCCGTGCGCCTGCTCGGCGCACAGGTGATGCTGACCGGCATTCAGCCGCAGATTGCCCAGACCCTGGTGCATCTGGGTATTGACCTGCGTGACATCATCACTCGCGGCAGCTTGCAAGCAGGAATTGCGACCGCGCTCAACAGCAATGGCAGATGATACGTTTACTCCATCATAGAATACCCCGGATACTCCATCCTATGGTTGTTATGGTGCGTTGCTGGCTGCTGGTTGCTGCCCTGGGAGGGGCCTGCCTGCTGGCCGCTCCGCCTCCCGCCAGCGCCCAGACCCCGCCGCCCGACCTGCAAACCTACGAACACTGGCTGCGCGAAGCCTTTGCGGCGGCGCAACGAGGCGACCGCCTGGGGTTGGAACAGGTTACCCCGGACCTGGTGCAGACCACCAGGGTTCGGGCTTCGGAAAGCGCCCTGCTGCCGGTGGACAACCGCTGGCTGCGCGACGCAATGGACGAGCCGGAACCGGACCTGCCGCTGGTTGCCCGCCATCTGGGGGCCATCCTCGATGCGCTGGCACAACCCCGCCCGACTACCCCCGACGACGCTCAAGAACGGTTGGCAAAAATACTGGCTCGCCCGCCATTTGATATTCCCGATGATTCGCACGAAAACCTGGTCTCGCAATTCTTCAAGGGGGTGTTCTTGCTGCTTGAGCGGCTGCTCGAACCCATCTTTGGCAATGCTGGCTCCGGCCATGCCAATGTCATCGGGTGGATGGCGGTCATCCTCACGGTGCTGCTCATTGTCGGGGTGCTGGTCTACCTGGTGCTGCATATCCGTCGTTCACTCACCAGGGAGGCCCGCACGGTAGCAACTGAGGGTATGGACGAATCGTTTCTGACTTCGGCAAAGGCGTTTCAGGAGGCACGGGCCGTGGCAAACCGCGGAGATATCCGTTCGGCGGTGCGCTATCTCTATCTCTCATCACTGCTGTGGCTCGATGAGCGCGGCTTGTTGCGCCGCGACCACGCCCTGACCAACCAGGAATATCTGGCGCAGCTGCCCCACGCCGACCTGCGCACCCGCTTTCAACCCATCGTTGAAACGTTCGACCGGGTCTGGTATGGGCATATCACCCTGGAAGACCAGGATTTCCGCATCTATCAACAGCAGGTTGAAGAACTGCGCCAGACCCGGTCCCATGCTGTGACGAGCGACGAGTAACGAGCGATGAGTCAACGACGTGACCTCTTCATCCTGCTGCTGCTCTTTCTGGCACTGGTCATTTTTACCATCCTTGGGCCAGGCAGGAGCGGCGACAATGACCGGCTGGCAAGCAAACCAACCACCCATTCCAGCAGTGCAGGAGGAGCGTTGGCACTGCTGCGCTGGCTCCAGGAGCTTGGCTACGACGCCCAACGTCTGGAGTATACTGACTTCGCCCTGACCAGGCAGACATCCGCCCTGGTGATGCTCAGCCCGACCGAACAGGTGAACCGCACCCACACCGGCGTCATCCTGGACTGGGTCGAGGAGGGGGGTATCCTCCTGTTGACCGAAGATAATCCCTGGCTAGGGCGGGGAAGCAACCACCTGCTCCAGGAGCTTCACCTTGCCATTGAGGGGTATGAGCGCAGCCCCGGCAAGATTGAACGCGCCCCCGTGGTGCAGCCGGTGCTGAACTCTCCCCCCCTGACCACGGTCCTCGTGCAGACCACCTACGTGCTCGCTATCGAGCGCGACGACGTGGCCCACCTGGTCGGGCTACCCACACCAGCATCGCCTGAACCAGAACCAGAGGGGGGCGAGCCAGCCGCACCACCCGCCGGCGCAGTAACCAGCGAGCCAGACCGGGTGAGTCAGGCGGTGCTGGTGGGCATCAAGCATGGGAAGGGCTACATCTACGTCAGTTCGGCCAGTTTCCCCTTCACTAACGAGGGACTGCGCGACTCCGAAAATGCCGCCCTGGTGCTCAATCTGCTCCGCCGCGTCCCGGAGGGTGGGCGCATCCTCTTCGATGAGTGGCACCACGGATTCTTTACTCCTCCGTCGCTTCGCTCCATCATGGTCAGGAACCCCTGGGGCCAGGCGGTTATCTACCTCGTCGTGGTGCTGGCGCTCTACTTTCTGCTGACTGGCAGGCGCTTCGGTCGCCCCATCCCGCTGCACGAAGAGGTTGCTCAGCGCAGCAGCGCCGAATACGTCGAAAGTATGGCTGACCTCTTTCAGCGGGGACAGAAACGGGATTTTGTGCTCCAGCGCTACTACGTTGCCTTCAAGCGGCAGATGGCAAAACCCTACGGCATCAACCCGCACCTGGATGATGCCGCATTTGCCGACGAGCTGGCCCGCCTCCGGGCCAGAGGCAACGACCAGGCCACCGAGCGGGAGCACCTGCTCGCGCTGCTGTCCCGTCTGCGCCGCCAGCGCGTCAGCGAAGGGGAACTGCTTGAAACGGTCATCGAAAGCGACCGCGTGTTGCGTGGGTGATCCCCTCGTCGTTCGTCACTTCTCCCCGGTGGGCAGCAGTTCGAACCCCGCGGGCCAGGTCGTCCGGCGGTTAAACTGCACCTCCTGCAAACTGGCTCCCTGCAACTGCGCACGGTAGAAGTTCGCCCATTTCAGGTTGGCCCCATCCAGGTTCGCCCCGCTCAGGTCGGTATCAACCAGTTCGGCGCTTTCCAGGTCCGCTGCCTGTAAGTCAGCATCCTGGAGGCTCGCGTGGTGCAGGTCCGTCCGCTTGAGCCGGGCCCGTTGCAGGTTGGCTTTGTTCAGGTTGGCCTGTTGCAGGTTAGCTCCACTCAGGTTGGCCTGTTGCAGATTGGCCCCGCTCAGGTTGGCCCCGCTCAGGTTCAGGTAGCTCAAATCCAACCCGCTCAGGTCGGCCCCTTTCAGGTTCAACCCCTTGCCACTCCCCTGCCGAATGCACCCCTCAATGCGCTGGCGGGTCAGCTCTTCGTCTCGTTGCACGGCAACCTGCACCAGTTCATCAACGGAATCCACCGGGTGGGCTGGTTCCAGCAGGGACGTGGGGGCTGATGGCCCAGTGTCGGTCATGGCCGCTTCGGTGGGTCTGGGTGGCGCAGACGGAGCGATGCCTTTTTTCCCTTCGTCTTCTTCCTGTTCCTTCGGCTCTCTTTTCAGCAGGTAGGACAGGATGGGCGGGGGCAGCAGCGTGCTGAAGATGACCATAATGACAATCACCGAATACACCTCGTCGGAAACGACGCCGAGAGCGCGGCCAGTTGCCGCAAAGATAAGCCCCACCTCACCCCGCGGTACCATCCCCCACCCGACAATGAGCTTGCGCACGTTGCCTGCGGCAAAGCCAGAAACGATTTTTCCGGCAACGGCAGCAATGGTAATTCCCAGGGCAACCAGCAGAATGTTCAGGTCAAAGAGCGTGTCGAGCCGCACATCCATCCCCACTTTGACAAAGAAGATGGGCACCAGGAAGAGGCTGATTGGTTCGATAACCTCTTCGATGTGGCGAACGCTGTAGCGCCCGGTCACTTCGCGCACCCGATGTTCCAGTTCCGCATCAGTGTAATCAATAATTTCCTGGAAGCGGTGCTGGATCTCCGGGTTGGTTTCTTCGAGACACTTCCGAATGGACTCGCTTTCCTCATCATTCATTACTTTCTGGACACGGCTTTTCAGCCCGGTGTCAGACTGCTCAATGCAGGAATGGATATCGTCCACCATCTGAGGGTTCTCGAAGAAATGGCGGAACTGGTGCGGGTCAAGGATGAGTCCTGCGGCAAACGCTCCGACGATAGGAGCCAGGTCTATCATCTCGGCAAGAAAGGCGAGCAGCAGACCAAAGCTGATGGCGATGGAGAATTTGACCCCCATCCCGACGTTGGTCCTGGAAAAGAACTTCCCAAGCAGGTCCATGAAATAGCGCCCTATCACCACGGCTCCGACCAGGAAGAGAACGGCCTTGCCGGTGATGACGCCGATTTCGATGATGCTCACCTCGCCAACGCTCACGATGGCCGATACCACCGCCAGGATAATTAACCCCATCACGTCGTCAATCACCGCTGCCCCCAGAATAATGCGGGCCTCCGGGTCCTGGAGCCTGCCAAGGTCGCGGAACACTCGCGCCGTGATGCCCACCGAGGTGGCCGTCAGCGTTGCCCCCAGGAACAGGTAGGCGCTGGAAGCGAGACCGGGCAGCATCCAGGGGCCAACCACATAGGTCCCCAGCACAAAGGGGGTGACGACCCCAACGACGGCGACCAGCAGGGCTGGCACACCCACCTTGCGCATGTCTTCCAGACTGGTTTCCAGACCAACCTGGAACAGCAGGATGACGACCCCAAGTTGGGCCAGAAATCCGATGAACGGGTCTTCTTTCATCGGCTCCAGGACATTGAACCCGATCAGAAAGAGGTTGCCAAGCACCACGCCGATGACCAGTTCACCCAGAACCGATGGCTGCCCGAAGCGTTCAACCAACCCCGACACCTTCGCGGCAACGAGGATGATAACAATCCACAACAGGGTCACCCCGACCCCGTGCGAAGGCTCAGCTCCTTCTGCGGCGGAGAGAAGCGGCAGAGCATGGATGAACTCTGGTGGTAGAAACGGAACCATACCGATATCTTTACCTCCTGATATGCTACGTACGATAGACCTTCGGAAAAATTACGGAAACACGAATATGAAGGCACAAAAGATGCCAGGGGGGTCATCTTCGTCTGGGTCTGGTTGGACGGTCAGGAGTCAGCCTATCCTGCCCCTTCGCAAGCTGTCACGCGTCATATCCAGAGACGGGTGGTGATTTTCACCCTGCGTACTGCCTTGCAGCTCTGGAGCCGGGCTTGTTCCTCACCACCCGCCACTGATATCACTTGATATGACTCGTCACGGCTGCTGCAACCATAGTGGGAACCCCTCCGGCGTCCGTGCCTGGTAGGTCTCGCCGGTTGTTTCGTTCTCAAGTTGACTGACGACCAGATAGAAGTTGGGCATGGAAAACCCCTCGACCACGACCCGGTCTCCGGCATCCAGGGAAATCCCCTGCTCCCACCAGTACCAACGTGGCCCAAGCATAGCCTGAATGGTCTCTCCCGCGCTGGTCTCGAAGGTCAGCAGGGTGCCAGCAACCTGGATGACGGTTCCCTGGTAGTTTACCTGAGTGGCGTTCTGAGCCAGGGAAGACTGCCCCATGCCTGTTCCCATGCCCTGGCCCGGCCCTGCCCCATGCCTGCCGCGCCCCATGCCCTGCTGGTCCCTGCCCCATGCCCATGCCCTGCCCGCGCCCCATGCCCATACCCTGTCCGTAGCCCCTGGCAATCAGCGATGTTCCTCGCGGGTCATCCACGTAGGGGGCATCTGGTTCCCATGCTCGGATGAATTGTATCAGGGCTTCTACCTCGATGGTCTTGAGGTGCTCCCCAAAGGCTGGCATCTCAGAGTCGGGACGCCACCCACCGGAGATGATGGCATCGCGGATCATCGCGTCGGCGTGGCGGCTGAGAAATTGCTGGCTGTTGATGGCCGGTCCGAACCCCCGATGCCATCATCCCCGTGGCACGAGGCACAATGGATGGCATAGAGGTCCTGTCCCAGGCGCATCATGGCGTCCTGGTCGGTGGGATCAACGGGAGTTGCAGTCGGGCGCGGCAGTGGTGTTCCCGCCGCTCCTGCCTCATCCAGTTGTTTGATAAAAGCGGTCAGATCTTGAATATCCCTGGACGACACCACCCGATTCCATCCGGCCATACCCGTTCCGGGCACCCCTTCGCGAATCGTACGGGCCAGTTCGTCGTGCGCTCTGGATTGCACGTCCGAGGTGTTCAGAGGCACACCCGATGGTGTCCCTTCGCCGTGTTCGCCATGACAGACGACACAGTAAGACCGGTAGATATCTTGCACCTCAACGGGTGCTTCTTTCTGCGTTGCCCGAATCGGAACCACCCCCGGTGGGATATCCTCCTCCGGAAGCCCTCCAGCCGTGGCGGTTGTCGTGATAGCCGACGTGGAGGGTGTGGAGGAAGTCGCGGTCGCAGCCAAAGCCGGCGTGCGCTTCGGAGTGCGGGCCACGGGTTCGGTCGAGATACACCCGAACAAAAGACCGGCTGAAAGCAGCAGCACGGCCATCAAGAAAATCACGGTTGGTTTCATGATATTCCCCTGAAAGACTATCAATCCTGCCTTCCTCCAATTCAATGATACCATGATACATGGTAACGGAATCCCCGCTGGTTTCCCCAGGCTCCCCACAGTATACCAGAAAAAGCCAGTGCGCCTGGCAGGCGGGTGCTTGAGCCAGGGCAATGAATGATAATGATAGAAGGAACCCACCTTACCACGCCGTTTGAACGGCAGTGGTAAGGCGGGTTTCTCGCAGGCTTCAGCCCACCGAATGGCGCTCTTGCCAAAAAAACACCCACCTGGTATCATTGGTTCAGGTCTCCCACCCATAAACCGAAGGCCCACGGGCAGACTTGAGGTTCTCAGGCGTCGGGAGGGTCCTTTTCCAACGTATCGGTATCGGGTTCCATCGGCGAACCTTCCGATGGGTCAAACCGGTAGAGTTCGAGCCATGCGGCTCAAGCATCGTAGACCGGCTGCCGCTTCGGCGGCAAGCGGAGCATGCGTAGATGCCGGGACACCGGTCCCCTGACAACAGGGGTAGCTTGCGGACCACCGCAAGAAGCCGCGGGGCTTTCGCCCCTGCGGAGTGTCACATGCCGTGATGAGTGATACGTGGCAGGCCGCGGCTCAGGCCACTGGTTCAACCGTTCCCGACCTTATGACGAAGCATAACCGTAACCATTGCTCCCCTCACGCCCGGCCCTCGCCCCGGCTCCATCTCTTCTCTTGCCTCCTCCCTCACCTCGCTGCCCTGGTTGTCTACAGCGCGCTGGCTGGTTTTGCAACCTGGCCGCTGCTCCCACACCTGTCAACCCATTTTCCGGCCATTCCCGGCGAACTCTCGCAGGATGTATGGCAGCATGCCTGGAACCTCTGGTGGGTGCAGCAAGCGCTGCTGGTTGAGCACACCAACCCCTACCACACCACCGCGCTGTTCTATCCCCAGGGTGCGTCGCTCTACCTGCACTCGCTCAATCTTCCCCTGGGACTGATGGGCATCCCCCTCCTCGCGCTCTTCGGCATCGTCATAACCTATAATTTGCTCACCCTGCTGGTTCTCGTGCTGTCGAGCTACAGCACCTTCCTGCTGGCCTGGCGCATCAGTGGGCATGCGCCTGCCTCCGTGGTCGCGGGGGCCATCGTGCTCTGCTCGCCGCAGCGGCTTATGGAGCTGCGCGGGGCACAGCTTGCCACGCTGAGCGACTACGGCGTCCCCCTGGCGGTGCTGGCAGTGCTCGTCGCCCTGCAACACCGCACCTGGCGCATGGCCGCCCTGGCAGCGGGGGCACTGCTGCTCACTGGCCTGAGCAAATGGTACCACCTCTTCCACGCCCTGCTGGTCCTGCTCCCCCTCCTGGATGGCACGCCCTGCGGGATTGGCAGCGGAGCGGGCGACCGGCCCTGTGGGAACACCTGACCACCTGGGGACGTATCGCGGGGTTGGGCACGCTGGCGATTGCCCCTTTCATCGGGCCTGCCGCCATTGAATCAGTCACAACGTCCTACGCCCGCAAGAGCGACGAACTGGTCTTCAGCGCGGACCTCATGCTGCTGCTGCATCAGACACCGGGCGTCGTCTGGCAACCCATTCCACCCGACTGGTGGTCACCCCATATCTTTGCCGTCCTGCCGCTCCTTCTGGCGCTGGTCGGGCTGGTTGCGGCTCCGCGGGTGGCCGGCATCTGGGCGGTGCTGGCCGGCGGTTGCCTGGTGCTCTCGCTTGGACCGCACCTCGTCATTGACGGGAAAAACACCGGCATCCCCCTCCCCTATGGCCTGTTCCGGCTGCTGCCGGTCGTAGACACGCTGCGGGCCCCCGTGCGTATCAACGGGGTCACCACCATGTTGCTTGGCGTCATTGCCGCAGCCGGGTTGGCAAGGCTCCTGCGGCCCCTTCCCGCCGGTCGCACCTGGTTGCTGACTGGCGTGGTCATCGTGCTCATGGCCGCAGAAACCCTGCGGCTCCCCTTTCCGCTCACCGACGCGACGGTTTCGCCCTTCTATGGGCAGATAGCCGACGAGCCGGGCGAATGGAGCGTGCTGGAACTCCCGCTCAGTCGCTTCGACCGGGACCGCCTGGAGATGTACGCGCAAACCTACCACACCAAGTACCTTCTGACGGGGCTGGTTTCACGGAGCGTGCCCCACATGCCCCAGGAATCCATGCCCCCGATTGCCCAGGCAGACAGGGCTTCGAGCCTCCCGGATATGGGCGGGTTCCCTTTCTCCGTCGAGCTGCGTGACCGGTTGCTCCGCAGCCTGCGCGTGCGCTACCTGGTGGTGCGACCAGCCACCCCTTCTCCCGCCGGAGCAACTCGACCGTCAGGTGGCCGCCGCGCAGGAGGCGCTTGGCCCGCT
>JAAUSY010000129.1 GCA_012032475.1 Chloroflexaceae bacterium
TAGGGGTTCCACTCAAAATGAGGTACTACAGACTGCACAGCCAGTTCGCGAGCGAGCAACCTGATTCGTATCAGTGAAATTCGCTGCGTTGCTCAGGGTTCCCCCTTCCAGTTGTTCCCAGATTTCGTCGGCCATTCTCTTCTCGATAGCTGCACCAACAAAAAAAGGTCCGGGGAGAAAGCCCCTTCTCGGCAAACGCCCGGCGGATACGCAGCAGAGCTGAACTTGCGGTCTTCCAGTGTTCATCAGCACCGGCAGGATCAATGCCACCTTTCAATTCTCCCAGAGCAAGGTAGCAGTCGGGAGACTGGAGTGCAGGAAATTTCCTCTTCTGCTTCTGCTGAAAAAAATCCTGGTAACCGCAATTGAACAGGCACAGGTCTATATTGCTTCTCACCAGCGGTACGGTCAGATTGAAGACCATCGTGCGGTTTTCGCCTCCTTTTTGCCAGCTTATCCCACGGAGATGGAATTCGATGCCAGCGTCATCTTCCGTCATAGGAGTCCAGATATGGTTCGCCTTGTGAAGCCAGGAGTAGGAAGTTCCGGTCAGCGCAAGGGTAGAGAGAAGAGCGCGGGTTAATTTCCGTTGCGCCAGTGCTCCCCCCACGTTGCGCATAGAGCCACCGAGCGCATCACCGCGGGTCAGGAGAAACCGAAAGACCAGCTCTTCAACAAATGCACTGCCGGCTGGCTCCAGAAAAGTTTGAATCAGTTCCCGGATAGCGGCCAGTTTATGTTCTGGTCCCAGGTAGTTTGCGGCTTTGTCGGAAACCCCGGCTGCGGCAAGCAATGCTGGCTGGATGGACTCAATCGTGAGCAGTTCCATTGGAGATGAGACCAGCGCAACCGCTGCCTTCAAGGCCCTTGCTTCCTCAACATAGGGAACGGCCCGACGGTTTCTCTCAAGGGCCAGGGCAACAAAACCAGCCCGCACCGCCTCGCGGGTTGTGACCAGTTGTGCGCTCTGCTTGAGATGGCGGCGATGTGGGAACTCTTCGGCCCCTATTCCTTCTTCCATACATACACGCACTTTCTCAAAGCATCGCGTCCATGCCGTCCCATTTGCTGACTGCTGTTTCCCTTTCCATTGGGCAGCACCAGAATATTCTTGACCTGAAACCCCACCTGTTCAGCGATATGCGACAGGATCATATCTACTGAGATACTCGCCCCGGCGTAGCGAACATTGTCATTGATCAGAAAGAGGTAGGAGTGGGGTTTCAGAACCCGGAAGCATTCGGCAATAATACACGTCATTTCATAGAAGTATCCCCGGACCATCCTGGGGATACCCTGGTTGTTCAGATTCCTGGCTTCTTTCTGCTGTTCCAGGTAGTGTAGGATAGCCTGAAGTAAATCCTGTTGATCGGCAGCGGCCAGCGCATGAGACCACGAAGGGTTCAGACCCATCAGGTCTTTTGGCCGGTGTTCAACGGTACAGCTCATCATCCGCTGTCTGAGGTCCACCAGACCCGGTTCATCCATCCCCAGAAGCGCCAGTTCCAGGGCATAGGTTCTAGTATAGTCGTAGCGATTACAATAGGGTGGCGAAGTCATGATGACGTCGTACGCCTGGGTCGGAAGGGTCGGCATCACGTCCAGGCAGGAACCTTCATAGAGGTGGACCGTCTTGCCTGGGGCAACCGGAGCGAAGAGCGACATCGGGATGTTCTGAAGGTCTGCCACGATATCATGCAGTTTCTGACCAACAGTTGATGCCAGGTCGGGGATATGCCCCTTGTTGAAAGGCCTGGTCCCCTGACGACGACGAGCGCGGTCATCCCAACGAAGATATTGACCGTCCTTCCGGGTGTAACTCACGGTCTCCAGAACACACAGCAAAGCAAAACGGAGGACCTTTTGCACCGATTCATTCTCCATCTGCAAGGTGCCCAGATAGCGTTCAATCGCCTCCGACGTCTGGGGGGGATAGGCCCCGTCCGTTATTCGAAGTTTCGGAAGGGGGTATCGTTGTTCTGAGTGTTCCCAGGGACGATGATCGGCCCAATGCCTGATGGTTTGCAAATCATTGACCGTGCAATCTTGTTCCAGACCTATTCTGGCCGAGACTACGTACTGACCAATGGGAAGAAGTTCGATACCTTCGGCATCCAGGCCCCAGGCACGAGCCGCAAACAGGGCGGTCCCGCTTCCAGCAAAGGGGTCCAGGAGTTTTCCCGATGAGATGTGGTATGCCGAGAGCAAGTACTCGACCAGCGGAGCAGAAAAGGCCTCCTTGTATTTGTACCAGCGGTACCGGGGCCGTTCTTTGTTCGCCTGAAAACTGACCATTGAGCGAGTCAGAGAGGGCTGTACTTTGAACCTCTCGTGAAAATGGTGCGCTAACTCCCGGTCAAGGTACTCAATAGCCTTCAGGGTAGAATGCTGGAGAGCAAGAGAAACTGGCCTTTTTCGTTCCTTCAGGTGAATCATCCCTCTACCCCATGAGTATCATGAGTATAGAATAGTATAGATAGAGGAGAGGGGCACAGCGCCCTGCGCCCCTCCGCGCAACGAGCCATGGCCGGGGGGAATCCGGCCAGGCGCTTACCGTGGTTGGGGTTGTTCCTGCAAAATGCGCTCCACCGTGAGCCGAGCCGACAGCAGCACCATTGGCAACCCCGTGCCGGGGTGCGTGCTGGCCCCCGCAAAGTAGAGGTTCCCATAGTGGTCGTGGCGATTCTTCGGGCGCAGGTAGCCCACCTGCAAGAAGTTGTGGCTCAACCCGAACGCCGATCCCTTCTCCAGATTCATCGCCTGATAGTCGGGCGGACCCAACGTCGCCTCGCTCACGATGCGGTCGGAGATATCTCCCAACCCCAGTTTTGCCAGCGTATCGAGCACCGCCTCGCGGGCCCGCTTCCGCAATTGGTCCCAGTCTTGCGGCTGCTGTTCATTGATGTGCCCGACCGGTACGAGCACCATCAGGCAGTGGTGGTCGGGCGGAGCACAGGTCGGGTCAATCTTCGAGGGCACATGGATATAGATGGATGGCGGTTCGGGCAGCGTGAGGTCGCGGAAAATACTGGTGAACGATTCGCGGTAGCGGTGGTCGGACAGAAAGACATTGTGCGGGAGCAGCGGGTCCACACTCCCGCGGACGCCCCAATAGAACATCAGCGCAGAAGACGTATACTTGAGCTGGTTCAGCCGCTTTGCCATCCCGTTGTCTGGCAGCATCGAGCGATAGACGTAGGGCAGGTCGGCGTTGGCAACCACCACATGGCCGGGAACAAACGTATCGTCCTCCAGCACCACCCCGGTGGCCCGGTGGCCTTCGACCTGAATCTTCGCCACCGGCGTGTGATAGCGAAACTGAACGCCCAGTTTTTCGGCAACACTCGCCAGGCTCTCAATCACGCGGTACATCCCACCACGCGGGAACCACACCCCCTCAGCCAGTTCGGTATATTGCAGGAGCGAGTAGGTCGCCAGGGCATCGTAGGGACTGACCCCCAGGTACATATTCTGGAAGGTGAACGCTGCCCGGAGCCGTGGGTCTTTGAAATAGCTGGAGACATTGGCATAGTGCTTGTTCAAGGCTTTGAGGTGAACAATCATCGGGATATTCGCGAGGCTCAGGTATTCGAAAATTGAGCGGAAATTGCGCCCCACAAAGCGGTCAAGTGAGGCATAGTAGTGGCGGTGTCCCTCACTCAAGAAACGGGCATAGGCCTCGAACGAACCTGGCTCAAAGATGTTGAGTTGCTCGCGCATGTGCAGGAGATCTGCCGTGAGCAGGAGCTTCGAACCGTCGTGGAAATGGACCTGGTAGGTCGGGTCCATGCGAATGAGGTCGAGATGGTCCTCCATCTGTTCCCCCAGGTCGGCATAGGTTTGCTGAAAAACCTCTTGCATCAGAAAGAGGGTCGGACCCGTGTCGAAACGAAAGCCATCGGTTTCAACGATGTTGGTCCGTCCACCGGGGCGGCCACTCTTCTCAAACACGGTGACCGCATATCCGGCACGCGCCAGACGACTGGCGGCTGCCAACCCGCCAATCCCGGCACCAATCACAAGGGCTGAATCCATCGCGGGACACTCCTTTATTCATTTGTTACTGGTTGCACCCTGGCCTCTATCCTGATATCACGCTCATCTGCGCTTCCAGCCAGTATCGGAGGAGGGTAAACGCAGCAATCAACACCAGTGTAGGGATAAACGCGAGCGTTGCTGGTCTGGCAAGCTGAGTCAGACTGGTGACGGTATCATCATACCCCATGAGGAGGCTGACCAGGATAAGACTGACCATATAGATGACGCTGATCATACCAAAAAAGGCCATAAACGCAAGCGGCCACGCCAGCAGCTCAAGGTTCCCATAGATGGCGACCAGCACCAGAAAGTTGAGCGCCAGGATGATCCCAAGTTCGCGCCAGGTTGCCAGCACCGGCTGCTCATGGTTGGTATTGCGGCGCAGCGACAGGTTGAACATCAGGATGATGAGCAAACCAATGGCGACCCCCATTCCCAGGCCGGTGATGGTGCGCACCACATTGTAGGACTGATAGAAATGCCAGGGCAGCGCCATCCCCTCTGCCATCGAGTTCACCCCATCAATGCCCATCAGCACGACGAAGAGCACCAGGACCGCCAGGATGGGGAGGGGGGGAATGCGCCCGGCTCGCCCTCGTCCAAGCAGCCACACCACCAGCATCGTGTTCAACATGCTGATATAGATCCCGCTGCAACGGGCGCAGATAGGAAACTGGATGCCGCCCAGGATAATGTTGTGTTCCTGCGAACACAGACCGTGGAGTACGGCATACATCTTTTCATCGAGGGGAACACCCGGTGTGAGCAGCAGCGCTAGCACGACCCCACCCAGGGACAGGAGAAACGCCAGTCGCCAGGGACGGTCGCGGTCATGCTGCTCCTGGTATACCTGCTCTTGCTGAAGCTGCTCGTCCTCACGGCGCTGCATAATCCGTTCCCGCGCCAGTTCGAGCACTTTGCGGGTAGACATTTCGGTCATTTTGCACCTTCCATCAAGCATGAAAAACATTTCAAACGGGCCGTTTCATCCCTCAATTATACCACCACCGCCCGGTAGGTTTCCTCGACGCGGTCCACGACCGCCGACCAGGTGAACTGGGCCACCCATGAGGGAGCGGCAGCCGCCATGGCAGCGCGCCGGGCCGGGTCGTCCAGGAGTGACTGCACCGCTTCGGCCAGGGCACGAGGGTCGCGGGGGGGAACGAGCAGGCCGGTGCGTCCCTCGGCAATCACCTCTGGGAAGCCTCCGAAGCGAGAGGCAACCACCGGCAGTCCGCAGGCCTGGGCCTCGACCAGACTGATTCCGAAGGTCTCGCTGGCAAAGCTCGTTGCCAGCAGCAGGTCAACCGAGCTGTAGAGCGATGGAAGCACCCGCGGGGGAGCACGCCCAGAAACCGCACCCGCCCGGCCACGCCGGTCGCGGCAGCAAGGCGTTCGAGCCGGGGTCGCTCTTCGCCATCGCCCGCAACCAGCAGGGCAGCTCTGGGAAGGTCTGCGAGCGCCCGGATAGCTACATCTATGCCTTTCCAGGGCATCAGGCGGCCCACCGAGAGCAAGCAGTGGCGGATGTTGCGCTCATGGCTTTCATGGCTTTGCCGCCACGACGGGTCGGGAGGGAGGGGGCGAAACAGGGTGGGGTCGAAGCCGTTGAAGATAACCCGCGGCTCGAAGCCATAGCGGGCCGCCACGGTGCGGGCATTGAAGTGACTGCACGACACCGCGGCGTCAACGCAGCGGGACAGGAGTCGGTCCCCACCATAGAAATCCTCGCCGTGGCAGCCAAGCACCACCCGCGGCCCCCCCATGCGCCGTGCCAGCAGCGTCGGGGCGAGGTCGTAGGGCTTCTGGATATGCGCCACGTCATAGCCTCCTCGCACCAGCTCCGGCAGGGCCGGGATTGCCAGGGTCAGCCGTTCGAGGAGCTTGGCTTCGGCATAGGCGCGGCGCAGGAGCGGGAACGACTGCCAGAACCGACGGCTGACAAAGGGGAAGGTAAGCACCCGCACACCGGGGGCTGGCTCGCGGTGGGTCCCGACCCCGCCAATAATCGTCACCTGGTGGTCGCGGCTGACCAGTTCGCGGCTCAGGTCCCACACAAAATGCTCAACCCCGCCAATCTTCGTGGTCGTGGTGAGGTTGTACAGCGCAACGTTCATGGCTTTTTGTCCAGCGCCAGTTCGAACATGGCGGTCGTCCAGCGCCGCTGCAACCGATAGGCCAGGTGTTCGAACCCGACCACCCGCAGCACGGCCCGCATGGCCCGCCGGCTCCAGCGCGGACTGGGCAGGTGTCCTTCGGCAAGCAACTCCTCACGCAGGTCGCGCACCTCGAACCCGTGGCGCTGCGCCAGGCTCACAAACTCGTGGTAGTGAAAATAGTGCATCTCGCTGAGCCGCTGCATATCTTGAAAGGCTGCCCCGGCTTTGCTCCGCCCCCGCCATTGAATGACCCGTTCTGCCCATGGGCGCGGCAGCCAGTTCAGTCCCCACATATGGTAGTGGGGGTCCACCCAGGCGCGTCGGTTGATGACCGTGAGCACTGCGCAGCCGCCGGGCCGCAACACCCGCGCTATCTCCGCCAGCATGTGAGTGGGGGAGCGAACGTGCTCCATCACATCCCAGCTCACCACGGCATCGAAACTGGCCGCGGGGAAGGGCAGGGACTCCCCTGCGGCAGCGCAGACGGGGAGCGCAAGGCGATAGCGTTCGGCCCGCAATGCGGTAATCTCGCAGTAAGCCCGGTGGTATTCGCACGCGATGACCCGGCCCCCACACTGGGCCGCGGCGACCGCAAATCCCCCCATCCCGGCCCCCAGGTCGAGGATAGTCGTTCCCGTGAGCGGTCCGACGGTGCGCTCCAGCAGGGCCAGGCGGTCGCGCTGGTAGTGTTCCTGGTGGATGCGCCGTTCGCGCCACTGGTTGAAGTCACGCCGCCAGACCATGTGCTGGAGCCAGGGAGCAATAGCGCTGGCAAGTTGCTCCCCAGCATCGTCAGGCACCGGACCAGGCGTGGCGGGTGCGGAGGGGGCGTGATTAGCCTGCATGTTCGTGGGGAGCCAAAGGCGCGGGGGCGCGGTAGATGGCCCGCAGGTCGTCCAGGGTCGTGGCGCTCTTGATGGCGTTGCGGACCGCACGGAGGAGGGCAAGGTCCGTAATCTGCTGCAAGTCGGGCAGCAGGGTTGCCCCGGCCTCCCCAAACTTGAGATCCAGCATCAGTGCCAGGTTGTCGAGCAACTCCTGTCGCTGCCCGCGCACAAACCCCTCGGCGCTGCCCCTGGTGAACCCCTCGGCGCTGCCCCTGGTGAACCCCTCGGCGTTGCCCCTCGTAAGAGCCTCACGTTCAAGAAAGGTGATATGTTGCATTTCCTGTTCCTCCTCAGTTGTGGGTGTCGGGCGGGAGTGCAGGCAGGTCGGGTTCTGGTTTCTTTTGTTCCTCCGATTGCGTGGGAGCGCAGTAGATGGCCCGCAGGTCGTCCAGGGTCGTGGCGCTCTTGATGGCATTGCGGACCGCACGGAGGAGGGCAACGTCTGTAATCTGCTGCAAGTCGGGCAGCAGGGTTGCCCCGGCCTCCCCAAACTTGAGGTCCAGCATCAGTGCCAGGTTGTCGAGCAATTCTTGTCGCTGCCCGCGCACAAACCCCTCGGCGCTGCCCCTGGTGAACCCCTCGGCGCTGCCCCTCGTAAGAGCCTCACGTTCAAGAAAGGTGATATGTTGCATTTCCTGTTCCTCCTCAAAGGTCTTGACTTCATCCCAGAAAGCCCGGTCCAGGTCCTCTGGCAGATACATCATCCAGTCGAGGAAGTGCAGCAGGTTCAGCACCTCCTGGCGCGTGTACTGCCGCTGGTAGAGCCGCCGAGCCAGTGCCAGCTTCCACCGTTTGCGGTCCTCCACCTGGTGGCGGGTCTCCTGCGTCTTCAGGTGCGCCATCACCACCGTGGCAAAGGGGTTGTGGCTAGTCTCCAGCAACGCCCACTGCTGGCGGTAATCCTGGAGCTTCACGATGGGGAAGGTAAACTGTACCTGCAACCCCAACCGCTCCCAGCGCAGGTCATTCGGTCGCCAGCCGGGGTGCTCATCTCCGAGCACCGCCAGACTCACCACCGCTTCGCCATAGCGGTCATACAACCGATAGTAGTAGACCCACATGCGCTTCAGGAAGGTGGCATCGTACTGGCTCTGCACCTCGATATGGATGAAGAGCCAGTAGGACGTACCGTCTTTCAGGCGCACCTTCACCAGTTTGTCTACGTGCGCGACCCCCTGTTCGGCGTAGCGCACAATCTTCTGCAACTCCTGGTCGAGAAACTCGACCGGGTGGGTCCAGTCTACGGCGGCGTGAACTGCGGGAAAGAAGAAGGCCAGGAACGCTTCGATATAGAGTTCCAGCGCTTGCTTCCACGGAGCATCGTAGGTGTCGGGTGGGAGCGTGGTCATAGGCATCAAAGTGGCTTTTCCCCAACCAGCACCGCATAGGCAAACGATTGCCGATTGATCTGGCGGGTGGCTTCCCATCCTTCGAGAAACATGGCAATCTCTTCGTCGGTATAGGCCTCGCGCAGGCGGTCATGACACGCGCCAGAACGCAGCAACGCAAGCGAGCGGTCAATGGTCGGCATCATGGTATTGAGCGTGACATCCAGGCAGGTGATACCGGTTAATCCCGCGGCCTTCATATCACGGATGTAGTCCTCGACGTAGGCCAGTTCGGTCACTTCAAACCCGCGGTAGATAATTTCTCGCTGTTCATCCGTCATGGGGGAATACAACACGCCATCAGCAATCACCACCCGCCCGCCAGGGCGAACAACCCGGACCATCTGTTCGCAGACCCGCGCCCGGTCCATGTGAAAAATGGATTCGAAGGCCATCGCCGCGTCAAAGGTGGCGTCCGCGTAGGGCATCTCCATCGCGCTGATACGCTCAAAGTGTACCCGGTCGCCCATGCCGCTGGTGCGAGCATAATCGGTTGCCAGTTCGACCTGCGACCTGCTGACGGTTATTCCCGTCACATGAGCGCCGGTCTTCCGGGCAATCTGAACTGCGGGCCGCCCGGTGCCACACCCGACATCAAGCAGGCGCTGGCCGGGTTCGAGCTTCAGGTGTGAAATGAGCAGGTCGGTGAAGAGTTGCTGGGCCTCGGCGATGGAGATGTTGTCATCGGTCGGGTCGGGCCAGTAGCCAAAGTGGATGCTGTCACCCCAGATGGCGTGGAATGGTGGTTCATGCGGTCATAGAACGTGCCAATATCCTCGGTCGTCGGCTTCCGAAAACCTACCCCTAACACGGTCATGAGCGGAGATCCTTTCTTTCAACTCTTTCAACGCGTTCAATTGCTTTCAATGCACTGAACGCTTTCAATGCACCCGGCTTGTCCAACTCATTCGACTGACCCGGTTCGTTCAACGCTGCATCCGTACAACTGCTCTCAGCGCGTGCCACACCCCTCCGGTCAGAACGAACGACTAATGGTAGCATCAGCCCTGAATGGTGTCAAATCATCATCAGCTTCAGCTAGCGAAGCGACTCAGCTCGCGACGACCAGAGGCAGGAAGACCTGGCTTTGGGGTTGCTCTTCTGCTTCCACCCCGATATTCACCCCGGCCTGGTCCTCGCCCTCGTTGACCATAACCGTATGGCGGGTATGGAGCCTGGTTTCCTCCTCACTGGCGGCATGGGGAATATCCATGGCAAAGACGTCTATGGTATATTCCCCGTGCGAACGGGTGTAGTGGCTCGTCATCGTGCCGGCATAGACCCCATCATGGGCGGCTCCATCACCGTGGAACCCATCGTCATACAGCCGGACCTGAACGGGGAATCCTCGCGTTGGTACGGTCTCTTTTCCTCCCTGGTCCGGATACTTCCGCTCCATCACGGCGGTGACCCTGGCCTCGGTGATGGGGTAGTCATTGAAGAGCACCGCAACCACGTGAATAGGGTCGTTCTGCCGGTAGGCCTGTTTATCGAGGTAGGTGTGCAAAGCGGCGGCCCGTATTCTGGCAACCTCTTCGCCATAGAGCACGGCCCCTTTCCGAACCACCGGAGACGGTCGGCTGACCACCGCTACGGTCAGGTCATACAACCCATTCTTCTTCTGGATGGGAGGCACGACTTCGAGGAGGTAGCGTTCGGGGAGTTCGATGACCGACAGGACCTCCGCATCGCTGCCGCCGATCTGGACCGTAAACTGGTCCGGGTCGAGCAACCCGAAGTTCGGCTTACTGATATGGATGGTTGTTGCGTGGGGAGCCGTATGGGGGCCGGCTTGCAGCGGCTCATCTCCGGTGGGCACCAGAATGGCGAACGTTCCGACCGTCACCGTCCCAACCGCGGCATCGGCTCGGATGAGTCCCGCGCCGGTGGCCTCGGTCGGACTCCCGTCAATCCTGCTGGCCGTCGTTTCCAGGATGAGTTCCATCGTTTGTTGCTGGATGGGGAGGTAGTTCTTCCGGGCCTCTTGCATAACGAGGGCCGCGACCCCGGCAGCGTGCGCGGCGGCTGCCGACGTGCCGTCAAAGCGCCAGACTCCATCCGGGTTTTCCGTGGTGTGGGGGGGGGCGGCCATAGAAGGTGGTGGCATTTCCGTCCGTAGCGGCAATATCCGGCTTCTGGCGCATCTCCGGGATATCCAGGCGAGGAGCCGGTGCTTCATCGCCATTGATATTGATGGGGCCGAAGTAGTACGAGGGAAGCCCGCGTGAGGACGTATCCTCGACTCTGGAGATGCTGGTATAGGGCACAGCGCTCACGCTGATGGCAGCGTTGGCCCCGCGGTGCCCGAAAATCGTCGGGCCGAAGATATCTGGGGAGGTGTCCGGGTTATCGGGGGCATAGTATTCTGCCTGCACCATTCCCACCCCATCCACAATGTATTTGAACTGGGGTGTTCCCTGGGCGTTGGGGCGGTTGACCACGAGCGAAAACGGCTGGTCTGCTTCGGAGCCGGCGGTATTGATGGTCAGCGATTCGTAGGGGAGCTGGGTGAAGGTGTTGTCACTGGCGCTTGCTGCCCGAATCGTTCCCGAATCGTCCACGGCATAGAGGTCCAGGTCGGTGGTCACGCCATACCAGGGTTCGCCCCACTGAAGATGAAACTTGACCAGCGAAGCAGGGGCCATCACATAACGAGCCGTCGGGTCGGGAGCACTGGTCGAAGGGGAGAAGGTATGACAGTCTCCGTCCAGGGTCAGCGGGGTTCCATCGGGCCAGGCGAGACCCGCTGGGCACGCTGCTGGTCGGTAGGCCAGCGCCTCATACGACAATCCCCGCGGAGTCCCGTCAATGTAGGTGTATCGGTTGAAGTTGCCGGCGGTCGTAAAGTAGATGCCTCCCGCTTCGACCACCTCGGCAACCGCCGCGGACACCGGCCCATCTTGATAGAAGGGTTGGGACCCATCGTACATGGTGTCAACGATCATGTCTGCTCCGGCCTCGTGCAGGAGGCGGATAGCCTCGGCAAGGTCCAGGAACGTGCCGGTGTCTCCGATGCCGCTGGCAAAGAGGAGCCTGGCCCCTGGGGCAATGTCGTGGATAATCTGCATCACGGCCCGCCCTTCGTCCCCGCCCGGTCCGGGGTCTCCCAACGGGAAGGCGCGGATGACCTGCACCGGAGTGGGGTACCCGCATGGGTTCCCAACGCCGGGCAGGTCGCCGGAGAGCACATCAGAGATGGCGCGAGTCGCAATGGGCTTCCCATCCATCCCCAGGCTTGCGTCATCGTAGGAGTTGGCTATCACGCCGACGGTAATGCCGCTCCCATCAACCAGGTAGGTGGCGCGGGCCGTGTCGGCTTTCAGGTGAGCCATCCCCTCGGTGACGGCCAGCGCCGTTGGGCAGTCGAAGGGGTTGGGGATGGTTCCCGTCACGGTGCCCGTGACAGTGAAGGCGAAGGGGTTCTCATCCGGGTCGTTGGAAAGGAGCGACAGGGTGCCACTGAAGACCCCGGCGCTGGTCGTGGTGAGCGCAATATCGAACGTGGTGGACGAGCCGGGCCGCACGGTGGTGATGGCAAAGGTTCTGGCGATGGTATACCGCGTCGGGACAGTCAGGTGGGTGAGGATGAGGTCAGCATCCCCGGTATTTTTCACCTTGAACCTTCGGGTCAACGTTTTGCCCACTGCCGTCTGCCCGACATTGACCTTGACGAGGGTGGTGGTACTGGTTACTGGCCCGTTGTTCCAGTCCAGCACCTGGATGTCCGGGGCGGTGCCCCTGGCCTGGATGGGGAAGTTGAAAGGGTTTTCGCTGTGGTCGTTGGTGCCAAACGAAAGCTCCCCGCTGAATATCCCCGTACGGGTGGCCTCAAAAACCAGGTCGAAGGTGATGGAGCCACCAGCCGTGACGGTAGTCCCACCAAGCGAACGATTGAGCGCGAACCCGGCGGGAACGGTGACGGGGTCTGTGAGCACCAGGCTGGTGGTGCCAAGGTTGCGCACGGTGAAGGTCCTGGTCAGCGGCGTGGCAGCGAGCGCAGTGCCCAAGTCAAGCGGCGTCACCGCGTTGTCAGCAACCTCGGTGCCATTCCAGTCCAGAACGCTGATTTCTGGCGATGGGGGCAGGGTAGTAGCCGAAACCTCCAGGCTCCTGGTGCTGGTCAGCGCGTTCTGGTTCGCCGTGTGTGCGGGTGTGAAGGTTCTGACCAGGAAGGAGTAGGTGGTGTCGGGTTGCAGCCCGGTGACGATATAGCCTGGGGTGCTCTTGTTCGCGGTGGTGCTTTCGGTGGGGAGGTAGTCCCCTCCCGCTGGCTGTGCGGCATACCAGACCCGGTAGAAACCCCCATTGCCCGTGTAGAGAATGGGGGTCCAACTGATGCGCACCATCGTGTCAGTGAGCGTTTCGGCAGTGATATCCGTGGGTGGGAGCGTCTGGGTCTTCCTCCAGTCGGGGTCTTTGTTCCCCGGTGCTTCGAGAAACGCGAGCAAGGTCGGGTCGGAGGCCGTGAGGCGGTTGTATCCCAGGTCGAGGTTGACCAGGCTGGTCAGGGCGCTCAGTGAGGTGGGAATGTCTCCGCTCAACTGGTTGCCGTTGAGGGTGAGGTCGGTGAGGCTGGCGAGCATGCTCAGGTCGGGAATGGAGCCGCTGAGGTGGTTGTGCGAGAGGTTCAGGAGGGTCAGGCTGATGGGCAGGCTGCTCGGGACGCGAAGCGGGCTGACGGTGGTTGTGCGAAGAGGTCCAGTAGGGTCA
>JAAUSY010000130.1 GCA_012032475.1 Chloroflexaceae bacterium
GGGCCACCCTTGACAATCAGCCCCGGTCCGTGATACTATACATGCGACATGATGCATATACCATTGAAAACCATCACGGCTATCCACGCGGCCCTGTCCGACCCGCTACGCGTGCGGATGGTGCGGTTGCTGCTTGAGCGGGAGTTGTGCGTCTGCGAACTCGAACGGGTGCTGCAAGAACCGCAGTACAAAGTGTCGCGGCATCTGGGGGTGCTCAAGCGGGCGGGATTGCTGAATGATTGGCGGGAGGGAACGTGGATGCACTATGAGATAGCCCCCACTCTGTCGCCACCGTGGCGCGAGGCGCTCGACGCGCTGCGGCAGGTGTGGGACCAGAGCACGGAGGTTCAGGCCGACCTGGGGCAACTGCGGCAGCAAGCTATCCGCCAGCCGGGGGAACCGGCGATGTGCAGCAGTGGGTAGGGCGGAAACTGCCTGACCTGCCCACGCAGGCGAGTCGGGCAGGTTTTTTTCGGGGTCTCGGTATGTATCTATGCGCATAGCCATACTATTTCAAACGATGGGATAGTGAGAGAGGAGTAAGCCCAACAAGATGAACGTTGTTCGGAATCTTTCCTGGCTGGACCGCTTTCTGCCATTGTGGATATTTCTGGCAATGGCGCTTGGGGTCGGGGCCGGGCATGTCTACCCATCCATTGGCCCGGCGCTCGAACAGGTCAAGGTAGCCGAAGTCTCGCTGCCCATTGCGGTCGGGTTGCTGTGGATGATGTACCCGGTGTTGGCGAAGGTGCGCTACGAGTCGCTGGGCGAGTTTGCCGCGCAGGGCAAGATGTTCGGGGTTTCGCTGGTGTTCAACTGGGTGCTCGGCCCCGCCGTGATGTTTGCCCTGGCGTGGCTCCTGCTCGCTGATCTGCCCGAATATCGCACCGGGCTTATCCTGGTGGGGCTGGCACGGTGCATCGCCATGGTGCTCATCTGGAATATGCTGGCCGGCGGCAGCAATGAGACGGCAGCCATCCTGGTGGCCCTCAATTCGCTGTTTCAGATCGTGATGTATTCGGTGCTGGGCTACCTCTTCCTGGCCGTGGTGCCGGGGTGGCTCGGCGCGGAGACGATGGTGGTGCAGATTTCGATGGGGCAAATCGCAAAGAGCGTGCTCATCTTCCTGGGCATCCCGCTTGCTGCGGGCTTTCTGACTCGCCTCATCCTGGTTCGCAGGTATGGGGTTGGGTGGTACGAACAGGTATTCATGCCACGGCTTGGCCCGACCGCGTTGATTGGCCTGCTCTATACCATTGTGCTGATGTTCTCGATGCAGGGCGAGAATATCGTCCGGCTGCCGCTGGACGTGGTGCGCATTGCGTTGCCACTGCTGCTCTACTTCATCATCATGTGGGGATTGGCCTTTGCCATCAGCAAGGCAATGGGCTTTTCCTACCAGCACACCACTTCGCTGGCGTTTACCGCCGCCGGCAACAATTTTGAACTGGCAATTGCCGTGGCCGTGGGCATCTTTGGCATTGCATCGGGCGAGGCGCTGGCCGCCGTGGTCGGTCCCCTCATCGAAGTGCCGGCCCTGGTCGGGCTGGTGTATGTCTCGTTGTGGGCGAAGCAGCGCTTCTTCCTACACGAAGTCGCGGGATGAACAAGGAAAGGAATCTTCGTTTATGAACTTGATGCGACATCGTGATGATAGGCCTGCGGAGCAGCCGGGATGGTCCTTGGCCCAGGTTCGCTCCAGAGCGACGGTGAGCGCGGCAATTGCCGCCTGGTACCTGGTTTATACCTATCTAGAGGAGGCATCTACCTGGTTCACAACGGCGGTATTTGGCCTTTCGTTGCACACCCGTCTGGGTTCAGCCGTGCAATTCTTTCTCTATGACACGCCGAAAGTGCTGCTCCTGCTGGTGCTGGTCGTCTTTGGCGTCGGAATAATCCGGACGTACTTTACCCCTGCCCGCACCCGACGCTTGCTTGCGGGGAAGCACGAAGCCGTGGGGAATGCCCTGGCAGCTCTGCTTGGCATCGTGACGCCCTTCTGCTCTTGTTCAGCGGTGCCACTCTTCATTGGTTTTGTCACCTCTGGTATTCCCCTTGGGGTAACGTTCTCCTTCCTCATTGCTGCGCCGATGATCAACGAAGTGGCGCTGGTGCTGCTCTTTGGCCTGTTCGGGTGGCCGGTTGCGCTGCTCTATCTGGTGACCGGGTTGTCCATCGCCATAGGGGCCGGCTGGGTCATCGGGCGCTTGCGGATGGAGCATGAGGTCGAAGCGTGGGTCTACCAGTCTCAAACCAGGGAAGGTGCAACGCACGGCGAATCGCTCACCTGGGCTGAGCGGGTTGAGGCCGGGCGTGCCGCCGTCGGAGATATTGTGGGGAAGGTGTGGCCCTTCCTTATCATTGGCATCGCCGTAGGCGCTATTATCCATGGCTACGTACCGGAAGATTTCATGGCTTCGGTGATGGGCAAGGGCGCGTGGTGGTCGGTGCCGCTGGCGGTCCTGATGGGCATCCCGATGTACACCAACGCGGCGGGTATCGTCCCTATCGTCGAGGCCCTGCTCAGCAAAGGAGCGGCCCTCGGAACGGCGCTGGCGTTTATGATGGCTGTCATTGCGCTGTCGCTGCCAGAAATGATTATCTTGCGCAAGTGCTCAAACCACGTCTGATCGCGGTGTTCATTGGCGTCGTCGGGAGCGGCATTTTGCTGGTAGGCTATCTGTTTAACCTCGTGATATAGGAAAGAACATCGTGATGAAAAGAAAGGGTCAGGTGCAAGGATGAAAACTATCACCATATATGGTACCGGCTGTGCGAAGTGCCAGCAAGCAGAGCAGGTGGTGCGGCAGGTGGTGAGCGAATTTGGCGATGGCGTGACTATCGAGAAAGTGGCGGACTATCAGGCGATAGCGCAGGCCGGCGTGATGTCTACCCCAGCCGTGGCTATGGATGGGGTGGTCAGGGTCGCCGGGCGGCTCCCCAAGGCCAGCGAAGTCAAAGAGTGGTTGGTGGAATAGCGCCGGTCGTTTGGGGTGTTTGGACTCAACGTTCAATCTTAACACGCGCTTAACACATCTGGGGCATAATGGTCCGAATTACCAGAGGTCCAATACGCTGCTCCTCCAAAGGTGCAGCAGACGCGAAGGTATTCGGCCATTTTTCTTGTGTCATTCTGAGCGACTTGAGCAATTTGAACGAACACGAAGAGGAGAAAGCACGATGACGAACGCATCCGTTGGAGAAGACCCGAAACGGCTTTTTAGGGTGCTGGCAGACGAAGCCGGGTGGCACCTCGTGCATCGGCTCTCGCGCAGCGACGAACGCCTGGACGACCTGGTTGCCGCCCTGGGGCATCCGAAGGAGGTGCTTGCGGCCCACCTGTCTACCCTGGGGGAGATGGGGTTGGTCGGTGAGCGGCAGAGCGAGGCCAACCCCGCTGACCGCTTCTATCGGCTCGATCTTGCCAGAATGCGCGAAACTTACCTGGCCGCCGGGGTGGCCCTGCACCCAGTAGTTGGCGGGGCGGAAGCGTTACCGACCAGCCTCCCATGCAAGCCGCGGGTGCTCTTTCTCTGCACGGGGAACAGTGCTCGTTCCCAGATGGCCGAAGGCTATTTGCGGCATCTCAGTCAGGGGCAGGTCGAGGTCGCCAGTGCTGGCACCCGGCCTTCGCAGGTACACCCGCTCGCTATCGAGATGATGGCGCGGGCGGGGATAGACCTCAGCCACCACCGTTCGAAGCACCTGGACGAATTCCTCGGCCAGTCGTTCGACTACATTATCACCGTGTGTGACTATCAGCGTGAGATATGCCCGGTCTTCCCCGTCGACCCGGAGCGTATCCACTGGGGCTTCCCCGACCCGGTGGAGGTGGTGGGGAAGGAAGCGCAGGAACAGGCTTTCAAGACGACCGCGGTCCAACTTCGCTCGATGATACGGAATTTTCTTATCTTGCTCAACCGAAAGGAACAGGAGACTGTATGAAACCGCGGGTCCTGGTGCTCTGCACCGCCAATTCATCCCGTTCGCAAATGGCCGAAGGGTTGCTGCGCCATCTGGCAGGTGACCGCCTGGAGGTATACAGCGCAGGCACCCACCCCTCGACCGTCAACCCGCTGGCAATTGCCGCGATGCAGGAGCGTGGCATACCCATCAGCCACCACCGCTCGAAACACCTCAGCGAATTCCTCGGCCAGTCGTTCGACTACGTGATCACCGTGTGCGACCACGCTGCCGAAAACTGCCCCGTGTTCCCTGGCAAGGCCAGGCGCATCCACTGGGGCTTCCCCGACCCGGCCGCGGCGGAGGGGACCGAAGCCGAGCGGCTCCAGGTCTTCCGCGAGGTGCGAGATGCCATTGAGGCCCGCCTCCGGGCGTGGGTTGAGCGCAACGACGAGAACGAGTGATACCAGTGATGCGTCATAGGGATGACCGGCGCTCCAAGGTCCGGGCTATGGCGTATTGCAGTGAGCCGCAGGTGATCATCCCCGTCAGGTCTGCACCGAGATGCACCAGCGTTTGCGCCATGGCCGGGCCGATGCCCGTAAGCACCACTTGCGTTCCAAGCAGCTTGACCGCCTGAGTTGCCTGGATGAGCGCGTTGGCGACCTGTGTATCTACCACCTGCACACCGGTGATGTCGAGAATAGCCACCCTGGCACGATAGCGGGCCACCCCATCCAGCAGCGTTTCCATCACCTGCTGCGCCCGCTGCGCGTCAATGCTGCCAATGAGCGGCATCAGCACGGTGTGGTCGGAGATAGGCAGCAGCGGGGCCGAAAGCTCGCGCAGGGCAGCTTGCTGCGCGTCTATCACCTGCTGCTGGAGGGCTACGCGTTCGGCTTCGGCCTGCCTGCGCTCGGTGATGTCTCTGGCCGTCACAATGCGCAGAGCACGCCCTCGCCCTTGCTCAATGAGCATTCTTCCCTGCACCTCAGCCGGGAAGGTCGTTCCATCCTTTCGGAGCAACATGGCCTCGTACATCGCCTCGGAGCCTGACACCATGTGCTGCCAGGCGATATCGCGTGATTCGGGGGTTGCCAGGTCGAGCGCATTCATGCCAATCAGTGCGTCATTCGGATAGCCAAACATGCGAGCGGCTGATGGGTTCGCCTGAATGATGATACCCTGTTCGAGGACCACAATCCCATCGAAGAGGGCTGACAACAACTGGCGCGACCAGGTTTCGCCTGCTTGCAACTGGGACTCGGCTCGTTCCAACTCCTCCACGCGCTGGCGCAAGCTGGCGTTCTCTGCCTGGACCTGCTCAATGGTCACCCCCATGGTCGTGGGTTCCTCCTGTTCAGGGCCGCCGCTATCCCGGCCTGCAAGTTGCTGCACGTCGTAATACCGCTCAGGTCCACACCGAGATGCACCAGCGTCTGGGCAATCTGCGGCTGAATGCCGGTGAGCATGACTTGCGCCCCCAGGAGCCTCACCGCCTGCGCCGCCTGGACCAGGGCTTGCGCCACCTGCGTATCCACCACGGAGACGCCGGTGACATCGAGGATGGCAAGCTCAGCCTGATGCTGCGCCACCCCCTCCAGCAGGGTTTCCATAATCTGCTGCACCCGACGGGTGTCAATGCTGCCAATGAGCGGCATCAGCACGGTGTGGTCGGAGATGGGCAGCAGCGGGGTCGAAAGCTCGTGCAGCAGCCGGGTTTGCCGCTCAATCTCCTTCCGCAAATGGTATTCTCGTTCCTGAGCTTTCTGGGCACGGAGCGTGACCAGTTCGGCTTCTATCGTGCGCTGCGAGGGGTAGATGGCAAACTCCACAGCGGGGGAGCCATCCGCAGCGGGCACCAGGTGCTCATCTGCCCAGCAGGTGGTTCCAAAAGCGTGCGAGAAGATACCGATGATCTTGCCCTGCAAGAACGGGCACCCCCACGAGATGCGGCTATGCTGCTGCATTTTGAGTTCCCAGGGATTGGTGATGACCACCGTGGCCCGTTGGGTGGTTTCGTCAAAATCTTTGAACGCAAACCTGCCCCACCCGACCAGGCTGACTTCGCGGCCCCAGGCGAGAAAACCCTCCTGAAAGGTATCACCGAGCGTGGTAACCATCACCTGGTAGTCTTCTCTGGTTCCGATGCTCGAAGAGAACGCCGTGAGCAGGCGAAAGAGCGGAACCCCAACTTCGGTCACCAGCGGCTCCAGCAAGAACCGGAAAGAGGGGTCGAGCCAGAGTGAAACCATCGGGATGTCATAGAAAGAGAACGTGCCTTCGGCAATATCCCAGCGCAGGCACCCCTGCTCAAACTGGAGCACAAAGGTGGTTGGGGTGTTTTCGCGGACCCGCTCATGGACCGGCATCGCACCCTGACGGATGCTGGTTGTTTCGGTTGGCAATGGGTTGCTATTCTGCTCCATATCGTCCTTCTTCTTTTCCTCCTTCATACCTGGGTTCTCACTGATACGATGCCAGAATATGGGTGGTGAAAACGTTACATCACACGTCACGCATCCCTATCCCTGAGATGCTTCGCCGGCAGTAAGCCAGAGCAGGAATTCGATATTGCCGGCCGGTCCGGTGATGGGCGAGCGGGTCAAGCCGCGAGGTATCAGGCCAAGCGACCGGGCCGCATCCTGGATATCCTGCATCACCCGGTCGTGGATGGCCGGGTCTCGCACCACGCCGCCCTTGCCCACCTGATGCGGCCCGGCCTCAAACTGCGGCTTGACCAGCGCCACCACCCAGGCGTTGGGGGTGATGAGCCGCTGAACGGCCGGGAGCACCAGCCGCAGCGAAATGAACGAGACATCAATGGTGGCACACCGGGCCCGCGCCGGGGAGGGAGCGGAGGAGGCTTCCGGGTCATCGGGGGGGAGGGTTTCCAGGTAGCGAATGTTGGTGCGTTCGAGGGGCACCACGCGCTCATCCTGGCGCAACCGCCAGTCGAGTTGCCCGTATCCCACATCCACAGCATAAACGCGCACGGCCCCGCGCTGAAGCAGCACATCGGTAAACCCCCCGGTCGAAGCGCCGACATCCAGGGCGACCAACCCCGCAGGCGACAGGCTGAAGGTGTCCAGGGCGTGGGCCAGTTTATACCCGCCGCGGCTGACATAGGGGAGGGAGCAGGCTATCGTGATGGTGCTCGTATCTTCCACGGCGGTGCCGGGCTTGGTGTGGGTGCAGCCGTTGACCTGCACGACCCCGGCCATCAGCAATGCCTGGGCCTTGGAACGGGTCTCGGCAAGCCCACGAGCAACCAGGAGTTGGTCAAGGCGGATTCGCGTTCTGGCACCGGTCACGCAAGGTCCTTTTCCTGTTCCTGTTCCAGGCGGCGAATTTCCCGTTCCAGGTCGCTGAGGTAGCGGCCTATCCAGGGGGGAACGGTATCGCTCCCGGTGGCAAGGCGCAGGCGCAGACGGCGCACCTCGGCCCGCCGCTGACGCAGGGCTTCTTCCCGTTCGTTCGTTGGCCCTGGCCCTGGCCCTGGCTCCGGGTCGGGGGGGTGCGCATACAGGTCGGGCAGGTGGTCGAGGAAGCTGACGAGCAGTTCCGTGAGCAGTTCGTGCATATCCGTCTCGCGCTCCCGCACGAGGAGCATGAGACGGTCACGCTGCTCGGCAGTCAGGTAGACACGAGCCGGAATAGTGAAACGACCGTGAGTCATAGGTGTCTTGTCTGGTATCCCCAGGTTCGGCCCAAACGTCATTCGATGTTTCTGAGGATGTAGTTGTACAGATGGATCAACTCAACGCGTTCTTGCTCCATGGTATCCCGGTTGCGCACCGTGACAGTCTCCCGCAGCGCGGGGTCTTTTCCCAATCCCAGGGTTTCGAAATCAACCGTCACGCAAAACGGCGTGCCGATTTCATCTTGCCGCCGATAGAGCCGCCCGATAGCCCCGGTGTCGTCGTAGACCGAGCGGATGGTTCCGCCGAGGCGCAGGACGTGGTGGATATTCCTGGCGGCCTGAACCAGACCAGGATGGTTGCGCTTGAGCGGCAGCACGGCAACCTTGAAGGGCGCAACGACCGGCTTGAGGTGCAGCACGGTGCGGAACGCCTCGTCCAACACTGGCTCGGCCTGGCCCCGCAGCTTCTTGCCCACCTCAATCGAGCTTGCGCCCGGCATATCCAGGAGCGATTGCACCTGGGGCAGGGACTCCGGGAGCGCCTGCATGATTTCCTCTGCGCGGGCGAGGAGGGCGTCGCGGTGGTCGGCAGACAGTTTGTCGTTACGACCAACGCTCCGGGCAAAGCTCGTCAGCGCCTCGGCAATGGCCTGCTGGCGCTCTGGCGGCACGGCCTTGACCTGCTGCTCGTCGTAGGCCTCGGTGAGCAGTGCGAGCACCCCACGGTCCACCCCGGCTGATGGCTCAATCACGAAGGGGACGATGTGGCGGTTATTGGCCTGGTCGAAGTAAGTGAGCCGCTCGACACTATCGCGGTTCTGCATCACCTTCGCCCGGAGGTTGAGCCGTTCTTGCTCTTTCGAATGAGAACCCAGGTCATAATCCATGCGGCTGGCAATCCCCTCTAGCTCCTCAAAGCCGATAGGGAAGCGATACATCAGGTCGTAGGTCGCTTTGGAATAGTGCGCTAGCTCCTCCCTGGGAACAGGGTAGACCTGGAGGTTGTCCGCGTGCAGGCCGACACTGCGCCACCAGGCCAGGCGGTCTTCGAGCCAGCGCTGGTGCCAGGCATCTTCCTCGCCGGGCGCAACGAAATATTCAATCTCCATCTGTTCGAACTCGCGCACGCGGAAGATGAAATTGCGCGGGTTAATCTCGTTGCGAAACGCCTTGCCAATCTGGGCGATGCCGAAGGGCAGCTTGCGACCGGTGGCGCGCAGCACGTTGTTGAAATTGACGAAGATACCCTGGGCCGTTTCCGGGCGCAGGTAGGCAAACGATTCGGGGTCGGCCACGGGGCCGACCTGGGTCTGGAACATCAGGTTGAAGGGGCGCGGCTCCGTGAGCCGGCCACCGCATTCGCCGGGGCGCTTCCCCGGATGCCGCAGGCACCGCGCATCGTCCAGGCGGTCGGCCCGGAAGCGTCCCTTGCAATCGTGGCAATCCACCAGCGGGTCTATGAAGGTTTCCTCGTGCCCGGAATACTTCCAGGTGAGCCGGTTCATCAGGATGGAAGCGTCAAGCCCTTCCATATCGTCGCGCTCGTGGACATTGGCCCGCCACCAGGCCATCTTGAGGTTGTTCTTCAGCTCGACCCCCAGGGGGCCGTAGTCATACGTTCCCTGAAGACCGCCGTAGATTTCACTGCCGGGGAAGATGAACCCCCGTCGCTTACAGAGCGACACAATCTGGTCTAGCGTGAGAGCAGGCACTCTATCCTCCTTATGCTTTTTTCCGTATCACGATGGTTTCAGGGTGGGCGCGGGCGCAGGACGGGACGAGTGGCTGCCCGACCGGTTCGGCAATCGTCCGTTCCGGTTGCCCTCTGGCTCCCCGTTCGAAAGGTGCGTGTAGATCTGGGTAGTAGAAAGCGACGCATGCCCCAGCAGTTCCTGCACCTCTCGCAGTTCAGCCCCGTTATTCAGCATGTGGGCCGCAAACGAGTGCCGCAGCGTATGGGGGGTCAGGTTGCTCAACCCCAGTTCTTCCGCATAGCTCTTGAGGATCAGCCAGAACCCCTGCCGGGTGAGTCGCCGGCCGCGGTGGTTGAGAAAGAGCGCGTCGTTGGCCTGGAAGTTGCTGCGGACCAACTGCGTCCGCCCCAGATCAAGATACTCTTCCAGGGCAACCACCGCCGTGCCGCTCAGGGGAAGCACCCGTTCTCGTCGGCCCTTCCCGGTGCAGCGGACGGTCTGATTTGCCATCTCCATATCCCCCAGGTCGAGGGCAACCAGTTCGCTGACCCGCATCCCGGTCGCATAGAGCAGTTCCAGCATGGCCTTGTCGCGCAGCCCTTCGGGGGTCGAGGTGCGCAAGGGAAGCTCAAGCAGGTCGTCAATTTGCTCTGGCGAGATGGCATGCGGCGGGCAGCGGTCTACCCTGGGCGATTCGATGTCTTCGGTCGGGTCAGCCGCAACGACCTTGTTGTTCGTGAGATAGCCATAGAATGACTTGACCGCTGCCGTGCGGCGGGCCACCGTCGAATTGGCATAGTGACGTTCACGGAGAAAGAGAATAAACGACAGCACGTCATCTTTCCCAACGGTATCCAGCGAAGTAACCTGCTGCTCGTTGAGAAATGCCACAAACTGTTCAAGGTCGGTCCGGTAGGCAGAAATGGTATTTCCAGTCAATCCGCGTTCAGCGGTGATGTATTGTAAAAATCGTTCTATGTGTTCTTGCATAGAAAAATCCTTGGGGTCCGGTCTGTCGCTACCCGCCTGGCGACCGGACTGATTGCAGCTTTCCAGGCGTCGTGTGGAGATTATGTTACATCAAAGCCCGCCGCATGTCAACCCGGTTCCCCAGGACGACCGCAGTTCTACCGAAGAGGGACCCCGTTTGCGCACCCTGGCGCACCAGAGTTCTACCGCAGTGGGCCAGTGGTACACTGCTCGGCACAGGAGAAAGGTTACGATATGGACCCGTAAGGAATAGGCTGGAGGGAAGCAGAAGTATGCAGTTTATGACGACCCAGAGTATCCGCACCCTGCCGGATATTCGCCGCAAAGCTCCGCACTACCTGTTTTTGCAAATGGCGGTGCGTTTGCTGGCCTGGATGAGCTATGGCCTGGCAATCGGGGTAGCCCATGGCTTCGATTCGGGATTATCGCTCGATTACGTCTACCGCAACCGCCCCGGCGGTCGCACCGCGCTCGGTCAGGCGCTGGACCGAATCTACCTGAACCACGAGAGCAACCAGGCGGACCGGGCCCGCAAGAACCTGCTCTTGCAGGCGATGTGGAACCGCGTGCTGGTCCGTCGCAACGAGGGGTTGCCAACCACTATTCTGGATGTGGCGTCGGGGCCAGGGCGCTACCACCTGGAGCTGCTGAAAATGATGGGCGGCAACGATATCAGCGTCATCTGCCGCGATATTGACGAATCATGCTGACGCGGGGGAAACACCTGGCGGCCCACCTGGGGCTTTCCCGCCAGGTCCGCTACGAACGCTGCGATGCGACCCACCCCGACGGGTTGCAGTCGCTCAGCCCCCCTCCGGACCTGGTGGTCGTGTCGGGGTTCTACGAAACCCTGACCGACGACGCCGCCGTGTGCCGCTCGCTGTTAGACCTGCGGGCTATCCTCCCGGCGGGTGGCACGCTGCTGCTCACTACCCAGGTCTGGCACCCGTGGCTGGCCCTGGCAGCCAATGTGCTGCCAGACCGCCACGGCAAGCCATGGATCATCTCGGTGCGGTCACTGGCCCGGATGGAGCGGTGGGTTCGGGAGGCAGGCTTTTGCCACCGGCAGAGCCATATGGAGCCGCACGGGTGGCACGCAGTCATTGAGTGTACCGGGTAGCACCGGGTAGCGCCGGTCAGAACGAAATCGCCTGGTCCTTGAGCGTGGTTCCCGGCCAGAGCCGCACGCCATGGTCCAGGCGGTTGTCGGCCCCTATCGTACACTCGTCGCTGACCACTGCCCCACCAGTGATGACGGTGCGGGGGCCAATCGTATTGCCATGGCCGAGCACACACCGCCGCAGGGAGGCCCCCTCCTCAATGCAGTTGTCTTCCCACAGCACAGCTTCTTCCACCGTGCTGTTGGGGCCAATCTGGCAGCGGGCCCCGATGACAGTTGGCCCGATGATGGAGGCTCCGCGGGCAATCGTCACGTCCGGGCCAATGACGAGGGGGCCGACCAGTTGCACGCCTTCTTCGATGTGGGCGGCTCCCTCGACCCAGACCCGGCTGGCGATTTCCTGGCCGGGGAAGGGCACCTGGACGCGCCCGATGAGGATGTTATGGTTGACTTCCAGGTAGGTTTCTGGTCTTCCGACGTCGGTCCAGTAGTCCCGCGTGGGGTAGCCATACATCGGGTCGCCGGTTTGCAGCAGCACCGGGAACAACCCCCGCTCGAACATATAGAACTCGCCGGGCGGAACGTAGCGGAAGACCTCCATATTGATGATGTAGGTGCCGGCGTTAATCATATTGGTCATGACATCCTCGGCGCGGGGCTTTTCCAGAAACCGCAGAATGCGGTTGTCGGTGTTCATCTCCACCAACCCGTACTGGGTCGGGTCATCCACCGGGGTCAGGGCAATGGTCGTTTTGCTGCCCTTCCGGCGGTGAAAGTCCAGCATGGCTTGCAGGTCCAGGCTCGTCACCACATCGCCATTGAAGACGAACACGTCACCCTCAAGGAGATGCTCACTGTTTTTGACAGCTCCTGCCGTGCCCAGGGGGTCCCGTTCCTCCATGATGTGCAGGGTGATGCCAAGCTCACGCCCATCGCCAAACGCGGCGCGAAAGTGGTCGGCAAGGTAGCGGACAGCCAGCACGACTTCGTCAATGCCCTGGTCGCGCAGGCGCACCAGCATTCGCTCAATCAACGGGCGGTTCGCAAGCGGAATCATAGGTTTGGGGACGTTGCAGGTCAGCGGGCGGAGGCGGGTGCCCAACCCTCCAACAAGGATAACACCTTTCATAGTAATCGGCGGAGCCAGACCGCCGTTTCCCTCCTTTCGGTATCTCTCGGTATCGGTATCTTTTCAATTGCGTGGTCCGGGATTTTCTTGCACCTGACGTATTATACAACTATCACGAAGAACCAACCAGAACCCCGAACGACCGCCATTCGGAGCATCACCTCTATCTCGTATCCGCTGGTCTTGAAGAACGACAGACAGTGGTACAATAAAAGAGGGCAGAAACAGGCGGAGAAGAGGGAGCACGCAAGCAGCCATGAGCCGTATCTTTCTGATCAAACTGACGATTGTGGTGGACCGCGCCACCTATGAGCCGCACTTGCCAGCCCACCTGGCCTATTTGCAGGAGTTGAAGCAGCGCGGGGTGCTGGTGCTGTCGGGTCCGTTCAGAGACCGCACCGGGGGGGTGGTGCTGGTGGTGGCCGATTCTTCCGAAGCGGCGGAAGCGATAGCCCGCAACGACCCGCTGGTCCGCCACCGGGTAGATAGCTACGAACTGCGCGAATGGCAGATTACTGATGGGTTGGACGAACTGACCGAAAAACTGGTCCATCTCGGAATATCCTGACCAGGACAGACTATTTCGGGCCGGAGTCGGGAACATCGCCGTTGTTCGGGGGGATGATGACGAGGACGAGGCGGTCCGGGGGAAGTGGGGGATGAAACAACGTGCGAACCGTGAAGAAGCGCATCGAG
>JAAUSY010000131.1 GCA_012032475.1 Chloroflexaceae bacterium
CCCGCCACGGGTCCATCGGGCGCAGGTCATCACCGCCCGCGGCGGGGAAACATCAACGCTATCAGCAGTCGGCATTGCTCCCATTCTGATGGGGAATGCACGATTTCGCGATGGTTTTGGTAACTGTTTGTCAGGTCCCTCACCGACAGGACCGACCCTGCTCATGGGGATACCCGGCTGGCAAGGGACACCACAACATAATACGCAACCTTTTCCGCACCACCCCGGAGAACGACCCTGATTCGGCAATTATTCGCAACGAGGAACCCTCCTGACCTGGGGATGCTGGTCATTGTGGGCGTGTTTCTGCTGCTGCTGCCCCTCAGCACACCGCGTATCTATGCCACCGATGAGGTGCAGTATTACGCCTATGTGCGTTCACTCTACTTTGATGGCGACCTCGACTTTTGCAATGAGTATGAGCACTTTGCCCGGCTCGGTGAGCAGCATGGCGACCTATCGGTCTACCACGCGCTGCTGCGCGAGCGGCAGGACGCCGATACGCCCCTCAACCCACGGACCGGGAAATACCGCAATCTCGCGCCCATCGGCGCATCGCTGATGTGGTCGCCGGGCTTCGTGCTGGCGGATGTGGGGGTGCGCCTGGCTCGCCTGGTCGGGGCAACGGTCCCTGCCGATGGCTACTCCAGACCCTATATCTGGGCGGTCTGCGGGATGTCGGCGCTCTATACCCTGCTTGGCCTGCTGCTGACCTACCGGCTGGTTCGCCGCCTGGCGGGGGTGGGGGTCTTTGCGGCAACGCTGGCAACAGTCGGCGTCTGGCTGTCTACCCCGCTGGTCTTCTATACGTTCATCGCGATGCCGTGGTCGCATGCGACGGCATTCTTCCTCTTTGCCCTGTTCCTCACGCTCTGGCTCCAGGACTGGGACGTACCTCTGGTGGAGCGGCTGTCCCGGCGGCGCTGGTGGAAGTGGGCGTTGCTCGGGGTGGTTGGCGGGTTGATGACAATTACCCGCGAACAGCTTGGTCTGCTGCTCATCATGCCCGCGGTAGAGGGGTTGGCGGCCTATGTTCGGGCTGCCCTGCCCGTACCCACTTCTGCTGCCGCACCTGCTGCCGCGCCTGCTGCCGCACCCCTGCCCCTGAGCACCCGTGTCCCGCGTATCCCGCGTATTCTGCGTATTCTGGGGGGGCATGGGGTCTTCTTGCTGAGCTTCGCCCTGACCCTGGTGCCGCAACTGCTCACCTACCAGGCGCTCAACGGGCGACCTTTTCCGGCCTCGGTCGTGGCGGGCAAGCTCAAAGCCTCCGGTGGCATCAGTCCCCACTTCTTCGATACCCTGTTCCACCCGCGCCATGGGGCATTTGCCTGGAGTCCGGTGCTGTTCATTGGTCTGGTCGGGTTGTTCTTTCTGCTGCGGCGCGACTGGTTTCTGGGGGCGCTCCTGGGGTTGGGGTTCCTGGCCCAGACCTATATCAACGGGAGCTTTGGCACGACCTGGCACCTTTCCGGGTCATTCGGGTTTCGGCGGCTCATCGAATGTACGCCCATCTTCGTTCTAGGGTTGGCGGTGCTGCTCGACGCGGCCCAGGTCCGTATCGGGCGCTGGCCGCTGCTGGCGGGGGTGCTCTTCCTCATCTACTGGAACGGCGGCCTGATGGCGCAGTGGGCCATCGTGCGGCCCGACGAGATACGCGCCGGGCTGGTCTGGGATGATATGCTCTACTATCAATTTGTCGAGGTGCCCCTCCAGGTGGCAAGAAAGTCGTCGGCGCTCCTCTTCAACCGCAGCCAGTTTCTCACCAACCGGACCTGATGTGAACGAGCAGGGTCCGATGAACCGGGCAGACCACCATGCCCATGCTCCCACACCCACCGCTGCCCGCGCTGTCCACGCCGCCGGGCCAGAGCTGGCAGTGGTGGGTGGCTACGTGCTGCTCACGCTCCTCTTCACCTACCCGCTGGTTGCCCACCTGAGCGATATGGTGGTCGGGCTGGCGGTGGACGCCGAATCGCACCTGTGGAGCTACTGGTGGATGCGCAAGGCGCTGCTCGAACTCCATACGAACCCCTTCGTCACCACCTGGCTCTACTACCCGGAAGGGGCCAGCCTCTATTTCTACGCCTACAACGTGGTGCATGCGCTGCTGTCTATCCCCTTGCAGAACCGGTTCGGGCTGGTCGTCGCCTACAACCTGACCGAACTCCTGGGGTTCTTCCTGGCAGCCTGGTCTGCCTACTGGCTGGCGCGGGATGTTACGGGCAGCCGGGCCGCCAGCTTTCTGGCCGGAGTGGCGTTTGCTTTCGCTCCCACCCAGCTTTTCCACTTCAACGCGGGGCAGCCCAACCTGCACGGGGTCGAGTTTATCCCGTTGTATGTTCTCTGTGTGCGGCGGTGGCTGAACTTCGGGCGTTCCCGCTGGCTGCTCGGAGCCGCCATCGCGCTGGCGCTCAACGCCTTCTCCGACTGGCAGTTTGCGGTCTATCTGCAACTGCTGACGGGGGCGGTGCTGCTGGCGGTGCTGCTGGCGCACCCCCGATTCCGGTGGTGGGTGGTCGTGCGGTCGCTGGCCTGGCGGGTCGCATCGCTCCAGGCGCTCTTCTTCGTCGCGGTTGCTCCGGTGGCCGGGCCGATGTACCTGGAGCTTCAAGGACCCGACCCCTACATGCTCCGGTCGCGCCGCGACACTATCTATCATTCGCCCGACGTGCTGGCCTTCTTCATCCCCAACCCCGAACACCCGCTCTGGGGAGACTGGGCTTTGCAGCAGTTTGAGCGGCTGAAAACCCCTGGCATCACCGTCCCCTTTGTGAGCCTGAGCTACGTCGTGTTGGGCCTGGCAATCCTGGGAGCGTGGCACTGCTGGCAGCGGTCCCGCTTCTGGGTGTTCTGCGGTGCTGGCTTCCTGGTGCTGTCGCTCGGACCACAACTCCGGCTCCTGGGGGAGGTGACGCCAGTCCCGCTGCCCTATGAATTCCTGCTCCAGTTCAGCGTTCTGCGGGTAACCCGTGCCCCGGCCCGCTACGTCATCATCACGCTGCTCTGCCTGGCGGTGCTGGCAGCCACCGGGTTTCAGGCGCTTCAGCACCGGCTGAACGTGAAAATGAAGATGCCCCGACCGGTCACCAATCGCGGGTGGTTTGGGGTCGTTCTGGCCGCGCTGTGCTTCGAGTTGCTGCCCATCCCTGTGCATGCTGCCCCTCCTGCGGCGGTGCCCCCGTTCCTTTCCGATGGCACCGTGCGTGGGGCACTGATGGAGATGCCCGACCCGTCCAATCGGGGGATGTACTACGCGACGGTCCATGAGCGTCCCGTGCTCTATGGGGAACTCTCGCGTGACAACCCGCCCGGCCCCATGCTGAACTACCTGCGCCACCGTATCTTCGATGCCGATATCGTGCAGCCTGCCTCCGGCTGGCGCTGCGTGGCAGCCTTCTACCACATCACCCACCTGATGGTCTATCGCCGCAAGCCCGAAGCCTCCGCCTATGAGCAGCAGGTGATAGCCCACATCGGGCGGGAATCCCTGGTCGGTGAGACGCCTGACCTGGCGCTCTACCAGATACCTACCGAAGGCATCAGCACCACCTGCCTGGTCATCGCTGATGAGCAGGGGTGGGATCGCCTCCGGTCGCCCACGCCGGAGCAACCCGATGAACTGCCCTATCGCTGGATGCACCAGGAAGGGCGCATCGGGGTGCTCCGACGAACGGATGGCCCGGTCACGCTTCATTTTGAGGCCCACAGTTTTGCCATCCCTCGGCAGGTAGGGGTGTATCATGGCGAGCGCCTGGTGGCGCACCTGGAAGTTGGTAAGCCACAGCACCACACGGTAATCCTGGACCTCCCCCGCGGGCTGAGCTGGCTGGACCTGCGTAGTGTCGAACCGGCCCTTTCCCCCGCCGACTACGGCTACCAGGAGACGGAACCAATCTCCATTGGCCTCGCGCAGCTGTGGGCGGAAGAAGAAGAAGCGCCGTAGGTCGCGCTGGTCGGGGGTCGGGGGTCGGGCCTACGACGGTGGTACATACTTATCCACATATTGTGGATAAAAGGCTCGGAATTGTGGATAACCTACTATATCTAGGAGTAGAACCCGTGAGCGAAGCCCGGCAGGTCTCGATGATGCATGAGGTCACAGGCGCTCCAGCACGGCCACCGGAAACGACTGGCATATTTCTGCCAGTCCCAGACCGGGCACCCCGTCGGAGTGCTCGACCGAAAGGACCTCGCCCGTCAGGTGGTGGCGATAGCGCTGCCCGATGGCTTCTTCTGGCAGCACCAGCCGGGTGTTGCCCCAGACGGCTGGTCCCATCGGGGGGCGTTCAACATCGCCCGTGAGCTGGACTATCAGGCGGGGAGCGACCACCAGCATCGTTTCCTCCTCGAACGTCCGGGCAAACGCACACACATGGTCGCGCTGGTCAGCAGTGACCTCCAGGGGGTCGTAGCTGCCGTGGGCAAAGAGGTTGGCGTGGGCACGGCGGAACCCAAGCACGCGGGAGATGAGGTAGAGCTTGACCTGCCCCGTATGGCTGGTATCCAGGAGATACCGTGCGAGCGGGACGAGATGGTCGCCTGCACGGGACATGCGTTGCTTCAGGTCATCCAGCAGAGCGCGGCGCACGGCATAGTCAACCGGGCGGCGGTTGTCGGGGTCTACCAGGCTCAAATCCCACAGTTCGGTGCCCTGGTAGATATCGGGCACGCCAGGGGCGGTGAGCTTGAGCAGTGTTTGCGTGAGCGCGTTGAAGCGGCCATAGTAAGCCACCTCTTCGACAAAATCTCGCATATCCTTGAGAAACGTTCCGTTCGCCTCATCCGTGGTCATCGTGCGGATAACAAAGTCCCGCACCGCGCTATCGTAGGCCTGGTTCGCGTTCACCCAACTCGTATGGACTTTGGCCTCTTTGGTGGCCTTGTGCATATAGGCTGTCATCCGTTCGCGGAAGTCTGCCCATGGCTCCGGCGCAGCGAACGGATTGAGGACGACCGGCGATGTGGGAAAGCCACTGCTCTTGCTGTCATTCCCGCTCTCGCTCTCGTTCTTGCCCCGGCGCAACGCCTCTTCGGCGGCTTGCTGGCAGAAGGGCCAGGCTCCCACCAGGGTTTGATAGAACAGGTATTCATCGTTGCCATCAGGAGCCGGCTTCCCATCCACGAGCGCCTTTTTGCTCGCGTTCAGGGCGCTCCAGTGAGAGAGCGCCACGCGCCACTTTTCTGGCAGCTCCGACAGCACATTGATGCGGGCGCGAACATCCTCGCTACGCTTGGTGTCGTGGGTCGAGGTCGAAAGGAGTGTGTGCGACCACGAGCGCTGGTTCTCCTGGTTGCGCTTGTGAAACTGCTCGACCGTCCGGCCAAACTCTTCCGGGTGGCCTCCCACCTCGTTGAGCGAAACCAGACGGTTATAGACGTAGAACGCCGTATCCTCAACCCCCTTTGCCATCACCGGCCCTGTCACCTGCTGAAACTTGCGCACCCACTGGATAAGGTGGTGCTGGTCTTCGGGGCCAAAGTCGGACAGTTTTTCGAGCAGCAGGATTTCGCGGATGAAGTCGAAGACCGGCGTGGGGGTGCGCGGGTTGCGCCGCATGGATTCCGCCACCGCGGTCTCGATGAAGTGCCGGTCGCGTGGCAACACCGTCTCCGAATCCGTCGTGTAGGTGCGGTAGACCGAGAGACAGGCGATGACCTCGCGGATGGCAAAGGTCAGCATGTTCAGGGTGAAGTCGCGGTAGCGCCGGTTGCGCTCGGCAATGCGCTCAAGCTGATGGCTGAGTGCATAGATTTCGCTGTCCATCGAGATGAGCATCACGCGCTTCTTGTTCATATTGACCAGTTCGTGGAATGGCGTGGTGTTGCCGGTGAACTGCTGGTAGATGGTATCGAACGCGGCGCGATTCTGCGGAGGGACGAACAGGCTATTGAGCGCGGTCAGAAAATCGTAGCCGACGGTTCCGTGGACGGCCCAGTTCCGCGGGAGCGACTCATCCTCACCGAGAATCTTCTCCGCCACCACGTAGAGCGGCCAGTCTATGGGCGACGGCCCCACCCCGTGATACTCCGCCACCCACGCGGCAATACGGGAGGCAACGCGCTGCCTGAGAGTCGCGTCATCAGGCATAGTTTTGCGCACCCTGGCAAGGCGGTCGCGCACCTTGTGGAAGACGTAGCCCTCCTGGAGCTGGCGAAAATAGGCCTCCGGGTCGAAGAGGCCGTCAATATGGTCAATGCGCAGGCCCGATACGTGCCCTTCGGTGAGCAGGCGGAAGACCAGTTGGTGGGTGTCCTGGAAGACCACCGGGTCTTCGGTGCGGATGGCTGCCAGGTCGTTAATATCGAAGAAGCGGCGATAGTTGACCTCTTCGGCCGCGACCCGCCAGAAGGCCAGTCGATAGGACTGGGCATTAATCAGGGTATCCAGCAGGTCGAAGCTGTGTGGGTCGCCAATATTCCCATTGAATGCCTGGACGGCGGTGTCAATGGCGGCCCGCACATCGGGGCTTTCCTGGTAGAGCGAGGCAATCCGCCGCTTGATGACTTCCTTTTCCCGGCTGCGCTCAATCAATCGCTGCGGGTCGCGCTCGGTGGGTGGCGGCAGGTAGCTCAGCGCCGTGATGATGCTCTGAAACTCCTGCATATGCTCGTGCTCAGTTCCCAGGGTTTCCATCAGCGTCTCAAGCTGGTCGTTGAGGATCATCCGGTAGGTGCCCGGCGCAATGGGAAAGAGGTGCTCGTAGTAGTGCAGGAAAAACGTTCCTTCCTCTGCCTGGTAGACCAGCCGGAGTTCTCCCCGTTCCAGAACCCGCCCGTACTGGTCGCCCAGGGTCGGGAGCAGCACCTTGTTGGCAAGTTCGGGCTTCACCGGGTTCCACTCGATATCGAAGTAGGCCGCGTAGTCGGAACTGGGGCCATTTTCGAGCACGTCCATCCACCAGGTGTTGCCCACATCGCCAATGCCCATATGATTGGGCACAATATCCAGCAGGACGCTCATACCGCGCCGGCGCAGTTCCTCCGTGAGCGCGTGAAAATCCTCCTCGCCTCCGAGCGCGGGGTTGATCTGGCCGGGGTCGCAAACATCGTAGCCATGGCTGCTGCCTGCCCGTGCCTTAAAAATGGGCGAAGCATAGCAATGGCTGATGCCCAGTCCATCCAGGTAGGGAACCTCGTTCAGCGCATCCCGAAACGTAAACGACGGATTGAACTGGAAGCGGTAGGTTGCGCGGGGGATGCGCTGCTGCGAAAGGACTTCGTGTACGATGGACGCAACGGTTGGGGCTGCACTGATAGCATTCATTTCTGCCACTCGTATCCCAAGTTTGTCACCGAGCGAAATGAAGTGGGTCGCCCACAGGCGGGCGTCTTCGTCGCCTTCGTCGGCGCATTCTTGCATTTCAACATAGACCGTATTGACCAGTTCGAAGTAGGCATTCTGGATTTTCCAGAAGTCTACCTCAAAGGGCATCGAGCGGATAACGTCAATAAAAGATTCGAGGGACTGGAGCGTCTCCCGTTCATTCGGGCAGTCGTGGACCCGGCGGACCAACTGCTCCATCGTCTCCTGGATGGTATACGCGAGTCCGGCGGTGTCAAGCTCGACCTCCCACATCTGCGCCCGTTCGAGAATCGTCTGGATGTGCTCCTGGTCGGGCACGATTTCGGCCACCGCACGGCGCAGGTCGCTGTTCAGCACAAATTCTGCCGTCGCGTGCCAGGTTCTCGGCAGCGGGGTGCTGAGCGAAGTGAGCAGTTGCATCAGCGAGGTGCGCCGTTCATAGAGCTGGCGATAGATCGCCTCATCGTCCGCCAGCGTGGATTCGAGCATCTGGTTCAGAAATGAGCGCTGCGTATCGCGGAAGAGCGACTGCGCCGAGTATTCGAGTTTGTGGAAATACCCGTCGAGGAGGCGCACGACCTCAGCAATGTCGCCCACAGCAGTGGCCTGGGCTGCCCCTTCCACCAGGGCTTGATAGCTGGCCTCATCATCGAAGGGGAAGGGGCGCACCCCGGCATTGACGTTGTGGTCGCCAAAGTGCAGCACGCCAAAGCTCAGGACTTCGGTGTTGCGCGTTACCATCGAGGTCATGCGGGCCCGCCCGATGACCACCTTTGCCAGACCAGGTTCGAAGCGGTGGTAGTCTTCGGTCTCAACCTCATAGCAGTAGACCGTGGTGCGGGCCGGGTAGCGCTCAGAGAGCGAGCTTATGGCATAGTGTGCGCCGAGATTGGTCAGGTCTACCGCCGCCGGGCGCACCCACCGCTCGTAGATGTGCCGGCCATGGCGATAGTCCGGGAGATTGCTTCTGGCCTGTTCAAGCAGGTCGAGAAACCCGGCCTCAAAATGATTGCCAGAGAGCATCGTCGCAAGGTGAATCGCCCGGCCAGCGTATTTCATCACCTGAACCGTCTCGATGCCCGACAGGTCATCGAAGTACCACCCGCAGCTGGCATACATAAGCAATAGCTGCCGCTGGAGTTCCAGCAGTTGGAGGGCCTGAACCTGCTCGCTGGCATCGAGGCCGTGGGTCGTGTGGCGAGCAAGAAAAGGGGCAACGTTGTCCAGGGAGCGGTCAAGAATGACGCTGATATAATCGTTGCGGGTGTCCCAGGGGTCATAGAACAACCTGGCTCCGTGCTCCTCGAAGTACGGCGTCACGGTGTCGCGCAGCCAGTCCAGCGCCGCACGGAGCGGCTCGCGCCATGCCTGGTTCCAGGAGGGGTGGGAGCCGGTGTTGCACCCGCAGTCGCGATACCAGCGCCCGACGCCATGGGGGCAGCTCCACGACGTGCGCTCGATGATTTCAACCTCATGCGTCGGGGGCGAAAGTTCGAGAAACTCCCCATAGCAGGTCAGGCGGGCCAGTCCGTTGGTTTCGATATGGTGCAGTGCATAGGCCAGCGCCATTTCGCCGCGGTGGTGGTGGTGCCCGTAGCTCTCGCCGTCCGTGGCAAAATGGACCAGTTGCGGGTGCTCGCGTGAGTTGTCGAAGCCGCCAAGCAACCGCCGGGCAAAGCGGTCGCCGCTTGACAGCAACCCTTCGAAGGCGACCGCCCGCGATATCGGGATATCGTAGAAGAACAGGGCCATCATTCGCCCCGACGGGAGGTGCTGAAGGTAGGGCATGGTCGGGTCTATGATGCCCTCACCCACGGATTGCCAATCGCTGCTGCCGTCCATCGGGCGCACCCGGGCTGCCTGGGTGGGCGACAGAATGGTAAATCGTATCCCGTGCTCGGCAAGGATATCCAGCGTTTCCAGGTCAACCGCGGTTTCTGCCAGCCACATCCCCTCCGGCGGTCGTTCAAATCGGTGGGCAAAGTCGCGGATACCCCAGACCACCTGGGTCACCTTGTCGCGGCGGTTGGCAAGCGGCATAATGAGATGGTTGTAGACCTGGGCGATGGCGGTGCCATGGCCGGAGAAGCGTTTCTGACCCTCGCGGTCGGCCAGCAGGATAGCCTGATAAACGGCCGGCTCGTGCTGTTCCATCCAGCGCAGCAGCGTCGGACCGAAGTTGAAGCTGATTCGGGCGTAGTTGCTGACAATCTGAGCAATGCGTCCGTCGCTATCCAGAATCCGTGCCCCGGTGTTCGGCTCGTAACATTCCGCCGTGATACGCTCGTTCCAGTCGTGGTAAGGGTAGGCTGAGTCCTGTAGCTCAACTGCCTCCAGCCACGGATTCTCGCGGGGGGGTTGGTAGAAATGTCCGTGAATACAGAGGTAATGGTTCACAACGATGGCTCCTCTTGCTTATTGCCAGTCTCGTTCCAACCGTTCCAGGAGCACACCGGAGTGTGCGCCAAGGGTGAGCAGAACCTCGCCCGCTTCAACATCGAAGTGTTTGGAGGTGGTGACCCCTTGCTGTGGGGTGTTCTCTTCGGTCTGCACCCCCGGCTTGAGCCAGCGGTCGCTGGAGGTATCGAGCAGGAAGCGCCAGTGCCCCGGCGGAAAGGGCACCTGGATGGTTACGGGGGATCGGCTGAAGTTCAGGAGTGTCACGACATCGCGGCCCCCGGTTCCTTCGCTCGGCGCGGTTTGCCGCAGGATGGGGTACGCAACATCTGCCCACCGATGGAGCATCAACACCTGCTCTGGCTCGAAGCTGCGCACCTCCATATGGTCTTTGCTGAGGGTGGCAAGCGCCGGGAGCGTCTTGCGCAGGCGGATAAGCTCGCGGTAGAGGCTGAACAGCACTTCGTGGGATCCCTGCTGCGCGAGCCGGTCGTCAGGGCGCGAACGGGCAAAGGTCGCTTCGTCCTGGGGGTCAGGCGGCTCGCCCTTCCACTCAAACGCGAAGAATTCTTCTTTGCGCCCCTTGCGCACGGCCTCGACCAGGTCCGGGTCGCCGTGGCTGACGAAGTAGAGGAAGGGCGCCGGCTCGCCATATTCCTCGCCCATGAAGATGAGGGGAATGAAGGGCGAAAGGATCAGCGCACTGGCAAGCAGTTTGAGCGCATCGAACGAAACGAGTGTAGAAAGGCGTTCGCCAAGCATGCGGTTGCCCACCTGGTCGTGGTTCTGGGTGCAGACTACCAGGCAACCCGGTGGGATGGTCCGGGACGAACTCCCATGCCGCCGCTGGCGGAAGGGCGAATAGTCGCCGGCAAAGACCCACCCATCGCGGAAGGCTCGCACGATATACTCGAACGTGCCGAAGTCTTCGTAATACCCGGCCTGTTCGCCGGTCAGGAAGGTGTGGAGGGCATGATGAAAATCGTCGCTCCACTGGGCGTCCAGGCCATAGCCCCCCACCGCGGGAGGGTGGACCAACCGCCGGTCGTTCTGATCGCTCTCGGCAATCGCATAGATACGCCGCCCCAACTGGTCGGCCCGGAGGTGTATGGCTCTGGCAAGCTCCTCAAGAAACGTCTGCGCGGAAAAATCGGTGATGGCGTGGACGGCATCCAGGCGCAGTCCATCGAGACGAAAGTCGGTCACCCACATCAACGCGTTCTCGATGAAAAAGCGCCGCACTTCGTCGCTGTGGGGGCCGTCGAAGTTGATGGCTGCGCCCCACGGGGTCTGGTAGCGGTTGGTGAAGAACTGTGGCGCATAGTCCCATAGGTAATTCCCCTCCGGGCCGAAGTGGTTGTAGACCACATCCAGAATGACCGCCAGCCCCCGCTGGTGGCAGGCATCAACGAAGCGCTTCAGGCCAGACGGGCCGCCATAGGAAGCGTGAACGGCAAAGGGATACGTGCCATCGTAGCCCCAGTTGCGGTTCCCAGGGAACGCCGCAACTGGCATGATTTCAACCGCGGTGATGCCCAGGTTCGTCAGGTAGTCGAGGCGGGCAATGGCTCCATCAAAGGTGCCTTCCTGGGTGAAAGTCCCGATATGAAGTTCGTAGATGATATAGTCATGGAGCGGCAACCCCGTCCACCCGGTGGCCGTCCAGGCAAAGGCCGGGTCGGCCACTTCGGAGGCCTGATGGGCGCCGTCTGGTTGGGAGCGCGAGGCCGGGTCGGGCCGCTCCTTCTGTCCATCCAGGCGGTAGAAATAGCGAGCACCGGGTGCGACCCTCTCAACGATGGCAGCGTGGTAGCCGCGGGGTTCGGGTATCAGGGGGACCACCCGCTCATCCGGGGAGACCAGGTGGAGTTCGGCGCGGGCAACCTGCGGGGCCCAGATACGAAACGAGCAGCGGTGGTTTTCCAGGGCGATAGCTCCTATTCCCAGGTCGGTCGTTGTTGGCATAGGTTCCCTCTCTATTGCTTCAGGGTGCGGATACGGGCGTGGGTGAGGTCGGGTCGGGTCTGGTTCGCTCAAAGCACAAACGGTTTCATCTGGGGCCGTATTATACCAGAGTCCCGACCGGGCGTCGAACCGATGTGATACCAGTGATGGGTAATGCGTGATGCGTGATGTGTGATGCGGAGAAACCCGCCTTACCGCGTTCCGTGAAGATACGTTACATACTGGTAAGGCGGGCTTCGTTTCCATCCAGGTCCGGTCATGCTCAGGCGTATGCCGAGGCAGCCGCGGCAATTGCCCGGTGCTGCCACCGGCCCCAGCAAGCTACTGGCGCACAATCAGCGGCAGATAGACCTTTCCGGCTTCGGTGGATGGCCCGCTGCTGATGGTGATAAGGTAGCTGGCGTCTGCACTTCCCCCCGCGTTCGTCGCCTGCACGGTGATATCCTTGTCGCCCTCCGTATCCCAGGAGAACGTCACGGTATCGGTCAACCCCCCATCCTCGTGGGTCACCGGGTCTTGCCCGATGGCTCCCCACACGTAGGTCACTGGCTCGGAAGCATCCGAAGGGCTGACTTCGGCCGTGAAGGTGTAGGTCTCGCCGGTTTGTCCTTCGGTCGGCCCGCTGATGCTCACCCCCGTCACCGCGACCACCGGCGGCCCAGCCTCAATGGTGATATCGTGCATCGCCAGCGCCGAGCCTTCCACATTCATGGCCGTCACCCGGACGGTTACGGGTCCTTCGGTGTCCCACGAGAACGTGACGGTGTCGGACGCCCCGCCGCCGCTGTGGGTCACTGGCTCCAACCCATCGGCCTCCCAGGTGTAGGTGATGGGTTGGGTGGCGTTCGTCGGGCTGACTTCGGCGGTGAAGGTATAGTCCTGCCCCGGCTGCCCTTCGCTCGGCCCGCTGATGCTCACCCCTTCCACGGCAATGGGCAGTGATGCTATCATGATTTCATGCGTGGCGGTTGCCGTTCCGCTCAGGTGGTTCATCGCCGTGACCTGAATGGTCTTGAGGCCGCTGGTGTCCCACATGAACGTGACCGTGTCGGTCAGGCCGCTGCTATGCTGCATCATCGTCTGGTCATCGGCCTCCCAGGTGTAGGTCACCGGCGTGGCTGCGTAGGGTGGCATTACCGCGGCGGTGAAGGTATATTCCTCGCCGGTCACGCCTTCGCTCAGGCCGCCGATACTCACTTCCTGCACGCCAGACACCACCAGTTCGATGGTGATTTCGTGCGTGGCAGAAACCGTCCCCGCCCCATTCATCGCCATGACCTGAATGGTCTTGAGGCCGCTGGTGTCCCACATGAACGTGGCCGTGTCGGTCAGGCCGCTACTGTGCTGCATCATCGGTTGGTCGTCGGCCTCCCAGGTATAGGTGATGGGTTGGGTGGCGTCCGACGGCAGCACTTCGGCGGTGAAGGTATATCGCCGCCGGTCACGCCCTC
>JAAUSY010000132.1 GCA_012032475.1 Chloroflexaceae bacterium
CGCCGACGAATACCCCGGTGACGCCGACGAATACCCCGGTGACGCCGACGAATACCCCACCGCCGCCACCGCCACCGACGAGGGAACCAACGGATACGCCGACGCCAGCCCTGAACACCGTGGCCTTTGAGGTGTGCGAGAGCTGCCAGACTGACCCGAACCAGAAGAAGGTGCAATATCTGGTGCTGATGGACGTGACGGGTTCGATGAACCAGACGTTCGATGGGCGGGCCTGCAACAGCGCATCGGGTGAGGTATGCACGAATGTGCGCGACTGCACCGTCAACAGTTGCGGCGACGAAAAAGCCTGGCCGAAGGTGGAAGAGCGCCGCGGCTACATTATGAAGACCGCGCTCACCGGCTTCATCAATGAGCACCTGGGCGAGAACGACCAGATGCGGATTGTGGAGTTCTCGACCAATCGCATTGGGGAAGTGGGCAGTGGCTGGACCAGCAGCAAGAGCGCGCTCATTGACCGTGTGATGGATGCTGGCCCGTATGACGAACCCTATCTGCTGAGTGGTGGAACCAACTCGGCCAACGCGCTGCGGTGGGTCCGCAACAACGTGACCTTCAGCGAGGGCTACCAACCCGTGGTGTTCTTCATCACCGACGGTGGAGCCAACCAGCGGATGACCGGCAGCACGACCTGGACCGGCAACTGGGATATCAACAACTCCAACCGCATCCAGGATTGTCCGAACCCGCTGAATCCGGGCAGCTGCAAGCCGTGTAAGTATCCAGAAGACCCGATATGCCACAGCACGAAACCTGACCCATCGAACAGCCCGATCAACCAGATGGTTGCGGAAGGTCGAGCGCTGCGCGATACGGGTGTGCCTATCTATGCCGTGGCAATGGCTCTGGTTGACCCCGGCGACGGGAGCGCCAGTGCGACGGCGATTGGTCTGCCGGCGATGGCAGATTACGCCTGGGAAGTGAAGAATCCTGCGGACTTCAACCAGATTCTCGACGCCCTGGCCTTCCAGGTCGAAGAGGAAGTGTGCCCGTGGGAAATGGGCGATGTCGTGACGACCGTTGAGGGTGTTGCCCCTGGCACCAATGTGGGGACCATCACGCTGAACGGAACGCCGCGGGATATCACCGTGGGCGAGGGTGGCAGCCTGGTCTTCAACACATCGGGTCTGGCCGCTGGTGACTACCAGGTCAGCGCCTCGATGGTGGTGGACGGCAACCTGTACGATATGGTGCGCGACCCGGCCACCGGGCAGTATGCCGAGTCGGTGATGCTGACGGTGAGCGGCGCGGGGGCGATGAACATTCAGCTCGGCGACTCCGACTGTGTGGCTCCCGAACCAACGGCAACCCCGGTGCCAACCGACACCCCGGTGCCGACGGCAACGTCAACGCCGGAACCAGAGAAGATGGCCGTGGCTATCGAGCCGTGCATCGAGATCTGCCCGGATGTCGAGCGCAAGCCCATTCGCTACGTGGTGGTGATGGACATCAGCGGCTCGATGACGCAGGAGAACTTCGCGGGTCAGAGCTGCAAGGGCAACGACGGGACGAAGTATCCTGCTGAGGGGACGGTGGCAGCCAAGTGCAGTCGCATTATGAACTGCAAGACGGAGAGCTGTCACCCGAACGTCTGGCCGGTGAAGCAGGAGCGCCGTATCTACATTATGAAGACCGCGCTCGTGAACTTCATCAACAGCAGTATGCAGGGTGGCGACCAGATGAAGCTGATCCCGTTTGGCACGGAGATCCACAACGAGTCTGGCTGGCTGGGCAAGGATCAGGCTGACGATAAGGTGCTCTCGGCTGGGACCAGTTCGAGCTACAACAACGATCCGTTCCACCTTGACCCAGGGCGGGGAACGAATACGGCCAAGGCGCTCCAGCAGGCCTACAACTTCCTGGACAACCTGTCGAGCGCCGAGCGCGAGGCTTACCACCACGTCGTCATTCTGGCGACCGACGGTGCGGCCAATCACTACTGGAAGGACAATGGGTGGAGAGCGAACTACAGCAACAGCAAGGCGGGTGTTCCGAGCGGCTACAAGTACTGCCCGACCCCCGGCGACGCGGTCTGCCACAGTTCCTACCCATCGCCGTCCACCAGCCCGATTGGTCAGATGATTACCTGGGCATCGGATATTCGGGATGAACTCGATGTTCCGGTCTACGCACTGGCGATGTCGGCAACCAGCGGTGAGGGACAGGCGCTTGGCCTGCCGCAGGCTGCAACGAAGGCGTGGGAAGCCACCTCGCCGGACAGCCTCGAAGCCGCCTTCAACGAGATTGCGGCCCAGGTGCTGGAAGATGTCAGTTGCGAATACGAAACCGAGCCGGTCTTGACGACGATTGACGCCACGCCGGGCGAGGTGATTGGCACCGCCACGCTGGAAGGTGCCCAGACGGTGAATGCAAGCATCGTTGTGGGTGCGGACGGCACGATGGTGGTGGACGTTTCGGACGTGCCAGCAGGGAACTACACGCTCAAGGCCGAGGTGGTCTACACCGGCTCGGATGATGTCGAGCGCGTCTATAACAAGATCCTGGATGGTACGACCTACCGCAATGCTATCAACGTAACCATCGGGGCAGGGTCCGAAGGACTCGTCATCCAGCTTGGGACGGGGCTGTGCGCGACTGGTGGTGGGGAGCTTCCGCCAGCGGAGGGAACCGCCACGCCAGAGCCAGCCACCCCCGAACCAACGCCGGTGCCGTGTCTGGAAGTTCCTGAGCCGCCGTTCAACGGCGCACGCCAGACCTACCGCGGGACGCCACGGGCGAACCCTGAACCGGGCCGCATCAACTTCGTCTTTGACGATGTGGATATGGGCAACATGGGTCCCGACCCGGCCTGGATTACCGTGCGTGGGACGGTCTACCTGCCGGATGGGGCGGTCTATCCGTCTACTCCGTCGTGGGCGACCAACGGAACCCCCGGCAACACCATCCCGACGCCGGTTAATCTGAAGCTCTCGTGGAGCATGGTCCACTCGGCCTATGCCCGCGGGGCGGAAGATGAGGGTGGTCAGGTGGTTGGCGAACCGGTCTGGACGCTGGAAGATGGCGGAGCTATCAGTGGCAACGCCACGATCCAGAACGTGAAGGATGGCGAACGGTATGAGATGGCTGTCTTCTGGCCGGGCTACGGCCCCGAAGACCTGGCCGGCAACATCGAGACCGTGGAGAACCACGTGGGAGCCACGTTCTACGATGCCAGCGGCAAGTACATCCAGGCGCAGTCGTCGCAAGGCAATCCGGGCCTGGACTACTACGACAACGACCTGTCGGATGGTTCGACCGACCCGAACCCGTGCGTGATGGACGTTGCGGACCCAGGGCCGGGCACGCCTCCGCCAGCGACCCCGACGAACACGCCAGCACCAGCGGCCACGAACACGCCGGTGCCGACGAACACGCCGGTGCCGCAGCCGACGGCAACCACCGTTCCGATGGACCCGGAGGGTGAAACTTCGTTCGTCTGCCAGAACCAGTACGTCGCCATGGACGGTATTGGGATGAAGGTGAAGGAAGGCAGCGATCCGGGCTATGAGAACCTCAACGAGCGCTACCTGAAGGTGCCGCATGAGGCGCTGTGGTCCACCATTCAGCTTGGTGCACGCGCTACGGCAAGAACCCGCCTTCGGGGGTGACCTTCCTGAAGGACTGGGCGACGCAAGTTCCGGTTTCTGGGGTGACGCAGCGAAACAACTCGGCGAAGCTCCCGACAATGCCTGGCTGGACCTTTGAGATTGCGGGCGAATCCGGCGCGATCTACTCGATGAAGACCACGAGTGGCAAGTGTGTTGAGGGTGATGATTGCAGCGCACCGGGCAGCGAAGCGCTGGTTGGCTACTTCGGGATGCCGACCAACAAGAGCATCTCCGGTGTGGGGCGGACCTCGGTTCTCGGCGTCTGGGGTGGCGGAAGCTCCGGGCCAACGGAGGCCAAGGAAACGCTCCTGACGCTGCCGATGCCGCTGCCGGCAACGATGAACGTGCATGTCCGCATCGCTATTATGGAACTGGACGCGGAAGACTCGCGGATTGGTGTCGTGACGGCGAGGGCGGGCGGCAAGACGGCAGAAGCGACGGTGGAAGACCCAGGGACGGTGCTTGGTTCCGCCATTGACGGGAACAAGTTCCAGTTGAACATCGTGCAACTGACCCTCAACAACGTTCCGGCGGGGACGCAGGAAGTGTACGCTGGGGTCAGGTCACCGAAGGATAGCGGCGACTCCTTCTTCATGCTGGGGGCCGTGGCATGGCACTCCTGCGACGGCACGGAAGATGTGTCGAACGTGGGCAACGTCTCGGCAGCCGGCGTGGGCCAGCCAGAACCACCCGCAACCGTGGGTGAGTACACGGTGAGCTACGAAGGCATGAGCGTGGAGGCCGATGGTTCGAAGACCTTCGCCTACCATGTGTCGCAGCAGGGCAGCACGAGAGACCTGAGCAACTGGGTGCTTGAGATGCCAGGCGGTGACTGCCTGGGGAGCGCGGGCGAGCGGGTTGCTAACTTCAACTCGGTGGGGACCATCAGCGGTCTGGACGTGTTGAAGGGGCAGGACTCGGCTCAGAACTCCGGCTTCTTCGGCATCAAGTGGGAAGGCTTCGATAAGGTGCCCGGTGGCTTCACCTCCGGTCTGTTCAAGGTCAACATCGCCGCCGGTGTGGCCGCGAACGTGCTCGAAGGTGAGACGGGTATCTACACCAAGGGTGGAACGAACAAGGTGTCTGGCACCATCACCGGCCCGGTCTGCAAGCCGGCGCTGCCCGAACCATTCGCACGCTACGACTTCAATGAGGGCAGTGGCAACAAGGTGAACGACTCGGTGGGTGGCCTGAACCTGACCATTGCCAACCCGGGCAAGGTCGTGTGGGTGAGTGGTGGTCTGCGCGTTACGGGCAAGACCATCATCCAGTCCAGCAGCACGGCCAACAGCCTGGTGAGCGCGGCTAAGGCGTCGAACGAGCTGACGGTTGAGGCGTGGGTCAATTCCGAATCCAGCGCTCTCACCGGTCCGCCACGTATGGTCACGCTCTCGACCGACACGGGCAATGGGCGAGACTTCACCCTGTTGCAGGATGGCACCGGGGTCAGTGGCCGCGTGAAGACCACTGGCAGTGGGTATAAGACCTTCACCACGAGCAGCGGTATGCTGCCCGATGGGTCGCTGCACCATGTGGTGCTCACGGTGAAGGGCGGTGTTGGCAAGATTTACGTGGACGGCGTGGAGAAGCAGAGCCAGTCACTGGATGGCAGCACCTTCTCCGCGTGGAGCAACTATTCGCTGGCCCTGGCGAACGAGGTGAATAACCCCGACAACATGCGGTACTGGAAAGGCACCTACTACAAGGTGGCAATCTACACCACCGCATACACGGCCGACCAGGTGCAGCAGCTCTACAACGACGGCCCGTAGGCCTGTCATCTGACGGACTCCTCCCGCAGGGTGCGGTTCACCTGCGGGAGGAGGGTTCCCCTCACGCCCGGACCGACCGGTGCTTGAGGTGTGAATGACCAGAGTGAGGAACGCAACGGATACGATATGAACGGAACGCCGGGTCTGGAAGGAAAACCGCTCTCCTCTCCACCCGGCGTTCTTCGTTTGGTTATTTGGTTCCAAACACCCTTTTCCAGGTTAGGAAGGAGACAGACGTTGATGACCATAATCCCCCCCCTCATTCGCGGTTCCCGGTGGACTGGACTGGTGCTGCTGGCCGGGGTGCTGTGTGTGCTGACCGGGATGGTGCGGGTGCGTCCGGCGCAGGCGGAATACCCCCCCGATGCATCTTCATCGGGGGCGGAGGTGGCGCAGCAAAACGAATACGACATCGGGGTGCCGGTGCCCAAAGAGTATCAGAACATGCGTGAGGAGTTTGTGGGCGAGTTTCAACTCACCGCCACGGCCTACTACACGAATACGGATATGTCCCCCCGCTTTGCCGACCTGGGCGGGGCCGTGCAACTCGCCCCGGAAATCCAGCTTGCCCCGCTGGAACTGACGGATACTTCCTTGCCCCAACCACTCAGGAATATGGGGGTCGTGGCCCTTGGCAAATATATCTTTGTGATTGGCGGAAACCGCCGCGGCGCGGCAGTCACCGAGCTATCCGACGCGGTCTATATGGCCGAGGTGAACCAGAGCACCGGGAACCTGCGCAGCCAGGGCACAACCTACTGGAAGCAAAGCACCCTCCCGGCCATCACCACCAACAACGAGGCTGAGATAGATGTGGACGACAGCCGCTACGGGCCGTCGGGGTTTCATGATGTGGCCGGGGTCACCGGCCCTGCCGTTGCTTCGGTCGAAACCGGCTCCAACAGCGGCTATATCTACGCCATTGGCGGGCAGGTCTGGCCGGGCTACTACGACGGTCAGACGGAGATTTCCATCTCCAGTGCGGCGGTCCGCATTGGCAAGGTTTCTGGCGGCAATGTGACCTGGGAGGAAGGGCCACTCCTGATGGAGCCGGGGATGTTTGGCGGTGGGAGAAGCTACGGGCTTGAAGATGCTGTGGCGGCAGCCGTTGAAACCAGCGACGGGCGGGTCTTTCTCTATGTCATTGGCGGCTACCACAACCTTCCCCCCTATGCCGAGGGGTCGAACTATGTGTTTTATGCGGAGGTGAACCAGAGCACCGGCCAACTCATGAAGCCCGGCACCAGCGAGGAAGGGTGGGTGGCGCTCGAAGATGATGCCTATCGCATCCCCCCAATGAAAGAGGGCGACACCGTGCTGGAAGACCTGGGGTTGTGGCGAGCGGCGGCGATAACCTACGAATCGTCCATCTTCATCTTTGGTGGGCAGCGACGGGGCGGAACCGAAGAAAACGAACGGTTCAGCAACGTGGTCTACCGGATGGATATCTCGACACGGATGGGACGGTGACCTGGAACGAAGTTGGTTTTCTGCCCGACAGTATCGCGACCTACGACCTGGGGGTTATCCAGTTTATGAAGGCGGTCTATACGGCAGGTGGGCGCGAGGCGGAGCAGACAAGCCCCACGAGCGACTCGCTCTATAACTATATCAAGGAAGATGCCAGCCTGCGCGAAGACCCCTTCCCGCGCTCCAAAGTGCTGGAGGTGGACGACCACGCCTATACTCGCGCCAACCACGGTATGGTGGTCGTTCCGTCGGTGGGAGACGCCACGTCCTATGGCTATGCCTATATCATTGGCGGCGAGAGTGGTTCGGAGGCGGACCTCGACCCCGACGACTCGGCGTCCGACCAGGGGTCCGACAAGGTGTTCCTGGGCAAGTTCAAGATTCCCGACGAAAACCCGACCTTCGCTCCCTCTGGCCTCTACGAGGCCGAGCCGGTGGATGTGAAGTACCTCGATGGTTTCTACTGGTCGGCGGAAGTATCGAATGAGGTGACCACCACCACGACCATCTCGATGGAATACCGCATTGCGTTCAGTTCGTCGCCCGAACCGTGTGACACGCCGGGCATCTTCGAGGACATCGAATGGACCGCGGTTATCACCAGTGCTCCCTTCTCGAACCCCGGCACGAACCTGGGCCTGCTGCGAACCGAAGACCGCGAGCAGTGGAGGAGTTCCGAGGTCCGGGGCGCATGCTTCCAGTATCGCGCCAACCTGAAGACCAGCGACCTCAGCCAGACGCCGCAGCTGCTCAATGTTTTGCTCTACGAGCGGGAGGTGATTCTTCCGGACCTGCGGGTCAAGTATGTCAACCCGATTGAGGAGGATGGCCGGTGGGTCAACCTGGACGTGGTGATTGAAAACGTGAACGAGGGCGGGCAAACGGCCTCGGCGGACTTCGATGCCGATTCGCAGAATCAGTCCTATTTCTCGGTGGACCTGTTCATTTTTACGCCGGACGATCCCAACGGGAGAATACGGTTGGATGAGCCGGTCCAGGGAGAATTTGAAGACACGGGGGCTTCGCTCCACCTGTATAACTGGGTTTACAAAGCCGATATGCCGGCCGAAGCGACCTTCCCCGACCCGGAGAACGCCCAGAACGAGTGGAATTTGCTGAACACTCCGGCGGGGTGGCGCTATGCCGATGGCCCGCATTCGCCCCGCTCAACGATGACGCTGAGCGATGCCCTGGACCTGGACCTCTTCCAGGAAACGACGGTCTATACCGTCTGTGTGCTGGTAGATATGTATCTGGGCGAGGACGACCCGCCAGAACTGGCGAGTATCGGGCGGGTCATTGAGCGCGACAACATCAGCAACAACCAGACCTGCCGGCAGGTGGACCGCCGCACCAGTGTGTGGGTCAAGCCCCATGAGTCGAAAGAAGTGGACGAGAGCGACCCGACCGATACGGGGGCGTTCTATGTGGGTATCGAGCCGGGGAACGAACTCTATCGGACGAAGGCCTTTACCATCCCCTTTGAGATCAGTATGGAGGGGGAACAGATAGCCACCTATGATGTGGATTATAAGTTCTTCCTCGATGAGGAAGCCGAGCTTGCCTATGACGTTGAGGTCAATGTGGTGTTCGATGAGGATACCGGCGTCGGGCGCATTGATGTCACCCTGACTTCGGGCGATGACCACCTGGTGCTGACCGAGGCGCTGATACTCACCTTTGTGATTGAGCCGGTCCCCGATAGCGAAACTGAGGGGGATGAGACCCTGACGATGTCGCTGACCGGGGTGCAGACGCAGAACCAGGCGACCGTGACCATCAAGGAGAACATCAAACTGATCTATCTGCCGCTGATTCGCCGGTAGGGATCGGCGGGTGAGGTTTTGCCTATCATGCCGGATATGGGTGGCGGGGTTCATGCTGAACCAATTCGCCGCGGGGGGGTGCAGGGACCTGTGCTCCCTCCGGCACACGTCGCCGGCCCTATGCTCCGGAGCTGGTAGGATGGCTGGCCTGGAGCCTGCTCTATGCCAGATTTCGATGCCAGAAAGGCGCTGACTCTTGCGGGTGTGTGATATAATAGAAGGGAACAAGTCGTTTAGTGTCATCCGGTCGAAGCGCGAGGTTCCTTTATTCTAAAGGCCCCTTGATTATGAGACAAAAAGCGAGGGCAAACCCTGGTATGAAAGGTGTTCTTATCGGTATCATCGTCCTTTTGATTGTCCTGATCGTCGCGGCGGCGGTGCTCTTCTTCGTCTTCCCGCAATTTCTGCCGCTCCCCGTGCAGCAGGCAGTGGGGTTGGCAGAACCCCCAACCGAGACCCCGACCACGGGGCCGGGCACCCCCATTCCGACCCAGGACCCTGGGAAAAATATCTTCGTTGCGAAGATTGATCTCCCTGAAAATACCGTGATTACGGATACCAATATCCTGCTGGAAGTGCGCAACATTCCTACGATCCAGTATGAGGGACAGGCGGAGGAGCTGTTTGAGTATACGCAGGCGTCGCAGTTGATCGGGAAGGTGCTGGATGTTCCACTGATTGCGGGAACGCCCATCCAGAAGTCGTTCCTTTCGGACCCTGGCCTGTCGCAGCGCATCCCAACGGCCGAACCCAACCGCCCCCGACCCAAAGGATACCCGATTGAGGTGGACAGCCTCCGCGGGGTGGGCGACCAGATTAAGGCCGGGGATATGGTGGATGTGCTGGCAACGTTTGTCGTTCCGCGGACGATCTTTCAGCCGCCCAAACCAGGCCCGGCGCTCCCTCAAGCAGGCGAAAATGGGCAGATTACCTTTGTGCAGCCGCCGGTAGAGATAGGGGCAGAAACGACGAATAACTTCTTTTCGACCAAGACGCTCGTTCAGCGTGCCAAGGTGCTGGCTATCCTGCGCCCGCCGCCCCCGCCACCGGCCCCCCGGCGGAGGGAGAAGAACCCGCTCCCCCCCCTCCCACGCGTATTCCTGGGGAACCAGGGGAACCCGGAAACATTACGGACGGGACGTGGCAGTTGGTGCTGGCGCTGAACGACCAGCAGGCCGAACTGGTGGAACTGGCGTTGCACCATGAGGCCAAGATTACGCTGGTGCTGCGCGGGGTAGGGGATGATACGTATGAGCCAACCCTCGGAGCAACCTTTGACCTGCTGTTTGCGGAGTTCGGCTTGCCGATGCCCGAACCCTATGATCCGTTCGTTTTTTCGGAAGGGGTCCTGACCCCGGAGCCAACCCGAACGCCGGCCCCGGATATTCGGATACCCTGACCTGGCCTAGCTCAGGCGAGGAATGCCGCAGACCCGGATGTCCAATACCAGAGGGGTTGGTATCAGGCGCGCCCGGAGGGATGATAACGAGAGCCTGCCTACTGTTCCAGGAGGAGCCAGTCCATGTCTGAAGAAATTATTCGAGTGATGATCGTAGACGATGTCGCAGATACGTGCGATCAGCTCGAAAAGTTGTTGTTCTTTGAGAAAGATATTGAGGTCGTCGCCAAGGCCCACAATGGCCGCGAGGCGGTTGATGCGGCGAAGAAACTCAAGCCGGACGTTATCCTGATGGATATTAACATGCCGGAGATGGATGGCATTGCGGCGACCGAGGCGATTACGGCCGATGACCCGTCTATCCAGGTCATCATTATGAGCGTGCAGGGGGAAACCGACTACCTGCGCCGGGCGATGCTGGCAGGGGCGCGGGAATTCCTGATTAAGCCGGTGGGAGCCGATGACCTGTATAAGTCTATCCGGCATGTGCATAAGCTCGGAGCCACGCGCCCCCGCCCGGTCGCCGGGCGAGTTGATAGTGGGGGGGATGGCGCTGCGCCATCGGGCGACCAACCCAAAGGGCAGTTGCTCGCGGTGTTCAGCCCCAAGGGAGGGGCCGGGACCTCCGCAGTGGCCGCCAACCTTGCCATCGCCCTGCGGCAACTGACCGGACGGAAGGTGGCGCTGGTGGATGGCAACCTGACCCTCGGAGACCTGAATGTGATTCTCAACCTGGTTTCGAGCACCACCGTGGTGGACCTGGCCCGCCGGGTGTCGGAGATTGACCGGGATCTGTTGAACGATGTGCTGGTGACGCATGGGTCGCAGATCAAGGTCCTGCTGGCTCCCCCCAACCCCCAGGATGGCGAAACGGTTTCGCCCGAACAGTTACAGGCCATCCTGGAGGCAATGCGGCGTGAGTTCGATTATGTGGTGGTGGATACGTTTTCTTCGTTCACGCAGGATCGTGCCCTCTCGGTGCTCGATGTTGCCGACCGGATTATCTTGCTCATGACGCTGGAGATGACGTGTATCAAGAATATCAAGCTGTTTCTTGAGGTGGCCGACCTGCTGGCCTATTCGCGTGAGAAGATATTTCTGGTGTTGAACAAAGCGGACAACCGGATGGGGATGCGAGTTGACAAGGTCGAGAGCACCATCCGGCACAAGGTCGCGCTCCAGATCGGGAACGCCGGGCAGGATATGGCCCTGTCCATCAATCAGGGGGTGCCCCTGGTGATTGGAAAGCGTGACCATCCGGTGTCGCGAGATATCTTTCTCCTGGCCCGCGAACTGTCGGGGGTGGTCACTGCGGCAGCGCTTCCGGAAGTGCATCACCCTGGGGAAGACAAGCCAACCCCGAAGGCCAGGGACAAACCACAACGAGGGTTTTTCGGGCGCTTGTTCTAGCCAGCAGGACCACAGAACAACGTCCACATGAAAGAAAAGATAGACCAGACAAGCAGCAGTACAGGGAGGTAGGACATCATGTCGTTGTTGAAGCGGATTGGTGGGGCCACGGCGGGGGGAGCCGCGGTTTCGGCCCAGACGGATGAGGAGCCGCGGTCTCCGGTGAAGAGCGGCGCTGCTTCCAGGCAGAGCAAGAAGGATGATGGCGATGCCACGTTTATTAACCTGAAGGACCGCGTCCAGTCGAAGCTGATTGAAGAGATGGGCACCGCCGCTTCAACCGACCGGCGGAAGATTAAAGAGGTTTTTGCGTCGGTTCTGGATAGCGAGAGTATTGTGCTGAGCCGCCTGGAGCGCGACCGGCTGTTCGAAAGCATTGCGGCGGATATTCTCGGCCTGGGGCCACTGGAAATCCTCCTGGCGCAGGATGACATCAGTGAAATCATGGTCAATGGCCCGAAGAAGGTCTTCATTGAGCGCAAGGGCAAGCTCACTCTGAGCGAGGTCACGTTTCACGACGATAACCATGTCATGCATGTGATCGAGCGGATTGTGGCTCCGCTCGGACGCCGGGTGGACGAGTCCTCACCGATGGTGGATGCCCGCCTGAAAGACGGGAGCCGCGTCAATGCGATCATTCGCCCTCTGGCACTGTGCGGCCCAACCATCACCATCCGAAAGTTCAAAAAGGATACGCTGACGATCCGCAACCTTATTGAGTACAAGAGCGTGAGCGAAGAGATGGCGCAGTTTCTCGAAGCGTGTGTGGTGGCTCGCCTGAATCTGGTGGTTTCGGGTGGGACGGGTTCGGGCAAAACGACGCTGCTCAATATTCTCTCGAATTTCATTCCGGACGATGAGCGGATTATTACGATTGAAAATGCGGCCGAACTGCAATTGCGGGGCACGCATGTGGTGGGGCTGGAATCCCGCCCGCCGAACGTGGAGGGCAAGGGCGAAATCACCATTCGGGACCTGGTGATCAACAGCTTGCGTATGCGTCCAGAGCGGATTATTGTGGGGGAGTGTCGGGGGGGGGAAACGCTGGACATGCTCCAGGCAATGAACACCGGCCACGATGGTTCGATGACGACGATCCACGCCAACACGCCCAAAGACGCGGTGGCGCGTATTGAGACGATGTGCCTGATGGCCGGGATGGACCTGCCGCAGCGGGCCATTCGGGAACAGATTGTGTCGGCGGTCGAGGTGTTTGTCCAGGCGGCCCGCCTGAAGGATGGGAGCCGCAAGGTGATCTGCGTCACTGAGGTGGAAGGGTTGGAAGGTGATGTGGTCAAGTTGCGGGATGTCTTTTCGTTCAAACAGACTGGCCTGGACGAGAAAGGCAAAATTCAGGGAGAACTGCGGCCCACCGGGGTTCGCCCCAAGAATTTCATTGAGAAATTTGAGTCTTTGAATATCTTCCTTCCGCCGAATATTTTGGAGGTGGGTGACGGAGACCAGTAACGCATGACGGATGACGGATGCGGGTGGGGGCGCAGCAGGTCAAC
>JAAUSY010000133.1 GCA_012032475.1 Chloroflexaceae bacterium
CTGCTCGAACACGTGCTGTTCCACGAGGCCAGCCCGAATTGCCGCCTCCTGTACCCCTTCAATCATCGCTGTAAAGGTGCGCCTGGTGAACCTTCGACCAGCGCCGGTCTGCTGGCGTCCACATATACCATACGTGGAGATACACAAACAGCGTGGTAGCCCGCGTCGCTCAATAGCGGGTATAAGGCTCTCCCGATCATGGCGTTGCCGCCCGCCTGTTGCTGCAAGGCAACCAGACCTTGTATCGCGGTGTGGGCCGCTTCGCTCTCCGGATAGAAGTAGGCCGAACCATGATCCCCCTCGATCACCGTGATGGTCCCGCCTGGTCGCAGATGCTTCCTCAAGGCCTGGAGCGCCTCCACCGGCTGGGGAAGATGCTCCAGCACAAAGCAGACGAAGATGTGATCGAAGGAGCCGGGCGCATAGGGCAGGGCGAAGATATCTGCCTGCTCAAACTGCACGTTGCTTACCCCCGCCGCTGTGGCGCGTCGCACGGCTTCGGCAAGGGACACCGCAGAGACATCAACGGAGGTAATCAGGGCCTCCGGGCTGTGTTGGGACAGGGCAATAGTCTGTGCGCCCACACCACACCCGGCTTCCAACACCCGACTGCCTGCGGGATAGGTGGTATCGGCATGGAGCAGTTCGACCAGAGTCGCGGCTTGATCCTGCAAACGGGTAGTCTCTCGCTCATTGTAGCCGTGAACATAGGGCTTCTGCATGGCTCCTCTCATTTCAGCAGTGTCACCACTGCGCCATTATCGTGCGATACATTGTATCATGGGACGCGCTCGAACTTGTTCACGAGGTGCGGAAACCGGACACTGAACCGTAGTGGATGACGCTACGCTATAGCGCAAGTTGGTGTAGTATACTATACTCAGAGGGGAGATACCAGCGGTGCGTCTGATACGCCTGCGTCACGCGTGGTTGGAAAGAAAGCGGGCCGGGCGCAGCCGAAACATTCATCCCCAGGCCAGCGTCCCATGACATGACTGACGATAGACCGTATACCGACGAAAAAGGTGGCGAAGGAAGATAGACAGAACAAGACGAAAGGAAAGAACCAGCATGAGGAATGGTCGAGCACTACGACGGCAGAATGGTATCATCGGTGGAGTTTGTGGCGGGTTGGGAGCCTTTTTTGGGATAAGCGCCTTCTGGTTTCGCTTACTCTTCTTCATCCTGCTGCTGCCCGGAGGCCTCCCAGGAGTTGTCCCCTATCTTATCCTATGGATTATTATTCCCAAAAAGCGGCCATAAGCGGTCATGACCGCAACCACCTGATTGCCTTGCCATGCCCCTGCCCGGCCTGACATCCAGCGCCATCACCGACCCTGGGGAGCTTGAGGAGCGTCTTGCCCACCTGCCCCAATCCCCTGGGGTCTACCTGTGGAAAGATGACCGGCAAACCATTCTCTACATCGGCAAGAGCAAAAACCTGTATGCTCGGATGCGCTCCTACTTCGGCGCACCATCCGGGCTGAGCGCCAAAACCCGCCGGCTGGTCGGGCAGATTGCCGACTTCGAGGTGATTACCACCCAGAACGAACTGGAAGCGCTGCTGCTGGAGATGAACCTCATCAAGCAGCACCGCCCCCGATACAATGTCCTGCTCAAGGACGACAAAACCTACCCCTACATCAAGGTGACCCTGGCCGAAGCCTGGCCGCGCATCTTCCCGACGCGCACGGTCCTGGACGACGGTGCCCGCTACTTTGGACCCTACGCCAGCGCTGGTTCGGTGCGAACCACGCTCGATATGCTCAACCGCCTCTTCGCCTTTCGCCCGCCCTACGAATGTGGCGACCGCAAATTCGTGCGCCATCAGCGGGCCGGCAAACCCTGTCTCTCCTACGACCTGAAGCGCTGCCTGGGACCCTGCGTGCCCGACCTCGTCTCCCAGGCCGACTACCGCGCCGCAGTCGAGGCCGTTTGCCGCTTTCTCGAAGGCAAGAGCGACCACATGGTGCGCGACTTGCGCACCCGCATGGAGCAGGCCGCCGAGGACCTCAACTTCGAGCGGGCCGCCTCCCTGCGCGACCAGCTTCAGGCCCTCGAACACATTCTGGAAAAGCAACAGGTGTTGCGAACCGTCAACACCGACCAGGATGTGATTGCCTTTGCCCGCGACGATGGCAGCGCCGTGGTGCAGGTGCTCTTCATTCGCGGGGGCAAGCTCATCGGCTCCGAACCCTACCCCCTGCAAGGAACCGATGAAGAAACGGATGCGCACCTGCTCACCTCGTTCCTGACCCAGTTCTACCACCGGGCCCCCGACATCCCCCCGTTCTTGCTGCTGGCCGACTACATCGAGGAACCGATGATTATTGAGCAGTGGCTTTCGGAAAAACGCGGGCACCGAGTAGATATCCAGGTGCCGCGCCGGGGCGAAAAGCGCCGCCTGGTCGAACTGGCGACCCAGAACGCCACCCGGAAACTCGAAGAACTACGCCAACAGTGGCTTAGCAGCGACCAGCGGGCCACCGCCGTCCTGAGCGAACTCCGCGATATCCTGAAGCTCCCCGGACTGCCGCAGCGCATTGAATGCTACGATATTTCCAACACCCAGGGGTCTCAATCGGTTGCCAGTATGGTCGTCTTCACCCAGGGCAAGCCCGACCCCGCTGCCTACCGCCGCTTCAAAATCAAAACCATCGCGGGGGCCAACGATGTCGCCTCCATCTACGAAGTGATCCACCGGCGGTTCAAGCGAGCCGCCACCACGCCCCCTCCGGACGCGGCATCCCCCTCCGACCCTGCGTCCTGGGCGCAGATGCCGGACCTGCTCCTGGTGGATGGCGGCGCAGCCCAGGTGCAGAGCGCCCTGACCGCCCTGCGCAACCTGGGGCTTGACCATATTCCCACGGTTGGCGTTGCCAAGGGCATCAACCGTGACCGCTTCGACCTGGTCGGACCCGGTTGGGATGAACCGCTGGCCCTGGCCCGCGACAGCCACCTCCTGAACCTGGTACGCCAGATAGACGAAGAAGCCCACCGATTTGCCATTGCCTACCACCGCAAACTGCGCCAGCGGGCCACCCTGCGCTCGCCGCTCGATGACGTGCCGGGCATTGGGCCGCAGCGCAAACGGGCCCTGCTCAAGGCCTTCGGCTCGCTCGATGCCATCCGTCAGGCTACCGTTGAAGAACTGATCGCCGTGCCCGGCATCACCCGCACCGTGGCCGAAGCCCTGAAGGCTATCCTGTGACACCACATTTGAACGTCAACATAACGACTTGCCAGGGACGCGACTGTGCAGTATAGTTATAGGAGGCGGGTCGAACGAGGTATGAGACCCACAAACAAGCGGGACCAAAGGAAAGAAAAGAAAAGAGAGGATACCAATGTCAGAGGAAATCGAAATCAAAGTCCGCCACTTCGAAGAAGACGACGAAGCCGCAACCAGCGATAATCCCGACGCCTCCCCCCTCGTAGATCTGATGCGGCGCTTGCTCCTTGCCAGCATCGGAGCCGTTGCCATCACCTACGAAGAGGCCGAACGCACCATCAACCGTCTGGTTGAGCGGGGTGAAATTGCGCAGCGGGACGGCGAAAACCTCCTACAGATTGTCATCGAGCGTATGAACCAGGGGTCGAAGCAGTTCAACCAGCAGGTTTCGACCATCGGGGAACACCTGGGGAGCAGTCTGGACCAGGCGCTCAAAAACCTGAGCATTCCAACGCGGCGAGATATTGACGAATTGAGCCGCAAGATTGCCCATCTGACCGACCGGATTGAAGAACTGCGCCGCAGCAGAGCGTGAAAGCCAGCGAAAGAACCGATGCACCTCATCAAGAAATATGCCAACCGAAAGCTCTATCATACGAATCGGAAACAGTACATTACGCTTGAAGGCATTGCCCACCTCATCCAGGCGGGTCAGCAGGTGCAGGTGATTGACAACGAAAGCGGCAAGGACATCACGGGCAACATCCTGGCCCAGGTCATTTCCCAGGTGCGGGAGCACGGCGGATACCTGGTGTCCCCCATGGTGCTCACCAACCTCATCCGTTTTGGGGGGAACACGCTGGTGGGGCTGCGCCGCGTCTTCTTCGAAATCCTTGGAGGAAACTATCTGATTGAGACGGAAATCCATCACCGTCTTAATCGGTTGGTTGATGAGCAGGTGATAGACCAGCAGGAGGCGACCCGCTTGCAGCGGTTGCTACTTCCTGGCTCCCCGGATAACGCAAGCCGCGGAGGGAAAAGCGACGGGGGGGCCGAATGCTTCCCCTTCCCGCCATCCGGCGCGCTCGCTCACCTGCACCAGCAACTTGACGCCCTGGTTGCCAGAGTAGAGCAAATGATAGAGACTCGCCCGACCAACCAGGAACCACCGGAGCCGTAAGAACCTTATCATAGACAGACCATGCCAGTGCTGAGTGACAGGCTGTGGCAAAACGGCAAAACCGCGTTCGCAGTGAATGTCTTCATCCGTATCTGGTGTCAGAGACAAGTCAGGAGTCAATGAGCAATGAGACGAATCTTTCGCCGCTTTCACCCCTTTCACCGCTTTCACCCCTTTTATCCGTGGATACTCCTGTTCCTGGCGTTGCTTCTGGCCGGTGAGCCGCAGGTCTACGGGCGGCCCGCTTCCGCTCCTGCCCCCACTGCTTCCGCTCCCTCCTCCACCACTTTCGCTCCGGCCGCCGCTTCGGTGACGACTACGGTGCTGTCAGAACCCGTCTCCGTCCGCCTGACCCTGGGCACCCGCCAGCAGGTTCCCATCATCATCACCAACTCGACCAGCGAGACCTTCACCCCGGTGCTCTATGAGGCACTCCCTGTTCCTCCCGAAGGGGTCGCGCCGAGCCTCTCGATGACCCTCCCCCCCTACAAAGTCAGCCTCCCGGACCAGTCCGAACGGGTAGACCCCCAGATTCTCCAGAACCTGGCTGCTTCTCCCGATGGACAGACTGACTTCTTCGTCTTTGTTGAAGACCAACCCGACCTGTCGGCAGCCTACGCCATCACCGACTGGGCAGAGCGGGGCCGGTTCGTCTACGAAACCCTCAAGACCAACGCTGAACAAAGCCAGCGCCCGCTGCGGGAATGGCTCGAAGTCCGCGGAATCCCCTATCGCTCATTCTGGATGATTAACGCCCTGGAAGTTCACGGGACGGAAAATGACCTGCGCTTGCTGGAAGCGCACGAAGGGGTGGCCTTGCTGCGGGCCAACTACCTGGTCAGCCTGGACGAAGTGGTTGAGACGGACGAAGACGACGCAGAGGCAGCGAGCGTTTCCGCTTGCCAGGCCGACGACCAGGGGGTTTGCTGGAATATTCAGACCATTGGAGCCAGTCGGGTCTGGAATGACTTCGGGGTGAGCGGCCAGGGTATCACTATTGCCACTATGGATAGTGGCGTCCGATACGACCACCCGGCCCTGGTCAACCAGTATCGCGGCTTGCTGGAGACCGGCGGGTTCGACCATGCCTACAACTGGTTTGACCCCTACGAGTCGTCCCCGTTCCCGATGGATGCTGGCACCCACGGCACCCACGTGATGGGAACCCTCGTCGGGCGGGGAGATGGAACCGCCGAACAGCCGGCGGTGGGCGTTGCGCCCGGCGCTCGCTGGATTGCCGCACGGGGGTGTAGCGCAACGACCTGCCCGGAAACCGACCTGCTGGCCTCGGCGGAATGGCTGCTCGCGCCGACCGACGAAAACGGCGAAAACCCGCGCCCCGACCTGCGCCCCCATATCATCAACAACTCCTGGGCATCGGGGGATGGCGGAGCTACCAGCTACCTGGACTTTACCACCGCCTGGCGAGCCGCCGGCATCTTCCCGGTCTTTGCGGCGGGCAATCTGTCGTCAGGCATCATCTGCGGCTCGATTGCCTCGCCTGCGGACTATGCCAACGTGGTGGGGGTGGGCGCAACCGACCAGAATGACCAGATTGCCTACTTTAGCCGGGTGGGTCCCACCCTCGACGACCGCCTCAAACCAGATATCACGGCTCCGGGCTACAACATCGCCTCGACCTTTTCCGGGAGCGGGCTGAGCTACGGGTCACTCGGTGGCACCTCAATGGCGGCTCCCCATGTCAGTGGCGCGGTTGCGCTGCTCTGGTCGGCCAACCCATCCCTGATTGGCGACTACGAAACCACCTATAGCTTGCTCACGCAGCAGGCCAAGCCACGCCTGGATACCCGCTTCGATGACCCGAAATATGCCGCCTGCTCGGCCAGTCAGTCGCCCAACAACATCTATGGCTATGGGGTTCTCGATATCTATGCTGCCATTGCCACCACCAAGGTAGATGTTCCGTGGCTGGAACTGACCCAGAGCGCGACCCCTCCGGTCGCACCGGGCGAATCGCACTCCGTAGATATCGTCCTGGATGCCCGCCGGGTTGCCAGCCCCGGCACCTACGAGGCGCGGGTGCTGGTCGGAAGCAGCGACCTGAGCCAGTCGCCACAGGTTATCCCCATTGAGATGACCGTTACCTTCCCCGACGCCTGGGCCAGGGTGAACGGCCAGGTCTACGACGAATCCACGGGTGAGCCGCTGCCGGGGGCGACCGTGGAAGTGGCGGATGGGCCGCACCTCGACCTTGACGAGCAGGGCAACTACGAAGTCATTCTGCCGGTCGAGACCTCGTCCTCCGAATATCTCTTCGTTGCTGAGGCCGAAAACTATGTCACCCAGCGCAAACGGGTCGCCCTTACCGACGGCACCACCCATACGGTAGGGTTCCCGATGGTGGTGGATGAACCGCGCATCCAGGTAGACACCAGCCCGGTCATCGCGACCCTGGGCTACCAGACACCGGTGAACTACCCCCTGAATATCCAGAATGCGGGAACGCAACCGCTCCAGTATGCGCTGACTGTTTCTCCCAGGCATCTGGGGGTCTGGCGCAGCGACGAGGACACTGACCAGACCCAGGACTGGATCAGTATGCCTGCCGACGCGACCCGGCTGGAGCTGAGCGACGACAGCGTATCTGACCCCATCGCGCTGGGCTTTACCTTCCCCTTCTCTGGCAGCCTCTATTCCACGGTGCGCGTTGGAGCCAATGGGATATTGATTTTTGGCGATGTGTTCGAAACGAGGGGCTTCGAAATGTGGTGCCCCCCTGACCCCCCTCAGACTGAGCTTCCCGAAACCGACCAGGTTGCCCTGATGCCATTCCGGGTGGATTTGAACCCGGAGCAGGGAGGGACAGTTTCGTATGCCAGGGTCCAGGACGGCTTCGTGGTAACCTTTGCGGAGGTTCCCCTCTTCGACAAGCCCGACACAACCTTTACCTTCCAGGTTTTGCTGATGTACAGTGGGCGGATTCAGTTCAATTACCAGCATATCAGCGAACGACCATCGTTCCTGTCGGTCGGGGTCCAACTGTCCCAGGGGGAGCAGCAGTTGGTTGGGTGCGGTACGGAGGTGCCAGTGGGCAGTGGCCTAACGCTCGCCTGGTACCCCCAGCCGGATGCACAAACGTGGCTCGATGTGACGCCCCAGTCGGAGGGCACCATTGCTCCCAAAACCAGCGTCTCGCTGAATCTGGCATTCCAATGGGTCTTTCCAGCTCCCTCCTACGAGAAGCCCTATCAGGGCGAAGTGACGATTGCCAGCAATGATGCCCACCAGCCGCTCCTTTCCCTCCCGGTCGAAATGGTACCGCTGCCGCTCCAGAAGAATGTCACCGTGTCCCCCGATCAGGATGCTTCGATGACACTTTCCACCACCGGAGATCTGGCGTTTTCGGTCGCCATCGCGGCGGGCACCTTTGGCGAGGCCACCAGAGTTGAATATACGGAAGCGCAGCCCCCCTTCGCGGCCCCCACGAGCGCGACCTTTGCCGGGCATGCTTTTGCATTGCAGGCCTATCAACAGACGATGCTGGCCGCCGATTTCACCCTGGTTCCTCCCATCACCATCGTGATGACCTATGATGACAGCCATTTGTCGGAAGAAGAAGAACGGAGTCTGGCACTCTATTATCGAGCCACGAAAGACACGAACCTTTCGGCACTTTTCTCCGAATGGGAACCCGTTACGACGCAGAGCAGCGACTATTCCTATGATATTGAGCGCAATCAGGTGACCGTGGTGGTCCGCAAGTTGGGATATTTTGCGCTTTTCTCAGGCCCCAAAACAACCAGAACCTACCTGCCGCTGATACAAAAATAGCGAATACGACCAGGATACGACCGGAACTCCCCCCACATCACAGAAAAAACGTTGCACATCGCAGCCGCCCATCCCTTCCGGTCGTATCTACTACTCCCTATCGTATGGTTTACGTCAATTCCCGGCCACTGACAGTCAATCAGGGGGGATTTCTGGGCCGTTATTACCACTTCCCGGTCATCTAGTACTATCAGGCTATTGTTTCTGCCGGGAGGAAGCGCTATAATATGGAGGAGTTATGGAGGAGGAGTGGATTTCCGGTCGGGACTCCCGACCGGAGCCTGGGGTAGATGGAGCAGCCCAGAGGAACGAGGTAACTAAGCAGCAAGGGAGAAGGTCAAGATGAAACGGTTGCGGCACACGTATCGCGGGCAGCAGGCAGAAGGGCAGTCACTCGTGGAGATGGCGTTGATTCTCCCCCTTCTGCTCATCCTGTTGTTCGGGATTATTGATCTGGGATATTACGTCTACAGCTATGCATCCGTCTACCAGGCCGTGCGGCGCGGAACCGACACCGCTGCCCTCTTCCCGCCCTACCAGTCCCAACTTGGATCGACCTACAACACCGACGATATGTGTGTCCAGGTCGTAGTCAACTCGGTCAAGGATGGGGCTGTCCTGGTGAACTTCGATGATATTGCCATCAATCGGAACAAGTTCAATGTTTCGTACTATGAGAATCCGGAGGGGGCTTCGGTCCTCCACCGTTACCGCGACCTGGGTGACACGGTTCAGGTTGCCATCACCTACACGATTGAGCCGTTGACCCCACTATTTCAGATGGTCCCCCTGGGCGATGGGCATGGCCGAATTACCGTGCGGGCCTCGTCTATGCGCACCGTCGTTGGCCGAGGCGAAACCCTGGTGGCCGACGCGAAGGAACGCTGCAAAGACCACGCCGACCCACCCGCCTGTGAGGCTCAGTTGAAGAAGGGGTGTCAGCCGGGGCCATAACAGAACATCGTAACATACCATCATCCCAGGGATGGGCGAAGGCGAGCGGAGCAGCACGTGGAAACCGTTGGACAGCAGAAAAATCGTCCCAGGGCAGGGTTCGTAAGACGAGTGCCAAGCAAAGATAAAGATAGGCGAGAGCCGGGCGGAGTCGGGCAAACTACCATCAGCAAACGAGGAGACATCACCGTGATACAGCGTATACGTTCAGCCGGTCAGGCATTGGTCGAATTTACCTTTGCGGCAGTGCTTATCTTCTTTTTGCTGGCTGCCGCCATTGACCTGGGCATGATTTTCTTTACCATGCAGTCATTGCACAGCGCGGCCCAGGAAGGGGCGCTGTTTGGTAGCATGATGTTCTACGATGATGTCAACGACGAAGATGGGGATGGGATTCTCAAGCGCGACCCCTACTATAACCCCTCGATAGTCGGGGGGGTGCCGGTCTCCCAGACCGACGCGCTCGAACACGACCCCCCGTTGTGGTATTTCTACGAAGGATACTATCAGGGCATCCGCGAACGCACGGTCTACGAGGCCGGGCACGAGGGTGGGTCGGGGTTTTCAAACCTGCACGACCTGAACCATGATGGGAGACGGGATACCTGGGAGGAAATCCGCGATAACGGGTGGGTGAATATCTCCATTTTCCGCCACCTGCCTGGCGGGGGCACCGAGCCGTGCGGCGACCCCTACGTTGACAACGAGTGCAAAATTCGGGTCACGGTGCGTTCGCGCTACCAACTCTTCTTCCCCCTGGCTCCGGCGTTCACCGACGAAATCTGGCTCCAGTCGAGCTACGTGGTGGAAATGAACGAGTCGGGCTTTGCCAAAGCGCCGAGCACGGACCCCGGCGTCTATGTGCCGCTCGAAACCGAAACCCCGACCCCGACCGAAACGCCCGAACCAGCCACCCCCACGCCGACTCCCAACCCCTACTGCGTGACAGCGTTTGAGGGGCGCGGAGTGGTTCCTGCCGCGGTCGAGGAGCCGTGGGAAAGCGCCTTTGTGCCAGAGGGCGTGCAGGGCGATGGCGATACCGACGGAGCCACCGAGGAGGGGGCTAGCAAGGTCGAACTGTGCTCGTCGGGGCTTGGTATTCAGCCTGCCGCCTCGACCGACGACTTCTACTATGTGTATGCCCAGCGAGAGGGCAGTGCCGCCAAATTTGTCAGCTTCAGCGCGAGGGTGACGAACTGGGCGCTTGACGGCAGCGCGAACGATGGAACCAGCGCCGGCCTGATGATCCGCAAGGACCGCGAACCGCACCACCCCTACGCGATGGTTGCCTATGTCCCATCGCGCAACCAGGTAGTCTTCCAGATACGCGCCGATGAGAGCGTGGCCGCGGTGCCGGCGTGGGCCGACCTCCCCCTGAACTTCCAGCCGAGCGAGTCCACTCCCCTCTGGCTGCGGCTCGAACGCACCAACTCGCTCATTGCGGCCTCGTATAAGACGACCGGCGAATGGCAATATATCAAGCACGGGGCCACCAACTGGGTGGATGTTGACCTCTACCAGAGCTACGCCCTCTTCGGGATGTCCCAGTCGTCGGGCACAGACACCCTGTTTGCCCTTTCGACCTTTCAGGATATCCAGATAGTGCCGAATGCTGGCCCGCAGCTTGAGGTGGTGTTCATCGAGCCGGAAGACGGTACGGAACTGGTGAGCTTCGAGAGTGACACTACCACCGAAGCCACCCGCCATACGAATTTTGAGATTGAGCTTCGCCCGGAGACGACCGACACCTTCCAGGTGGAGAAGGTGGTCTACACGCTCGTTAGTCCCGACGGAGCCACGGACCTCGACGGGATGCCCCACACCTGGACCCGCGAAGGCGGCACCATGTCGTGCAACCAGAACGGTTGCAACCCTTCCTTTATGTTGTGCCCCTTCGGTGGCGAGGCCGGGAATTGCGACCCGATGCCAGAAAGCACCTATGAAAGCCTGCAAGCGCGGGGAGCCAACAATAACTACTACACCATCCGCGCCGAGGTGTATGTCAAAGACGAGCCGGACCCGCGGGTGTTCGGGGGGCAATCGCGCTTCTTCATCAATCGCCCGCAGATTGAATTCTACAATCCGCCCAACGACGAATATGTCTGGCAAGCAGGAGACGCCGGCGATGTGGGCGTCCACGCGTGGGACCGCAAGAATGGGCGCATGGTTGATGACGGCGGCTGGCGGGGAACCAACGGCATTGGCCTGACGGCGATGGAGTATGCGATGGTCTTCTACCCGACGCTGCCCGAAGGCTACATCGAAGAGGCCCGTGGCTCGCTCTGCGACAGCCAGCCGCGCTATTGCCAACAGCGGCTCTATGAAACCGACTACGACCGGATGCTTGAGAACGGGTATTCGCTGGATGACCTGGTCTGTATGTTCGGGAGCCACGCCGATGGCTCCTGCCGCGAGATGAGCGCCGAAGACGGTGCCTTGCCCGACCCCGCCGGGCGGTTGCCAGAATATGAGGAACTGCGGGCCGGCGAATACTTCCTGGCGGCGCGAGCGCTGTCCACCCTGCCCGATGGGATGAAACCGGGCGAAGCTGGCTTCGATGAATCGCTGTGGACGGAATGGGCGTGGAGGCAGCGCATTGTCGTGCCGCCCATCGAGTTCCGGTTCTCGCACGCCGGCGGTTCGTGGGAGGCCGAAGAGGTGCCTGTGGTCAATCGGGACAACACCAACGCCCTGAAGGTGGAGGTCAATGCACCCCACGTTGGCCCGGACAACGGCGACGGCCTTGACTTCATCCGCGTGGAACTCTATAAGCGCAACGGGGCGCAGATTGTGCCGGTGACCAGTCTCAACCTCTCGCCCCAGGTAGATGTGCAGGCGCTCGACCCGGTGCCGGACTTCTTCTGCATCTTCGCGGGCAGCACCGAGGGAGGAGCCGACTGCCCGAACGCCGAGAAGGAACCGTTCTACAACCTCGAAGGTGGGCGCTATATCCTCCGCGTGCTGGCAACAAACAAGGCTTCGGACCTGCATGCCTGGGTCGAAGATGAGCGCGAGCTTCAGATTGACACGGCTCCGATTGCACGGCGCTTCGTTGACCGAAACAACAATTTCCTGACCGAAGACGGTTCACGGTCGGTCAAAGGCGAAGAAGATACCGTAGTGCGCCTGGTTGCCCACATTGATGAGGCGGACGAGGGCATAGACCTGGACAAGAACGGCGAGGGGGTCTATCAGGTCGAGTTTCAATTGTTTGAGGAAGAAACGAACATTCCCTTCCCCGCCGGGCAGGGAGCAACCACCTACGTCTTGAGTACCGAAGATGTCTCGTCGTCGCCGTTCTATTGCCCGTTCGGGTTTGATGGCAGCGATTGCCGCCCGATAAGCTACGGGGATGATGGCGATTTCCACTCCCTCAAGAGCAAAACCCGATACACCCTGTGGGCCGTTCCGAAGCGGCAGATAGAAGGCGAACTGCAATCCGGCAATCCGCTTGGGTTCACCTTCGTCATCCCGGAGATGCAGGCGAAATTCAAGGACGGAGCGCCAGCCTTCAACGAGGCGGTCAAGGAGCTTGAGGAGACGCGGTTTGAGCTTGAGGCGCACGACCCGCGCTATGGCAGCACCGAGAACGGGGCCGGTATCGCTGCCTTCGGTTTTGAGATGTGCCGGGCAGGGGGAAGCTGCATCGAGAAGACCTACGGTATCGCGATGGTTGATGGCAACCTGCGCTTTGTCGAAGATGCCGACCCGAACGAGGAAGCCTACACCGCCACCTACGACGACGGCTACGGTGGCTCGCGCCCCTCGCTGTGCCTCTTTGGGCAGGAAGATGGCAGCACCGACTGCCAGACGATGGCACCGGAGGCGTTTCGAGAACCTGCGCAGCGGCAACTACACCATCAATGCGTGGGTGCGGAACTGGGGCGGCGTGGAAGTCCAGGTCACCGACTGGAA
>JAAUSY010000134.1 GCA_012032475.1 Chloroflexaceae bacterium
CCCGCGCCCACCCGCGCCCATGACCATAACCATGACCCTGACCCTGATGATCATGACGATGAGCACCCACCCTCCCCGCCATCGCGGCCGTTGCGCTGCTGGTTGCGCTGGCGGCCGGAACCTGTTGGACCGGGGCCCTGGTCCTGCTGCTACTGGTAGACCTCCGGGCAACCGCTCCGCTTTCCCCGCTGCGGCTTCTGTTCAGTGCACTGGTGCTGATGGCTGGTCTGCTGACCTTTGTCCCCATCGAGCGCCGGATGGAACTGCCGGGCCTGGCAGTGGAGGGAACGGGGGGAACCATGCTGCTCTTCTACACGCTGGCGCTGGTTCCGCCGCCAACCGGGTGGTGGCTTTCGCTGCCCGATTTGCCCGTCTATGGCCTGCTCATGCTCGCCGTCTTCTGGAGCGCTGCCGCCACCACCCTGCCCTTTGTCCACGCCATCCGGCAGCGCGTCATCCAGCAGCGCCCCCGGCGGCTCAACGTCCGGGAGGCCCACCGCCAATCGCACGAAATCGGCTTTCTGGCGGCGTCGCTCGTGGTCCTTTCCGGGTTGCGCGTCCTGACCGTCGTCAGTTTCCTGCTGCTGGCTCTGATTGTCGTCACCAGCGAACTGCTCATACTGGCGCGAAGCGAAGCGCGGTAGATACCTCCCTGATGTCGTGATAAGTGATGCATAATGAGTGATGAGTGATGAGTGATGAAGGATAGCGCATATGGTTCGCATTGCGATTATTGGAATGGGGTTGATGGGGGCCTCCCTGGGGATGGCACTCCGCTCATCGAACGCGCCACCAGGGCACGATACCCCCGTTCACATTACCGGGTATGACCAGGACCGCCAGGCAACCAGGACCGCCCATGGTCGCCTGGCGATTGATTGCCCGGCCCGCAGCCTTGCCGAGGCCGTCCAGCATGCCCAGGTGGTGGTGGTGGCAACTCCTGTGCAGGCAATGTTCCCGATTTTTCGCGACCTTGCCCCCCTGCTGCCGGAAGGGGCCGTCGTGACGGATGTTGCCAGCACCAAAGCCCAGGTATGTGCCTGGGCCCGCGACCTGCTGCCAGAACACGTTGATTTTGTGGGGGGGCACCCGATGGCCGGTAAGGAGCAGGCCGGAGCCGGCGCGGCCGACCCGGACCTCTTCAAAGGGGCAATCTACTGTCTCACCCCCCTGGCCTCGGCGCGGCCACCAGCGCTGGAGATGATGGAAACCCTCGTCGCGATGACTGGAGCCAGTCCCTACTACATTGACCCGGACGAACACGACGCCTGCGTGGCCGGTATCTCGCACCTCCCCTTCGTCCTCTCGGCGGCACTGGTCGAAGTCACCAGCCGGAGCGAAGGGTGGAAGAGATGGCCCACCTGGCTGCCACCGGGTTTCGGGATATCTCACGTCTGGCGTCGGGCGATGTCACCATGCACCGCGATATCTGCCTGACCAACCACGCCGCGCTGACCCACTGGATCAATGAGATGATTGCCCTGCTGGTTGACATGCGCGGCTACCTGGAAGAAGGCCGCGCCGCAGAGGTCGAACGCTTCTTCGCCCATGCCAGAGCGGTACGAGACCAGTGGTTGGCAGATAAGCAGCGAGGTGGGCGTCCTGGCGAAGAAGCCCTGGACGCAACCCGGCGGGTCGAGCGTCCGGCCCTCTTCGGGCTGCGCTGGCCGGGCAAAAAGCGCCCCGAATGACGCCAGAAGGCCAGATATTCCCCGATGCACTGATGCGATGAATGCGCATGATTTGACAGACGTTCGGACTTTGTGATACAATTCACAACATCTATCGCTCACCAGGTCTGTGGCTTCCAATACCGCTTTTTCGGGGAGCGTCCGTCTTTTTCTGCGGAGGTACTGGTGGAACGTCTCGATCTTCCTCCCGACGTGGTGATTCGTCGGTTACCGTTGTATGCCCGCAGCCTGCGATATCTCCAGGATGAAGGCATCCAGTTCATTTCGTCGCACGGGTTGGGCACCCGCATCAATGTGACCGCGGCCCAGATTCGGAAAGACCTATCGTATTTCGGAGAATTCGGCAAGCAGGGGATTGGCTACAACGTCAACAAGCTGCTTGCCCACATCGAACACATTCTGGGGCTGTCGAAAGAATGGCTGATGGTGCTGGCCGGGGTGGGACACCTGGGTCAGGCCATCGTGCGCTACGAAGGGTTTGGCTCCAGGGGGGTGCGGCTGGTGGGCATCTTCGACAACGACCCGGCCAAGGTCGGGCAGGTGATCGAGGATCTCCCCATCCTCCCCGATGAGGACCTGGCGAGAGTTATCCACGAACTGGGGGTGAAAATCGCGGTCGTGGCGGTGCCAGCCTCCCATGCCCAGAGCATTGTTGACACCATGGTCGCAGCGGGCATCCGTGCCATTCTGAACTACGCCCCGGTGGTGCTGCGCGTGCCCGATGGCATCTGCGTGCGCTACATTGACCCGATTACCGCCCTGCACAGTATGACCTACTACCTGGCGCAGGAAGAAGATAAGCGAAGGAGCCAGACCCCGTGACCACCCACACCAGTTCATCCCTCCGCCCCCCCCGGCCACTCCTCCTCCTGCTGCTGCTCCTGCTGGACAGCTTGCTCCTCGCGGCGTTTGGGGTGGTCATCTGGCTCGACAACGAGGCCAACCGTGGCATCACCTTTGCCCCCGACCCCGAAGCCCCCCCCATCCCGTGGGCAGATGGGCCGCAGGTGGGGGTCAATCTCTACCACCTGCACCTGGAGCCAGACCCGGCGGTCGTGACCCGCACCCTCGAACTGGTGCGCGACCTGGGGGTGCGCTACGTGCGAATGCAGGTGCCCTGGGAAGATATTGAAATTCACGGATGGAACGATTTTGAAGACCGCCGCAACCTTGAAACGCAGGGGGCCGTTTCGGCGTGGGCAAAATACGACCGCATCGTTGACCTTGCCCACCACCTGGGGCTTGAACTGGTGCTGCGCCTGGACCGCCCACCCGCCTGGTCCCGCGCCCAGGCCATCCACCGCCCTGCCTTCCAGGAGGGTCTGCGACGGGACCCCAACTCCACCGGCCCGCCCGACGACCTCCGCGACTACAGCGCCTTTGTCAGCCGGGTAGTCGGTCGCTACCGCGGCAAGGTGCGCTTCTTCCAACTCTGGAACGAACCCAACCTGAAGAACGAATGGAACTGGCAGGAGCCAGACCCCGAAGCCTTCACCAACCTGCTGCGGTTTGGCTACACTGCCGCCAAAGTCGCCAACCCGGAGGCGGTGGTCCTGTTCCCGTCGCTGGCTCCCGCCGATGGCCTCGATGAGCGGGCCCCGATGACCGAGCTGGAATACCTCGAACGAGTCTACCAGGCCGGCGGCAAAGACTATTTCGACCTCATGTCGGGGCAGGCGTATGGCCTGGGGCAGCCACCCGACGAGCACCGCTATGTCTGGCTGCGCCCGTGGGAAAGCTGGTCCTGGCTGCGCCCGATAGATACGCGCACCGACGTGAGCCGCATCGTGCTCATCCGCGAGGTGATGGAGCAATATGGCGACGGTGACAAGGCCGTCTGGGTGAGTGAGTTCGGGTGGAACAGCGCCCCCGATACCATCCCGGAAGCGCGGCGGATGACCTGGGGTGCGCCAGTCAGCGAGCAGCAGAAAGCCGACTACCTCATTGACATGCTTGAGCGGGCCCGCGACGAATGGCCGTGGGTCGGGGTGATGCACGTCTGGATGCTGCGCTACGGGGGCTACCAGGACCCCGACCCCGACGACCCGACCCCCTACTTTGCCCTGGTGCAGCGCGATGGGACGCTCCTTCCGGCCTACACCCGGCTCCAATCCTACCTGGAACAACCGGCTATCGCCGGGGTGGGGGTGCATTCCTGGCATCACCCGGCCATCGAGCCGGTGGACGGAGGGTGGCGGTTGCGCTTCAACGGCACCCGTGCCACCCTGGTTGGCGGGTTGTCCGGAAACCTGGAACGCGTCACGCTGGACGGGAACTCGACAACGCTGGAGCGCGATGGGCTGCGCACCGGCGAGCAAACGCTCACCACGCTCCCCCAGGCGCTCAATCAGGAAACATCCCCCCACACCCTGGAGATCATCGCACCGGGAGCCGACCCGCCAGACCGCTTGGTGATTGCCCGTTCTGCGCCGGTGCCCTGGCTCTGGGTCCTCGCTCCCACGGCTCTTGTCGGGATGCTGATGATCAGTGGGGCGCTCACCGTGCAGGCGTTGTTCGAGGCAGTTCGCCAGGCAAGACCTTCCTGACCCCCGGCACCTGTGCTATACTGGAAGAGAACGGCTTCTCCAAAACAGGGTTCGAGGTTGAGGGCGGTACATCTATGAAAAGAGACACGGATACCATCACCATCACCGAAAGTGCGGTGGCGAAGCGCACGCGACCAGAACGAGCCATCGAATACCCGGAATCAGACGGACAACCCATGGCCGAAACCGATGTTCATCGTGACGAAATGGTGGATGTCATCAACACGCTGAAGCAGTTCTTCCGCGAACAGCCGGAGATCTACGTTTCGGGGAACCTGTTCATCTACTACGAAGAAGGCAACCCCAGAGCAAGCGTGGCTCCGGATGTATTCGTGGTGAAGGGGGTGCCAAAGGGACGGCGGCATATCTACAAGCTCTGGGAAGAAGGGCGCTCGCCGGCTATGGTCATCGAAATCACCTCCCGCAAGACGCGCCGCGAAGACCAGCACAAGAAGCGAACCACCTATGCCGCCCTGAAGGTGAGGGAATACTTCCTCTACGACCCGCTGGCGGAATACCTGCGCCCCCCGCTTCAGGGCTACCGCCTGCAAGGAGAAGGAGATAGCTACCTCCCGATTTCGCCCAACGAAGATGGGTCGCTCCTGAGCCAGGAGGTGGGAGTACGGCTCAAAATCGTTGACCACCGCCTGCGATTGATAGATGCCCGCCGGGGGGAAATGCTGCTGGCCCCCGATGAAGAGGCCGCGGCCCGTCGGTTTGCCGAATGGCAGATGCACCGCGAGGCTCGGTCCCGCCAGTTTGCTGAACAACAACTGCTCAAGGAGTCGGAGGCGCGGCTCCGAGAGGCCGAAGCCCGCCAGTTGGCCGAGGAGCAGATGCGCCAGGAGGCCGAAGCCCGCCAGTTGGCCGAACAGCAACTCACCGCAATGGCCGCAGAACTGGCGCGGCTTCAGGCCGAACTGACTGCACGGACGCAGCCCCCCCACCCCCAGGCGGAGGAACCAGCATGACCTTTGCCCTCCCCGCAGAAACCACCAGGGCTGATGGTGAACAGACCGTCCGGAGCTACCTGCTGGTCCGGGTGAGCCACGAACGCTACACCATCCTGGGAACCGATGTGCGCGAAGTGACCCGATGGCGCGAACCGGTCCCCGTGCCGGGGTCCCCCCCGGTGCTGCCTGGCATCCTGAACCAGCGCGGCATTATCCTGCCGGTGGTAGACCTTCGGCTGCTGCTTGATCTGCCGGTTTCGCCGCCAGAACGAACCACACGCTATGTCATTACCCACCGGGGGGAAGTTGACCTAGCCTTCCTGGTTGATGAGGTGATAGACCTGGTCAACCTGGCGGCCCACCAGTTGGAGGCGATTCCTGACGGGCTTGACTCACAGCAGTCTCGCCTGCTCCAGTCGCTCACCCGGCTGGATGACCAGCCGGTCGCGGTGCTCGAACTTGAGGCGGTCATCAACACATTGCAAAATGGATTCTGAAGCCATGTCGTATGATGGTCTGCTCTTGCTCATCCTGACCTCCCGCCATCGCTACCTCGCGCCGCGCAGCCAGATTCTGGAACTCTGCGTGATGACCGGCGAAGCCAGCAGAGCGCAACCCGGCGAGCAAGCCCCCCCCACCGAACGGTTCGAACTGGGGCCGCTGCTTGACCCCCAGGACCCGCCGGGCCGCACTCGCCGCCACGCCCTGCTGGTGCCGACCCCGACCCAAAACGTGGTGCTGCTGGTTGACCGCGTCGAGGATATGTGGCTGGAACCAGGAGAACGTATCCAGGCGTTTCCCCCCTTCTTTGCGCGGAAACTCCGGCGTCCCTGGTTTCCAGGGGCAATGCTCTATCACGACGTGCCGGTGCTGGTGCTCGACCTGTGCCGGATTGCCCAGGATGCCTTGAACATGGGGCGGGAAGCACGATGGGAAGCATAACGCACAAGAGAACACAACAAGCAAGAGGGTAGCATTGAGCATGGAACAAACCTTGAGTAGCCTGTCGAACCACTCGAACCACGCCAACCACGTCAACCCCCACCCACCCGACCCGAAACTGGTGGGAAAGCACATCATTGAGCGCGATATTGTCCAGTTGTTTCAACGACTGGCCCTCAGCACCGGGGCTATCCTGGTGGTTTTTTCTGCGCTCATGCTCATCCTGCGCGTGGTGGGGCACGCCAGCGGGTCGTTGCTCCCGTTCACCACCGTCGCCCTGGTCATTCTCATCATCTGCGGCGTGACCTACCTCCTGGCGCAGCGCGGCCAGACCACCGCCGCCGGGCACGTCTATTCCTACGGCATGGTGCTCATTTTTACGCTGTCGCTGTATCTCTTTGGGGGGAGCGATGGGAACAGCGGGCCTGGGGTGATTGGCTACTTCGTGCCCATCGCCGCAGCCGGACTACTCGGAAGGAGCAAAGATGTGCTCTATGTCAGCATCTTTGCCGCCGTGTGCTACACCCTTTCGGTCATCACGCAGGATGTGCTGGACCTGACGCCCGTTTCTGACTTGGGAGTGAGCGGACCCTACGTCTTCCTGGCTTTCTTCTTCGCCTCCGGGGGCATCCTGGCCTATCTTTCGTGGGTCACCAGCCGGGACCTGACCCGTGCGCTGGTCAACTACGATAGGCAGGCGGAAGAATTGCTCGACCGGACGACGCAGCTGGAAGACAAGAGCAACCAGCAAATTGAGTTGGGGAGCGAACTTTCGGCGGCAGCCTCGCAACTCCAGATAACTTCGCAGCAGCAGGCCAGCGGAGCCACGCAGCAGGCCAGCGCTGTTTCTGAGGTGAGCACCACCGTTGAGGAACTGGGGGCAACGGCCCGCCAGATTGCCCAGTCCGCGGAGCATGTGGCGCAGGCTGCCCAGCAAACCCTGGAGCACCTGAGCAATGGGCAGGGAGCCGTGGACGAGAGCGTTCAGGCGATGGAACGCATCCGCGTGCGCATGCAAGATATCTCCACCCGCGTGTTGAGCCTGGGCGAACGCTCACAGCAAATCGGGGAAATCATAGACTTGATTGACGATATTTCCGATAGCACCCACCTGCTGGCGCTCAACGCGGCCATCGAAGCCGCCGGGGCCGGCGAACACGGACGGCGCTTTGCCGTGGTTGCCGCCGAGGTGAAGAGCCTGGCAAACCGAACCCTCGCCGCGGCCAAAGAAGTGCAGGGGATGATTGCCGAAATTCGTCAGGCAACCAACGCCGCGGTGCTGGCCGCCGAAGAGGGCGGCAAGGAAGTGGAGCGCGGAGCCGAGCTTTCCTATCGCGCCGGGCAGGTGATGGACACCATTCTGATGGTCGCGGAACGCACCGCCCAGAGCGCCGCCGAGATTGGGATGGCGACCGCACAGCAGCAGAGCGCCAGCGAACAGGTGGTCGAGGCCATGCGCGAAATTGCCGAAGTGGCCCGCCAGTCCGCCGCCGGGTCGCGCCAGATGGCCGAATCCGCTTCGATGCTCACAGCCATTGCCGACCGGTTGCACGGGATTACGCACCAGTAGCAGCGCCGCGCCCAGAACGGCCCGCAGAACCGCGCAGACGACAACGACGACAACGAAAAACTATAAACTATGGACCTCTCACGATTCTACGCCCAGTTCCGGGAAGAAACAACGGAGAACCTCCGTATCTTCAGCGACGGCCTGCTCGTGTTGGAACGGGCTTCGAACCTGGATGAGCCGGGAGCGCGTGAGCAACTCGACGCCATCTTCCGGGCGATGCATACCATCAAAGGCTCCTCGCGCCTCCTGGGGTTTGGCGCTATCGGACGGCTGGCCCACACCATGGAAAACATCCTGGGAGCCATCCGAGCGGGCACCCACACCCTGGACCGCGCCCTGATAGACGACCTGTTGAAGAGCGGCGATGCGCTGCTCGAAATGACTACCGCGGCGCTTGAAGGGGGGACGGCGAATGTCCAGGTTGACCAACTGGTAGACAGGCTCAACCGCAGCCTGGAAACCGGAGATGCCCCCCAATCCCCAACCCGGACCCCAACGGACCACACCGCAGCGTCATCCGCCGGAGCCGCCGGGGAATCTTCTGAGGCGCAGCGTCCCAAAACCACCGAAGAACGCCGCGCCCGGCGCAAGGCGAAGCTCGAAGCCGAACAGGCCAGGACCGAGACCGAGCCATCGCCGCTGCCCTCTTCTCCCGCTTTTGCTCCTGCTCCTTCCCTCTACCAGCCGGGCGCGGCAGAGCCATCACCGCCCGATGAGCCACAAACGAAAGTTAGCCAGCCGGCCACTCCGTCCCTCCCACCCACCTCCACCCCCGCCATCCCGCCGCGTGCCCCGAAGCTCCAGACCGTGCGGGTGCGCGTTGACCGGCTGGACAAGCTCATTAACCTGACCGGCGAACTCGTCGTTGGTCACCAGATGCTCACCGACCACGCTGCCTTGCTCTATGAACTGAACGCCGTGCTGCAAGCGCACGAGCGGGAACTATTGACCCTTGAGGCGCTGTTTCGCGACCTGCACCTCTCGCCCCACCAGCGCCAGCGCCTGAGCCAGCATATCAACACGCTCCTGAACCAGGGCGACCAGTCTTCGCAGCTGGTGCGCACCCAGCTTGACCGGTTTAGCCGCTACGTGGACCAGCAGGGGATGCTGATTGGCGACCTGGAACAGGAGGTGATGGCCGCCCGGATGCTGCCCATTTCGACGGTGTTCACCACGCTGCCGCGGGCCGTGCGCGAACTGGCAAACGCCACCAGCAAGGAGGTTGAGCTGAACCTCCGCGGGGAAACGACGGAACTGGACCGCAAGCTCCTGGAGGCACTCAACGACCCGCTGCTCCACCTGGTCCGCAACGCGGTGGATCATGGCATTGAGCCGCCCGACGCACGGGTGGCCTGCGGAAAGCCGCGCCAGGGGCAGCTTGAAATATCGGCCGGGGCGACCGGCGGGGAAGTGCATCTTACCATTGCCGACGATGGCCGCGGGATGGACCCCCAGAAACTCCGCGAGATTGCCGTGCAAAAAGGGCTGATTGGGAAGGAAAACGCGGCACTCCTATCCGACCAGGAGGCGCTGGAACTCATCTTTCTGCCTGGTTTCAGCTCTGCCCAGATGATTACCGACATCTCCGGGCGCGGGGTTGGCATGGATGTCGTTCGTACCAATATCAATGAACTGGGGGGGCAAGTCAGCCTGGAATCGCAGGTGGGGAAGGGCACACGTATCACCCTCATTCTGCCGCTCACCATCGTCACCACGCGCATCCTCCTGATACGCGTTGGAAAATATACGTTTGCCCTGCCGGCGTCGGGGTGCCACGGGATTATCTGGGCGCACCAGGACCACATCCGGACCCTCGAAGGGCGGGAGATGATTACCCACGATGAGCAGGTTATTCCACTGATGCGGATGGCCGACCTGATGAATATCGAGGCAGAAACCCCCTTTCAGCACGGCAACCGCGAGCCTGCTGTGCTCATCGGCAGTTCGAAGAAGCTCATGAGCCTGCTCATAGACCAGCTTCTTGACGAGCGCGAAGCGGTGGTCAAACCGCTTGGCCCCGTCTTCGAGCGGCAGCGGCGCTACAACGGGGCGGTCCAGCTTGGGGATGGGCAACTGGTGCTGCTGCTCAACCCGGTCGCCCTGGTTCAGGCCGCCCGCGGCATTGCTCAGCCTCGCGTCACCAGATCGGCCACGCCCCTTCAGCCCCACCGCCGCCCCCGGCTGCTGATAGCCGAGGATTCCTTCACGACGCGAGAACTCATCCGCAGCATTCTGCAATCGGCGGGCTACGATGTGACCGCGGCCATAGATGGGCACGACGCGCTTGACAAACTTCGCATGCAACCCTACGATCTGGTTGTCACGGATGTTGAGATGCCCAAAGTGGATGGGTTTCAACTCACCTCGCGCATTCGGGAAGAACTGGGAGAACACGATTTGCCGGTGGTCATCATTACCAGCCTGGCTTCGGACGAGTACCGGCGGCGCGGGTTGGAGGCCGGTGCTCAGGCCTATATCGTGAAGAGCCAGTTCAACCAGGATAATCTGCTCAACGTCATTCAGCAACTTCTGGGGCACGAGGGGTAGGGCATGGCTCAGGGGAGGGGGGAGCCACTCCATCAGCCGGACCTATGGTATGCTTATCATGGAAGGGAAACCATGAGACATGATACTACCGCTGATAGAAGCGAAAACGAAACAGCGGGATGGGTATGGAGGATAGGACACATAGAGCGATGAGGTTCGTAGCATGGCACCAAAAATCCTGGTGGTAGATGATAGCAAGATGGTGACCGACATCGTCAAGATGCGCCTGGAGATGTATGGCTATACGGTGAACCTGGCCCACAGCGGCGAAGATGCGCTGACCATCGTGGCAAGCGATGTGCCCGACCTGATGGTGCTGGATGTTCAGATGCCGGGCATGGATGGGTACGAGGTGTGCCGTCGTCTCCGCGAGGACCCGAAATTCGATGATTTGCTCATCATCATGTTGACATCGAGCGATGACAAGAGTGCGGCGTATGAGGCTGGGGTTGACGAATACCTGAACAAAGACATTGACCTGCTCAACCTGCCCAATCGGGTGAAACAACTCCTCGAATTGTAGGCGGAAGCGGTCGTACATGAAGCCATGAACCAACGGCTGCGGATTTTGATAGTTGATGATTCGGCCCTGCTGCGGAGTGCCCTCCGGGCGCTGCTCGAAAGCGACCCGGATATTCAGGTGGTTGGCGAGGCGACCAACGGGCGCGAAGCCTTGTATCGGGCGGCCGAACTGCGCCCCGACGTCATCACCATGGACGTGCGCATGCCGGTGATGGATGGGTTGGAAACGACCGAACGGTTGATGGCGTTCAACCCGACGCCGGTGCTGGCAATCACGGCGCTGTATGCCCGTGACGACGTGGATATCTCGTTTAAGATGCTCGGCGCGGGGGCGCTGGAGGTCATGGAGAAACCCGATATCTCCAATCCCTATGCGCTGGAGCGGGCCCGCAGCGAGCTTATTCGCCGCGTCAAGCTCCTGGCGCGGGTACGCGTGGTCACGCACCTGCGCGGACGCCGCCGCCTGGAAGCGGTTTCCAAAGAAGAAGCAGAAAGCTGGACCGTCAGGCGTTCGCGGCTGCCGAAAGAGACACCGAAAGAGACGCCCAGAGAGACACCGAAGGAGGCACCGGTGCTCCCGCCTTCTGGCGGCCCGCAGCCAACCAGCAACCCCACGCAGCGGAAGCCAGCTTCGCAGAAAAAAAAAGAACCCGATGGTACGATGGTCTATCGTCGCCCGGCAGAACGGTCGTTTTCCCTGGTCATCATCGGGGCTTCAACCGGGGGGCCGCGGGTGGTGCAACAAATCCTCAAAGGGTTGCCAGGCGGGTTCGGGGCCGCGGTGCTGGTCGTTCAGCATATTGCGGAAGGATTCAGCGCGGGGATGGTGGAATGGTTGGACGGGCATTGTCAGCTTCCGGTACGCCTGGCGGCTGAGGGAGACCGCGTTGCTGTCAACACGGTGTTAGTCGCTCCGGACAGCTTCCACCTGCTGATTCAGCCGGATGGCGTCGTTCACCTGGATGTGGAGCCATCGTTCCAGCGCCCGTCGGTGGATGTTGCCATGCAGAGCGGCGCAAAGGTGTTCGGAGCCGCAACCACGGGCGTGCTGCTCACCGGGATGGGGCGCGACGGGGCCCTGGGGATGCAGTCCATCCGCCTGGCCGGGGGCTATACGATTGCCCAGAACGAAGCAAGCTGCTCGATTTATGGCATGCCGCGAGCAGCCATCGAACTGGGCGTGGTTGACGAGATCCTGCCGCCCGAAGGTATCATTCAGGCGCTCCAGACGCGCTTCAGCGAGGGGGGATAGGCAAGTATGGGACCGGCAATCCCCAGACCCCAGAGGCCTGCAACGGACCTGCTCTTTCAGGAGGGGCACTTTGAAACGCTCCGGGATATCCTGGCGGGGTATAGCGGGGTCTACCTCGACCAGGCCAACCAGCGTGTCCTGGCGTCGGGGGTCGCCGCACGCATCCGAGAACAGGGGATGTCTCTTACCGCCTACCTCACGCATATCTCGCAGCCGGCGGGTCGGGACGAACTGCATCAGCTTTCGGAACTGGTGCTGAACCATGAGACGGTCTTCTTCCGCAACCAGCCGCATATGCAAGCCCTGCGCGAGGTGCTGCTCCCGCAGATGCACCGCCGGAAGCCGGTGGGGGCATCGCTGCGGCTCTGGAGTGCGGGGTGCTCCACTGGCGAGGAACCCTATTCGCTGGCGATCACCGTTCTGGAAACCCTTGGGCGTCTGCTGCCCCGCCCGGTGGATATCTGGGCGACGGATCTGAGCCACGTTGCACTGGCAAAAGCCCGCGAGGGGGTCTATCGGGGGCGTACCCTCAGCAATGTCACACCGGGGCTTTGCGAGCGCTACTTTGAGCCGCGCTCCGAATCCTGGGCGGTTACCCGCGAGGTGCGCTCCCTGGTACACTTCGAGCAGTTCAACCTGCTTGACCCGTTTCCTCCCCGTGCCCATCACCTCGATATCATCTTCTGCCAGAATGTGACGATTTACTTTGAGTTGGCAACCTTTCGCTCGCTCGTTGACCGCTTCTACCACACGCTCAATGAGGGAGGGTTGTTGTTCCTTGGGTTTTCCGAAACCCTCTGGAACATCTATGATAAGTTTCGCCTGCTCGAAATCGGGGGGGCGTTTGTCTATGTGAAGGACCCTGCGCCCCAGCGCGTTGTTCCGGGCGTGCTGGCGGCAGTCGCCCAGGGCCGCGGCCACGAAAAAAACAACGGCAGCGGCAACGGCAAAGGAAGCAGAACCAGAAAACCGTCCGGGCCGGGGCAACCG